>JAOTVR010000026.1 GCA_029863305.1 Gammaproteobacteria bacterium | reverse complement strand
CCGACGAGATGCCATTCTCGGACTATGAAACCGGCGAGAGCATCGCGGTTAATGGTGTGTGTTTGACCGCCGTCGAATTGCGAGCCGACAGTTTTGATACAGACGTCTCGATCGAGACTCTCGATGTTACTGCGCTGGGCCAGCTCGGTATTGGCGATGCTGTCAATCTCGAGCCGTCCCTTTCGCTCGGCGATCGACTGGGTGGACACCTGGTCAGCGGCCATGTCGATTGTGTTGGCAAGGTCGTGCAACGTGAAACAGATGCGCGATCGATTCGGCTCGCGATCGAGATTCGGAGCGAATACGCACGTTATGTCGCGAGGAAAGGCTCGGTCACCGTCGATGGCGTCAGTCTCACGGTCAACGAAGTGCGTGGCAGCGTGTTCGATGTCAATATCATCCCACACACTGCACAGGCTACAATCATCGGTGACTATGTCACAGGATCGACTGTCAATATCGAGGTCGATCTGCTGGCGCGCTATATCGAACGCTTGCTTGCAAAGGACAGCGATGGACTGTCAATGGAATTTCTAAGGGAACATGGTTATGGCTGACAATACGACAGTGCACCCGCGCGCAAAAGAAGCGGCATTCAGCAGTATTGACGACATCATCGCCGATATTAAGGCGGGAAGAATGGTCATCATGGTCGATGATGAGGATCGCGAGAACGAAGGCGATCTGATCATGGCAGCCGAGAAAGTGCGGCCTGAAGATGTCAACTACATGGCGACCCACGGGCGTGGTCTGATTTGTCTGACACTGTCACGTGATCGCTGTGCCCAGCTTCGCCTGCCACTGATGGTCAGTGAAACGGACGATCACCACGCAACGAATTTCACCATATCGATAGAGGCGGCTGAGGGCATTACGACCGGTATCTCCGCACACGATCGCGCGCGTACCATTCAGGCTGCCGTCGCGCCGTCCGCAAGGCCGGAGGATTTGAGCCAGCCCGGACACATTTTTCCGGTGATGGCGCAACCGGGCGGAGTCCTGACTCGAGCGGGTCACACCGAAGCAGGCTGTGATCTGGCGCGGCTCGCCGGCTTTGAAGCGTCCGCCGCGATCGTCGAAATTCTCAATGAGGACGGCACCATGGCGCGGCGTCCCGATCTCGAGAAATTTGCCCGCGCACACAACATCAAGATCGGCACGATTGCAGATCTGATTCGCTATCGGCTGGAAAAAGAACGCAATGTCGAGCGTATCCGCGAACAGGCGATCACGACGGAATACGGCGAATTCACGATGGTTTGTTACGATGACCATGTTAATCGTGCCGTGCATGTTGCGCTCGTTAAGGGCGACCCGGGAACCAACGACAACCCGCTCGTACGCGTGCACCTGCAGGACACTCTTGGTGATGTGATTGGCGTGCAGAGTCGCTCTCTGGGCTGGCCTTTGAACAGTGCGATCAAGCGCATCGCGGCCGAGGACGTGGGCGTCATCGTTGTATTGCGCGATCAGGAATCGTCGCGTGACTTCATGGACGCCGTAGAGAGTCTCAACCAGGCTCATGACGAGCTGACTGAGCGGCGCAGTGGCGATGCCGTATTGCGCACCTACGGTGTGGGCGCACAGATTCTCCGCGACCTCGGGCTGTCCCGAATCCGTGTATTATCAGCACCCAAGCACATGTACGCGATCTCGGGATTCGACCTCGAAATCACCGAGTACGTCGAAGAATAGTCACGACCCATGGAAAAAATCAAAACTACGGAAGGCGACATGATCATTCGCGACGCGCGATTTGCGATCGTCGCGGCTCGCTTCAATGACTTCATAGTAGACTCGTTGCTAAAGGCTTCATTGCGCTGCCTGAAGCAGCACGGCGCAGCCGACGCGGATATTGAAGTCGTGCGCGTACCGGGATCCTTCGAGATGCCACTCGCTGTTGACAAGGTTGCTGCTTCCCGCCGATTCGACGGCATCGTCGCCCTGGGCGCGGTGATTCGAGGTGGTACGCCGCATTTCGATTACGTGGCAGGGGAGTGCGTGCGCGGTATCGCTGCGGCGAGCCGAACGCACGGTGTTCCGGTTGGGTTCGGGGTGTTGACCGTCGACACGATCGAGCAGGCGATCGAACGTGCCGGCACCAAGGCCGGCAACAAGGGCGAAGAGGCAACGCTTGCCGTCATTGAGATGGTCAACACACTTCGCCGCCTCGAATGACCCATACCGAATCAACAGGCGCGAGGACGCGTGCTCGCGAATTGCTCGTGCAGGCGTTGTACCAAAAGCAGATAGCAGGGCATGCGTGTGACGAGTTGCTCGAACAGTTTCACGAGCAGACGGCCTACGATCGTGTGGACAAGGATTTTTTTGACGAAGCCTTGCCGTTCATCTGCCGATCACAGGCTGAGCTCGAACAGAAAATCGACGCGCTGATCGATCGCCCGCTCGCGCAGCTGGATCCGGTTGAGCTGTCCGTACTGTTGATTGGCGTGTACGAGCTTGAATCACGTGTCGATGTGCCTTATCGCGTCGTGATCAACGAGGGTGTCAATCTGGCGAAACGCTTTGGTGCGTTGGATGGACACAAATACATCAACGCCTGCCTCGATGTCGCAGCGCAGACCTTGCGCAGTGAGGAGGTCAAGACCCAGCAACGTGGACGAGTTTGAACTGATCCAGAAGTATTTCGTTCGTCCGGACGAATCGGCCAGCGTCATAACGGGTATTGGTGACGATGGCGCCGTACTGCGGCCGCCGATGGGCAAGGATCTCGTCACCGTCGTTGACACCCTGGTCGAAGGCGTTCACTTTCCTTATGCAATCAAAGACTTCGAGGCGGAGCCACTCGGGTACCGCGCGGTGGCGGTGAATCTTTCGGATATTGCGGCCATGGGGGCAGAGCCGCGCTGGATGACACTCGCACTTACGCTTGCTGCAGTTGATGAATCCTGGCTGAGCTTTTTTTCGCATGGACTGCACAAAGCGGCAGCGGAGCACGGCGTTGCACTGGTTGGCGGCGACGTGACGAGGGGTGACAGTGTTGTCGTAACCGTGCAAGTAAGCGGACACGTCGATCCGGGCCGGGCTATCTTACGATCTGGTGCGCGTATCGGAGATACGATTTACGTATCGGGCGAAGTCGGCGATGCTGCGGCCGGTCTCCGCCTGCAGCAGAATGATCCGCCACATCCGGGACCGCATTGTTATCTCATTGACCGCTATTGGTCACCTACTGCGAGAGTTGGACTCGGTTGCGCACTTGTCGGCAGGGCAAGTGCCGCGATTGACATATCCGATGGTCTTTACGGTGATCTCGACAAGTTACTGACGGCCAGCGGGGTTGGTGCCGATCTCTATCTGGACAAAATACCGACGTCGATCGCGCTGAAGTCCAGTTTTGACCAGGAGCAACAGCGCAGCTTCGCGCTGTCTGGTGGCGACGACTACGAACTCTGTTTTACATCGTCGGAACAGTTGCCCGGCGAAATAGCAGGTGTGCAGGTGACAGCGATCGGCAAAGTAAGCAAACGTCCGGGGATCATCTGTTACGACGACGGCAAGGTTGTGAGCTATGTCGACGGCGGGTACCGTCACTTTCAATGAAGGATCCCGAGCAGAACCTGGTACGGCGTGTACTGACCGATCCGGTGCACATTCTGGCCTTTGGCCTGGGCACAGGCCTGGCACCGTTTGCTCCGGGCACTGTCGGCTCGCTGCTCGGCGTGCTGCTCGCCTGGCTGACGCTGGATCTGGGCCTGACGACGCAAATTGGGCTGGCCGTATTGCTGTTCGTCGCGGGAATCTGGATCTGCGGGGAGAGTTCGAAGCGGCTCGGCGTCCACGATCACGGTGGCATCGTCTGGGACGAGGTCGCCGGCATGTTCGTCACGCTGCTGGCAGCACCCGCGACGCTCCGCGCCTGGATACTGGGATTCCTGCTGTTTCGGGCCTTCGATATTGTCAAACCGTGGCCGATTCGGGACCTGGATCACAGACTGGGCGGAGGTCTCGGAATTATGCTGGATGACCTCGTGGCCGCCCTGTACGCCGCAGTTTTACTGGCTTTGTACGGGTGGCTTATGACCTAACGTGAGACGACATGGCCAGTCCAGTCAGCGAAATTGAACGCCCTGGTGACGTACCCGACAAGATCGGCAAATACGTCATCATCAATAAGATCGGCAAGGGCAGCACGGGCATGGTCTACCTGTCTCACGATCCGTACTACCGTCGCGACGTTGCGATCAAGGTCTACAACATCGAAGAAGACACGGATGCCGATCGGGCGCGTGTCTCGCGAAAGATGTTCTTCAACGAAGCGCACATGGTCGGCATGCTACAGCATCCGAACATCATGCCGATCTATGACGCTGGCGAAGAAGATGGCAAGTACTACGTGGTCACCGAACACATTCAGGGCGCGCGGACATTGGCTGCGTATTGCCGCCCGGATAACCTGCTGCGCGTCGATGATGTCGTAGAGATTATATATAAGTGCGCCAAGGCGCTGCACTATGCACATGGCCGTGGCGTCATACACCGCGATATCAAACCATCGAACGTAATGCTGACGATCGATAATGATGTGCGCATCATCGACTTCGGCATCGCAATCGTAAACGACTCGGAAGTGTCGCGGATTGAAGGCATCGCGGGATCGCCCAGCTACATGTCGCCCGAACAGGTGCAATCTGAAGAGTTGACGCCCAGATCGGACCTGTATTCGCTCGGTGCGGTCATGTACGAGCTGCTGACCGGTTTCCGCCCATTCCGTGCCGACAATCTTTCGAAGTTATTGCATCAAATCGTTTACGCGACGCCACCGCCGATCCACACGTATCGCAATGATCTTCCCACGGAACTGGAAGACGCCGTCGCGACCACGATGCAAAAAGACCCTGACAAGCGCCTGTCGAGTGGCGCCGCGATGGCCGCCGAGCTGACACGCGTATACAAGGATCTGCGGCAAAAATACGACAGTCTGGATAATCAGGAGCACTTCGATGTGCTGCGGTCACTGACGTTCTTCCACGAGTTCTCGCACGCCGAGATTTGGGAAGTGCTGCGTGCTTCGGACTGGCACGAGTACAAGGACGGCGATGACATTGTGAAAGAAGGCGAAATCGACGATCGTTTTTATATCATTGTGACCGGGAGCGTACGGGTACAGGCTAATGGCAATAATATCGGCAGCTTATCGAACGGTGACTGCTTCGGCGAAACGAGTTACGTGCGGGGCGCGAAACGCCAGGCATCTATTCAGGCCGACGGCGCTGTGACAATTCTGCGAGTCAGCTCGACGCTGATGGAGCAGGTGTCGTCTGCCTGCCAATTGCGCTTCAACAAGGTCTTTCTCCGATCGCTGATTACGCGCCTGCAGGGTAACGGGGCTGCCAACACCTGATAACGTGGATACGCACCCTGGCTCCGCGGAGTCAGGGTGCCTGTCATGATTGCATTTCCGCTAGACTAGGCCTCTTGAATTCCGCTACTCGGGGGCCACCCATGAAGTATTGTCTTGCAGCGCTCGCCAGTGCGTCCCTGGTTCTTGTCTCGCCCGTTTTTTCCAACGAGCTTGCTGACGACATCAAGCAGGACTACGACGCGTATCTGGAAAATCTCTGGGACCACTTTCATCGCAATCCAGAGCTGTCACTGGTTGAATTTCGGACGGCAGAACGGATGGCGAACGAACTTCGCGGCGCCGGCTTCGAAGTGACGGAGCAGGTCGGCGGCACCGGGTTGGTCGCAATCCTCGAAAATGGCGTCGGCCCGCTGGTCATGATGCGTGCGGATATGGATGGTTTGCCCGTTGAGGAGAAGTCGGGTTTGCCAAATGCTTCGAAGGCGCAGCAGCGAGACCCGATAAGCGGAGCCGTCGTGCCGACAATGCATGCCTGCGGGCATGACGTGCACATCACAAGCCTCGTCGGCAGCGCGCGTCAGATGGCGGCCCGCAAAGACGCGTGGCACGGCACGTTGATGCTTGTCGTGCAGCCTGCCGAGGAGCGTGGCCTGGGCGCCAAAGCAATGCGCAAAGACCGAATTTGGGAGCGCTTCGGGCAGCCTGATTACGCACTGGGATTTCATGTCTCGGCCGGCGACGTTGCCGGCACAATCAATGTGTCCGAGGGCAGTCCTTACGCGGGCGTCGATACGGTCGACATCATCATTCATGGCGTTGGTGCACACGGCGCGCATCCACATCGCGGCAAGGACCCGATCGTACTGGGCAGCCAGATTGTCCTCGCGTTACAGACTCTGGTCGCGCGCGAGTTGCCGCCGCGGGACCCGGGTGTGGTGACTGTCGGGTCCTTTCACGCTGGTACAAAACACAACATCATCTCGGACGGCGCACATTTGCAGCTAACGGTCCGCAATACCAGCGAGGAAACGCGTCAGTTGTTGCTCGAAGGCATCGTGCGCATCGCCGAGAACATGGGGCGCGTTGCCGGTCTTCCCGAAGACAAGCTGCCCGAGGTGATCATCCAGGATGAGTCGGTACCGCCAACGACAAACACGCCGCAGCTGGCGAGGCGGCTCAAGCTTGCCTGGGCGGCTGACCTCGGTGAGGACAGAATCGTCGACAATCCCAGCAAAGGCATGGGCGGTGAGGATTTTCCTTACTTCACCGTCGATCCGTACATTGAAACTGTGTATTGGGCGGTTGGCGGGACACCACAGGAGGATTTTGATCGCGAGGCGGCCGGCGGAGCGCCGGTGCCGAGCCATCATTCGCCGTTGTTCAAGATCGCACCGGAGCCATCCGTGCGTGCCGGTGTGGAGTCGACGGTCGTCGCGCTGCTCGAATTGATGGGCGACTGAGCCGCTGTACTATTCGCCGTCTTCGATCTCGAATTCTGCGAGTTCCTCGCCACCGGCGCTCTGCAGCAGAATGTCGACTTTTTGCTCGGCTTCCTTGAGAGCCGCCTGACAGCCGCGCGTCAGCCTGATGCCTTCTTCGAATTTCTTCATTGCCTTGTCCAGCGGCAAGTCGCCGGATTCGAGTTCCTCGACAAGTTCTTCGAGCCTGGACAGGGATTTCTCGAGGTTGATCGCTTTATTGGTGCTCATGACGGAATCCGTTGCAGCCTGCGGCGTTACGCTACAGCGCGTTACATGCAGCGTCAATGCTCGGCCTTCGGTTTGAACGAATTGACAACATTAGTATGCGAGCATAAAGTATTGCTCCGTTAGACTCAGTCTAAACGACAATAATTCTCAAATGAGAGGACCTGAAATGTCACTGAAAGACAGCAAAACAGAACAAAACCTCAAAGATGCATTTGCCGGTGAGTCGCAAGCCAATCGACGCTACCTGTATTTCGCCGCGAAGGCTGATGTCGAAGGCTATAACGACGTTGCCGCCGTGTTCCGCTCCACGGCCGAAGGCGAGACGGGACATGCGCACGGTCATCTCGAGTATCTCGAGGAAACCGGCGACCCGGCCACGGGGCTGCCGATCGGATCAACGTCAGATAATCTCGCTGCCGCGATTGCAGGCGAAACGCACGAGTACACTGATATGTATCCGGGCATGGCGAAAACCGCGCGCGACGAAGAATTCGATGAAATCGCCGATTGGTTCGAGACGCTGGCAAAAGCTGAGCGGTCACATGCCAATCGTTTTCAGAAAGCACTGGACTCACTCGACGACTAGATGAGGAAGCCGGGCCGCAAGGCCTGGCTTTTTTCGAATGGTGCCACCATCAGATCGGCGCGAGGGCAGTCTCGAGGCTCCGACGCGCCACCCGCTCGATTGGCAAGCTGACGAGTTCTATGACGAGAAGGCGCTTTTCGGGGAGCTCGAGCGTGTTTTCGATATCTGTCATGGCTGCCGTCGCTGTTTCAATCTCTGTAACTCGTTTCCGACGCTGTTCGATGCAGTTGACGAGTCGGAGAGCATGGAGCTCGACACGGTCCCGAAGTCGGTCTACTGGGACGTCGTCGACCATTGTTATTTGTGTGACATGTGCTACATGACGAAGTGTCCGTACGTGCCGCCACACGAGTGGAACGTCGACTTCCCGCATTTGATGCTGCGTGCCAAAGCCGCACGTTTCAAAAAGCAGGGCGCGCCATGGCGAGATCGCATACTCAGTGCGACCGACAAAGTCGGCAGACTGGCCGGTATTCCGGTTATTACGCAGGCGGTCAATGCCACTAATCGCAGCAAGGCCGGGCGCGTTCTTCTCGAGAAGACACTGGGTGTGCATCGCGATGCACCTGTGCCCGAATACCACTCGAAGTCGGCACGCAAACGTCTGAAGTCACATCGAGGCGCGAGCGGTGAAGCGGCGGTTTCGACCGACAGTACGAAAGGCAAAGTCGTGCTGTACACGACGTGCTACGGCAACCGCAATCATCCGGTGATCGATGAGGATATCGTCACCGTCTTCGAACACAATGGCATTCCCGTGGCGCTGGCCGAGAAAGAACGCTGCTGTGGCATGCCGAAGCTCGAACTTGGTGATCTTGATGCGGTTGCGAAGGCGAAGGAAGTCAACATTCCGGTGCTCGCAGCCTGGGTCGACAAAGGCTGGGATATCGTGACGCCGATCCCCTCCTGCACACTGATGTTCAAGCAGGAATTGCCGCTGATGTTCCCGAACGACCCCGACGTCATGAAGGTCCGTGCTGCGATGTTCGACCCGTTTGAATACCTGATGCTGCGGCACAAGGATGGCAAGCTGGATACTAATTTCAGGAATTCACTGGGCAAAGTGTCGTACCAGGTGCCTTGCCATTTGCGCGTGCAGAACATCGGCTTGAAAACCCGGGACATTCTGCAGCTTGTCCCGGATACAGAGGTGGAAGCCATCGAGCGTTGTTCGGGTCATGACGGTACCTATGCCGTGAAGAAGGACTTTCACGACATTTCGAAAAAGATCGCACGCCCGGTCGTCAACAAAGTAAAGAAAGCTGCAGCCGACCATTTCGTCAGCGACTGCCCGATGGCCGCGGAACAAATTGTGCAGGGTCTCGAGGATCATCATGGTGAGCACCCAATGGGGCTTCTTAAACACGCTTACGGATTGTGATGAGCATGCAAAAACTGACGCGGGATGATCTGTATAGCCTCGAGCAGTACGCCGGGCTGCGCGATGAATTTCGTGGCGATGTTCTCCAGCACAAACGCAACCGGCGTCTTGCGCTCGGCACCAACGCCGCGTTGTACTTCGAAGATCGCATGACGATGCAGTATCAGATTCAGGAGATGTTGCGCATCGAGCGGATTTTCGAGGCTGCTGGCATCAACGAAGAACTCGAGGCCTACAATCCGTTGATACCCGACGGCTCCAACTGGAAGGCCACCTTCATGGTCGAGTTTCCCGAAGTCGAGGAGCGCCAGGTCATGCTCAGGCAGCTTGTCGGCATTGAGAATCGCGTCTTCGTGCGGGTTGCTGATTTCGAGAAGAGTTACGCGATCGCCGACGAAGATCTCGAACGCTCTGACGAGGTCAAGACATCCGCGGTACATTTCCTGCGTTTCGAGCTGAGTCCGGAGATGATTGCCGCGCTTAAAGACGGTGCGACGCTTGCGGCCGGAATCGATCACGAGAACTACCGGGTCGAAATCTCGCCTGTCGCGGAGAATATCCGACGCTCGTTGCTCGGAGACCTCGACTAGCAATGGGGATCTTCTGCATTTTTCAAGAAAAGCAGAAGGTCTCCGTTTTTCAGTAGATGCGCTGTCGGTGCAATCACGCTAGAATCCTGCCGAGCATCGCTTGGGCAACCTCTGGCACAGGATAGATGGCAAAACGATACGACGCGGCGGACATCGAAGTCCTGAGCGGGCTGGAGCCTGTACGGCGCCGGCCCGGTATGTATACCGATACGACCCGGCCGAACCACCTGGCTCACGAAGTCGTCGACAACAGCGTGGACGAAGCGCTTGCAGGTCATTGCAAGAAAATCGAAGTCACCGTGTACAAGGACGGTTCGCTCGAAGTCGTCGACGACGGGCGCGGTATGCCGGTTGACAAACACCCGAAAGAAAAGATTCCCGGTGTCGAGCTGATCCTGACGCGGCTGCACGCAGGCGGCAAATTCAATCACAAGAACTACCAGTATTCGGGCGGCCTGCACGGCGTCGGCGTATCCGTAGTCAACGCGCTGTCCAGGAACCTCGAGGTCTGGATCCGACGCGGTGGCAAGGAATACAACATGAGTTTCGCCGGCGGCAAGAAGCGCGGCAAACTCGAAGAGGTCGGCACCGTCGGCAAGGCCAACACGGGCACGACGATCCGTTTCTGGCCGGACCCGCAGTATTTCGATTCGCCGAAGATCTCGGTGTCGCGACTGAAACACGCGCTGCGCGCGAAAGCTGTACTCTGCCCGGGTCTGACGGTTCGTCTCAAGGTCGAGAAGCCCGGGGAAAAAATCGAGTGGTGCTATTCGGGCGGCCTCGAGGAATACCTCATCGAGGCTATCGGCGGAGGCGAGCTGCTGCCGGCCGACCCGTTTTCGGGAAGCCTGTCGGGCAACACCGAAGCAGTCGACTGGGCGCTGACCTGGACCACGGACGGAGGTCAGAATGTCACAGAAAGCTACGTTAATCTGATCCCGACGGCGCAGGGGGGTACGCATGTCAATGGACTGCGCACCGGCCTGACGAACGCGTTGCGCGAGTTCGCAGATTTTCGCAGTCTGCTGCCACGCGGCGTGTCTGTTGCACCCGAGGATGTTTGGGATGGCCTGAGCTTTATTTTGAGCGTCAAACTCGAAGACCCGCAATTTTCCGGACAGACGAAGGAACGCTTGTCGTCGCGCGAGTCGGCAGCGTTTGTGACGGGCGTCATCAAGGACAGTTTTTCGCTGTGGCTCAATCAGCATCCGGAAACCGGCGATCAAATCGCACAACTTGCGATCAGCAAGGCACAGAAACGGCTCAAGGCAGCCAAGAAGGTCGTGCGCAAAAAGATCGTCTCGGGACCCGCGCTACCGGGCAAACTCGCGGACTGCACCTCGCAGGAACCGGAGCTTTGCGAATTGTTTCTGGTAGAGGGCGATTCGGCAGGTGGTTCGGCCAAGCAGGCCCGCGACCGCAACACGCAGGCGATCATGCCGCTCAGAGGCAAGATCCTGAACACCTGGGAAGTCGACTCGAGCGAGATTCTCGCCTCGCAGGAAGTGCACGATATCAGTATCGCCCTGGGAATCGATCCGGGCGACAGTGACCTCCGCGATCTTCGTTATCACAAAATCTGTATCCTCGCCGATGCCGATTCGGATGGCTTGCACATCGCCACACTGCTTTGTGCACTGTTCTTGCGACACTTCCGCGAGCTGGTGCTGGCAGGTCACGTTTACGTCGCCATGCCGCCGCTGTATCGCATCGACGTCGGCAAGGAAGTCTTCTACGCGCTCGATGACAGCGAGCAGAAAGGCATTCTCGATCGAATCGAAGCCGAAAAAATGCGTGGCAAGGTGACGGTGACGCGTTTCAAAGGTCTGGGCGAAATGAATCCGGCGCAACTCAGAGAGACGACGATGAATCGGGATACGCGGCGGCTTGTGCAACTTACCGTCAGTGGCAAAGACAAGACCGATCAGACCATGGACATGCTGCTCGCGAAAAAACGTGCGAAAGACCGTCGCAAGTGGCTCGAGACCAAGGGCAACCTTGCCGAGGTATAAGGAATGCAAAACAGTCTGAATCTCGAAGGCGTCGAGCAACAGCCGCTCCGGGAGTACACCGAGAAGGCCTATCTCGACTACTCGATGTACGTGATTCTCGATCGCGCATTGCCGCAGATTGGCGACGGCCTCAAGCCGGTGCAGCGCCGCATCATCTATGCCATGAGTGAGCTGGGCCTGTCCGCCGGGCAGAAGCCGAAGAAATCAGCGCGCACGGTTGGGGATGTAATTGGCAAATTCCATCCACACGGTGACTCTGCCTGTTACGAAGCCATGGTCCTGATGGCACAGGATTTCTCGTACCGCTATCCGATCATAGATGGACAGGGCAACTGGGGTTCGACAGACGACCCCAAGTCTTTTGCAGCAATGCGATATACCGAGTCGCGCCTGAAACCGTACGCGAAAAGCCTGCTGCAGGAGCTTGCGCACGGTACCGTCGACTGGGTGCCTAATTTCGATGGCACGATGGACGAGCCGGTGGTCCTGCCGGCGCGGCTTCCCAACTTGCTATTAAACGGTACGACCGGAATCGCGGTGGGTCTTTCGACCGATGTGCCGCCGCATAATCTGCGAGAAGTTGCGAGTGCGCTCGTTCATCTGATCGACAACCCGAAGGCGACGGTTGCGGCTTTGATGAAGCACATCAAAGGGCCGGACTACCCCACCGGTGGGGAACTCGTGTCGCCGCGCGAGGACATCCGGCAAATCTATGCGACCGGCAGCGGAACCTTACGATTGCGGGCCGGCTACAAAGTCGAGAATGGTGACATCGTTATCACGTCGCTGCCGCACCAGATCTCGGGTGGCAAGGTGCTCGAGCAGATTGCTGCGCAGATGCGTGCCAAGAAGTTGCCGCAGGTTGAGGACTTGCGCGACGAATCCGATCACGAAGATCCGACGCGCCTTGTCATTTCGCCCCGGTCCAATCGGGTCGACAAGGATGAGCTGATGTCGCACCTGTTTTCGACAACGTCGCTGGAGCGTACCTGCCGGGTCAACATGAACATCATCGGACTCGACGGCCGGCCGCAGGCATTCAATCTGGTCGAATTGCTTGCCGAGTGGATAAAGTTTCGCAAGGATACGGTCAAGCGTCGACTGCAACACCGCTTGCAGATCGTTACCGATCGTTTGCATATTCTCGACGGTCTGCTCATTGCGTATCTCAATATCGATGAGGTCATTGCGATCATCCGCAGGGAAGATGAGCCAAAGCCCGTGCTCATGAAGAAATTCAGGCTTTCGGACATTCAGGCAGAAGCCATTCTCAACCTCAGGCTGCGCAATCTCGCGAAACTCGAGGAAATGAAGATCAAGGGCGAGCAGGACGAACTCAATAAAGAGCGCGAGGTGCTCGAAAAAACGCTCAAAAGTGCGGCGCGCCTGAAGACATTGATCAAGCAGGAAATTCTCGAAGATACCGAAGCGTATGGCGACGATCGCCGAACCACCATCGTCGAGCGGGAAGCGGCGCAGGCGTTGGACGAAACACAGCTGGTCGCGAGTGAGCCTGTGACGGTCGTGTTGTCGCAACGTGGCTTTGCGCGCGCGGCCAAAGGCCACGAGGTCGATGCGCTCGCGTTGTCGTACAAGTCGGGTGACGGCTACCTGGCGGCCGCCAAAGGCCGCAGCAATCAATTGGCGATGTTTATTGACAGCACCGGGCGGGTGTACAGCGTCATCGCCGGAACGTTGCCGTCTGCCCGCGGTCAGGGTGAACCCTTATCCAGCCGTTTCAAGCCACCCGATGGCGCTGAATTCTGTGGCGCGATGATTGGCGATCATGAGCAGAAATATTTGCTCGCCAGCGACGCTGGCTACGGCTTTATCGCGAAGCTCGAAGATCTTATTACACGCAATAAGGCAGGCAAGGCTATTCTCCGCGTGCCGCCTGGCGGCAAGGCCGTGGTGCCGGCGCCGGTGCCAGCCGATACCGAGTGTCTGATTGCAGCAGTGAGTTCGATCGGCCGGCTACTGATGTTCGAAATGGACGAGTTGCCCGAATTGGCCAAGGGTAAGGGCAATAAATTGTTGAATATCCCCGGCAAGAAGTACCAGAGTGGCGAGGAAAAGCTGATTGCTGTAGCCGTCGTGCCCGAAGAGGGCAATCTGCAGGTATACAGCGGCTCGCGCATGATGACGATCAGGTGGGCCGACTCGGACCCATACTACGGCGAGCGCGCCTTACGCGGCGGCCTGTTGCCAAGGGGCTGGCGCGCCGTTGATCGTCTGGTGGGTGTGGGCGACGACTAGCCTGCTTTGGAGCCACCTCTCGGCATCTCGACCGTGTTCTCCTGGGTCATCTCAACGGTCTTGTCGGTGGCATCCATATTGACGGTCGGGTTAACCCCGGTATCGTCGTCATCGCTGATCTCTTCCTCTTCCCGCCTCCTGTTCGTGGCAGGAAGCTGTGCCGTTACGTCGAGCTCATGAACCGTCGCGAGTGGCATTTCAGTTGTCCCGCCATCCAGATCATCATCCATACGCACAGCGAGATCTTCGGCAGCTTTCTGAATTTCGGCACTTAGCGCCTGTGTCGCCGTCATCTCGTCTTCGTAGTCCTGCTCGAGAATCGTGTAGTCCACATCCTGATCAAGAGTGTAATCGCCAGTGATCATGGATTCGTCATTCGGGTCAACCTGAACAACCTCAAGGTCTTTCTCAGTCACATCTTCGTGGTGCGGCATTTTTGTCGCGTCAACGATGACGGACATATCGTAGTCGTCGTCCTCCGGCAGCACCTCACTTTCCAGGATCGAGTCGACATCTGCGCTAAACGGCGGAATGATATCGGTGTCCGGCACTGTTCCGCCGCTCGACATTTCTTCCGGAAGCTCCATGTCGAGCGCCGGCGTGCTGGCAAATCCGAAGTCTTGCGCGAGATCAACGCTCACGCCTTCCTGCAAACCGGTACCAACGATCAGGTCTGCATCGAGCGCGAGATTTTCCTCAGTCGGTGAGTCGTCCGGGATGTCCAGTTGCAGGTCAGAGATCGCTTCAACTTCCGCAGTATCGGACCTGCGGCGCTGCGGTACGGCGGGCGCACCGATCGGTGTTGAGCCGAAGCGACCGGCGAAGCGGCGACCGAACAGCAGCATGCCAAGGATGATTGCAATACCACCTCCGCTCAACCACAGCATCCAGTTGATGTTGCCCGGCTCGGTCGGCGCAGCAGTCTGAATGGTCGCAACCGCTACGTTCGGTGAGTTCGAAGTTGTCGCCGGGCCTTCAAGCGCCGTATCCGGAATGATCACGGCCATGTCAACGGCAGATTCGGCTGGCTCGACGAACGGATTCTCGCTGTCCGGAACCACGTCGCCGGGTTTCAGATTCGCCAGTGGCCTCGCGACGTCGGCAGGTGCCGCCTCTGCAGCAGCAAAATCGTCGGCAGCGGCCGGCTCGTATGCGCTGCTCGCCGCTGTCGGCTCTGCCGGAGCACTTGTGGCTGTCGCGACCTCGGCAACGGTCGCCGTCTCGCCTGATGCGAACTCCGGCAACACCAGCCAGCTACCCGCTTTGAGCTTGTTGGGATCATTGTCGATAAATGCTTCGGGATTTGCGTCGAATATCGCATTGACTGCGTTCCAGAGCCCAACCGGACGGTTCTGGATCCGCTGAGCAATTTCGGACAGCGAATCACCGGGCTGCACCTGGTAGCGCCCGGACCCGGCTATGGGCTCGCTGTCTGGCGCGGGTCGTCGAACCGCAGTGCGCGCCGGTCTTGATACTGGAGCCGCAGTTTGGCGCGGTGCGGGGGCCGCGGCCAGCGGCACTGCTTCCGGCTGCGGCGCGGTGCCGGCTGGATCGATAAACATCATGTAGTCGCGAGTTAGCTGCGCGGTGTACTGGCACCGAACGTTTAATCGCATTGCCAGCAGCGGCTCACGAATGACCGAACGGCCGGTAATCGCTATTACCCCGTCCGAGACGATCATCGACGCGCGATCGACCGAGGGGAGGCCGTCAGCAGCGTTGCCCGGCTGCAGTGTTACACAGGTATCGGACAAGGCCTCGTTCGGACCCAGCGCATAGGCGATGCTCGCTCGTAATGGCTGACCGAGTGTGGAATGTACCTTGACGTCACCAAGTTCCAACGCGGTGGCCGGCACGGCCGCAAGGCTGCCGCCAACCACAACGAGAGCAGACTTCAATGTCGATGATTTCTTCACTTCTCGGCACTCCGTTGTTACGCCATGCGGCAAGGGCATTGCTCCGGTCTGGCGTGTTATGCGGGGATTCTAGTTGTTCCGGCATGCGTGCCGTTAGCGCATGGGTCCAACTATAAAGTGTGAACTACGTCACACTTTAATAGTCCATGATAATCAATCAGTTAGCATTTGCTGCCGTCAGTTCGGCCAGCGATGTCGGCTTGCCACCTTGTGCATCCTGCAAGACCACCTCCGGCTCATGAACATAATGTCCCTGCATGTAGTCGAGCCCGAGCTGGAACAGAACGGCCATGGCGTTTGCGTTTTCGACACGTTCGGCGATCGACTTGATGCCACGCTCGGATGCCGCGCGGACAATCTTCTCGACACTGATTTGCATGTCTTTATCGGTCATCAGCGTGTGCATCAGCTCGCCGTCGACCTTGATGTAGTCCGGTTTGAGGATGTCCAGTATCTGGAACCGTTCCTGGTCTATCCCGTAGTGTTCGAGAGCGAAGCCGATGCCGATCTTGCGGAGATTCTTGACCACTGCCCGTGTCTGCTTGATGTGCTTCGCGGCATCTCGCTCCGGAAGCTGCATCACCAGGCGTGTGCAATCGAAGCTGCGGCTGTCAAATTCCTGCTCCATCCAGGCAATCGTCGTGACATCGAGTACTGACTGTTTCGACAAGCGCACGAATACTCGATCGGCGTCGGTATCTTTACAGAAGCCGATTGCGGCCTTGATCATCCAGCGGTCGATATTTTTCATCATGTTGTTGCGTTCGGCTGCCGGCAGAAATTCCGAGGGCAATACGGATTTACCGTGTTCGTCGAGCATACGTACCAGCAAGTCGTACATCTGGACACCGTCACTGCGCAGACCGGCAATCGGCAGCTGCGCCAGCCGGAAACGGTCTTCCATCAGCGCGGACTTGAGATGCTTGACCCAGATCGCATCAAATTCCTTTTGTTTGGTGTCGTCGTCGGCGCTGTCACTCAGCACGGCGGTGTTACCGCCGGCTTCCTTGCCGATCTTGTAAGCTTCGACAGTCGCGGCAACGAATTCTTCCAGGCTGGCGAACACTTCATTCGCGCCACAGACGCCGACCGTACACGTCAGCTGTGTCGAACGATCTCCGACTTCGAAGGTTTGCTTGCGGATATGTTCGCAGAGCTGACGGCCCCAGACTTCGCCGTCGCGCGCTTTGCCGCGCTCCAGCAGGACCATCAGTGAGGTGCCTTCGAACCGACCTGCGACGTCGCGCGGGTGCATGCGCTTGCGAACCGCCTCGGCGAACTGGCCGAGGATGTCATCCGAATTCAGGATGCCGACTTTCTCCAGCACGTCGCCGAACTTGTCCACTTTGACATACGCCAGTACGTGCGTCCCCGAAGCAGGCTTCTTGCGCAGACGCTTGCTGACGCGTTCAAGAAACTGGGTGCGATGATAAAACAAGGTAGTCGGATCGCGTTTGAGCGCGTCATGAACGAGTTTGGTTGGTTCCTGGGCGGCCTTTTCCGGTTGTGAAATGCGAACCTGAACGCAGGGTCCGTTGTCGAAAATGAACTTGCGAAACTCGAGATGCACCTCACTCGACTCTTCACTGGTGACGTGGGATTTTGCAATGAGCTTTTCGTCAGCCGCCCACTTGCCCGCGATTGCCGCGACGAGTGCACCCTTGATTGCTGCCTGGCTCTCGGATTCAAAATTGTCCATCAGCGGCAGGCCGATAGTCTCGTCGTTGCTGGCGCAGCGAAACAGTTTCAGCCATGCGTCGTTGATTTCAGTGATGATGCCTTCCTCAACGAGTGCAATGGCCGCAGTAGATGACTGCATGTAGTCGTTCAACTGCTTCTTGTATTCTGTCGCGGAATGGATGGTCGAATTCAGTGCGCGTTCAACCCGCAGTGCGCGCAATTCGCGGGTGACGACCGCCTGCAAACGGCCCTTGAGGCCAATCGACACGAGATCGCAGGCGCCATTCTGCATGGCCTTCTGGATGCTGGTCTCGTCCGCTTCCTGCTGCAGTGCGATGAGTGGAATTTCAGGGTTGTAACGGTCTTTTAATTTGATGACCTGTCGCACCGATTCCGGGAAGCTGTCGCAATTCAGTATCAGCAACTCCACGTACTCGGCCGCAAGGGTTTTGCCGATATCCCTGGCTTTGCTGATCCATATGCAATGCGCCGCATGCCCGGCATCGCGAAGCGTGCTGTTTATCAGCGCTACGTCGTCCTGATTTTCGGACAATACCGCAATGGAAATGCTATGGCGCCCGTTCAAATTGCGTCCTTTGCGACGGCCGGCGATATCCTTATCGATCCGGATTCTGTAAAGAGGAAGTAGTCTAGCACTGCGGTTCGGGTAGTCTCGCTCGGCATGTCAAAACCGTGACGAGAATCAAATTTCAGTGTGCATTGACGGGAATCGTTGTGATAATCGCCAATTAACTGGCACTCATTCAGGACTCGGGTATCATTCCACGTTATGGCAAATTACGGCACTAGTGAGTTTCGTTCCGGACTCAGAATCATCATTGACGGCGATCCGTGCATCATTGTCGAGAACGAATTCGTCAAACCCGGTAAAGGTCAGGCGTTTAACCGCGTGCGCATCAAGAACCTGAAGACCGGCAAGACTGTCGATAAGACGTTCAAGTCGGGGGATAGCGTTGAGGCCGCCGACGTCATGGACACGGAAATGCAGTTTCTATACAGCGATGGCGAGTTTTGGCATTTCATGATGGCGGATACGTTTGAGCAGTATGCCGCCGATGAGAAGGCGGTAGGCGATGCGAAGGACTGGATCAGTGACGGCGATATTTGCCAGATCACTCTCTGGAACAACTCGCCGTTGCTGGTTGAGGCACCCAAGTTCGTCGAGCTGGAGATCACGGAAACTGATCCTGGTGTCAAAGGTGATACGGCAAGCGGTGGTGTAAAACCGGCAACGCTATCGACCGGTGCGGTGGTCCGTGTGCCCTTGTTCGTTGATCAGCACGAGATCATCAAGGTCGATACTCGCTCACGAGAATACGTCTCGCGAGTCAAGTAATTATCCTGCGCTCAGAGCCCTTTTGACGAAAAGGGGGTCGAGACCGGCAACGCCTCGCAGAATCGTTCGCACAGCAGTTCGATACCCGCCTGATCGCCGTCGCTGAACCGATCGGGTGAGGGGCTGTCGATGTCGAGCACGCCAACCAGTTCGTTGTGCACGATAAGCGGTACGACTAATTCCGACCGGGAATCCGGATCACAAGCGATGTGTCCCGGAAATGCATGCACATCCGCGACGCGTTGCGTTTGCAGCGTCGCCGCGGCAGTTCCGCATACCCCGCTGCCTAGTGGAATACGAACGCACGCCGGCTTGCCCTGAAACGGGCCGAGTACCAGCGTGTCGTCGCGGAGCACGTAGATGCCCAGCCAGTTGACGTTTTCCAGTGCGTTGTACAACAGCGCGACAAAATTACTGGCGTTCGCCAGCGCATCGGGTTCACCACCGGCAAGGGCGATAAACTGAGATCTGAGCAATGCGTAGTCGGTCTCGGTCATGGTGCCTCGGGAACAAAGGTCAGTACATCGCCAATATCGCTTGTTTGGTCGAATACCATGTGCAGTCGCTCCACCCCGACCGCAACGCCGGCACATTCAGGCAGTCCGTGTTCGAGCGCAGCGATCAATCGAGGATCGCCTGGGGACTGCTCGCGCCCGGCGACCTGCCGGATGTCGAGATCACGGTCCATTCGCCGCTGCTGCTCCAGCGGGTTGCTCAGCTCAACATAGCCGTTCGCAAGTTCGAGGTCACCAAGAAAGACCTCGAATCGATCGGCAACGCGTTCGTCATCGCCGTTCAGACGTGCCAGGGCAGCCTGATCTGCCGGATAATGGCGCACGACCGTCAATTGATCCTGCGCAAACCGGGGCGCGATGACGGCGCTCATGATCAAATCGAGTCCGGCATTGCGATCCGTGCCAATGTCGGCCTGCAATGTCTCATCATTCATGCAGCGGCTCCTGAGTTGCTCGAGGGTCACCTCGAAAACGTCGATCCCGGCAAACTCATGAAAAGCCTCGGCGTACTCATACTGGATATATTGCTGCGCAAGTCGCGATTTATCGAGACACACAGCGATGAAACCAAGCGTGTCGTCGATCATCTGCCCGAGATCAAATCCCAGTCGGTACCATTCGGCCAGCGTAAACTCCTGCGCATGCCGTTTGCCGGCTTCGCCCTCGCGGAAGACGCGGCAGATGGAGTAAATGTCGGGGTAGCCAGCGGCGAGCAGCCGCTTCATGCAGAACTCGGGTGATGTCTGCAGAAACAGTTTCTTACCCAATGCCGACTGCACGGCCAGGCTGTTGATCGTCGGATCACTGGCCGCATAGCGGCTGAGTGCGGGCGTGTCCACGGCGAGAATATCGTGTGCGGCGAAATAGTCTCGTGCGCGTTGCAGCAGGGCAGCGCGCCGCTGCGCCGCGGCCGGTCCTGACGATGGCCGCCACTGTGTCATCTTGCGGTGAACAGGCCGATTGCGTCGCCCATGCGCACCGTTGCTTCCGGCACCAGTTGGCTGTTCCACGTGCAAGTGTCCCTGGGAAACAAGACAATGACTGTGCTGCCCATATTAAACCAGCCGAGCAAATCGCCTTTCCTGATGTCTCGTGGCTCCTCGCCCAGTTCGATTGCTTCGACGACCCCGTGTTTCCGTGGCCGAACCTCGCCGCTCCACGGTGTACTGATGCTGCCCACATTGAGGGCGCCAACGAAAATCAGGACAACGGGGCCGTTCGGTGTATCGAAGTGCAGTACCAGCCGTTCATTGCGACGAAATAGCCCGGGTACGTTGGCAGCTGTCGCCACATTCACGCTGAACAAATCGCCGGGCACATAACGTGCCGCAATGAGCCTGCCATCCATTGGCGCATGCACCCGATGGTAGTTGTACGGCGCAAGATAGATAGTCGCGAAAGAACCATCGACATAAGCGTGCGCTTCCTGCAGGTCGGTCGCCAGCAAATCGTCAAGCGAGTATTCGAGACCCTTGGCCTGAAAAATACTGTGCCCGTGTATCGTGCCTGCGGCGCTGACAGTGCCATCGACCGGTGAGACGATAGCTGCGGGATTCTGGTCGACCGGGCGTGCATCGTCTTCGAGTTCGCGAATAAAGAAGTCATTAAACGATTCGAAGTCCCCGGGTACGTCGAGTTTGACGGTTTCGACATCGACATCGTAAAGAGCGATGAAACGCGTAATCATGAAATTCTTGACGGCGGGCGATCGGACCCGTGCCAGCCGGTAAATGACCGACGTCAGCCAGTATCGTGGCAGGAGGTACTGCAGAATGACGAACAATTTGGCGCGCATGGTGAGTTACCTTGTCAGTGCGACGTCGACGGTCAGTACGACCGCATCGCCCGCATAAAACTCGAGGGTCAACCCATCGTCGTCACCTGTGGGTTGCATGAGCATCAGATGTTTGCCACCTGGCTCGAAAGTCACCGACTCGCCGGCGTGCACGGTCAGATCACCCAGGGGAATCATGCGCGCGATGCCATCCTCGATGACCGATTCGTGCATTTCGACTGAAGCAAATTCGCTGCTCGTTACGCGCGTGATCGTTATCGCCTGCGTGGTGTTATTCGACAGCGTCAGGTAGCCAGCGGTCACCTGCATACCGGATCGCGGCTTTGCAACGACGACGTCAGTTGCAACGAGTGGCGGACGATCGGCAGAGCAAGCCGTGAGCAGAATGACGACGAGACCGGCGCAGAAGAGACGCATTATTTGCCGGCCATGATGATCGGCAGGTCGTGCACGAAATTCGGGCTCTCATGCGGCGTGCCGAACAGCGCGTGAAACTGGCCGCGCGGGTCGATCACGAGAATGACCGCGGAATGATCAACCGAATAGTTGTCACCATCGATCGCCGATTTCTCAAAATAGATGCCGAGGGCAGTGGTCAGCTTGCGCAGTTCCGGCAACTCGCCGGTAATACCGAGATTGTTATCGCCGAAATGGCCGACATATTGGCCGAGGATTTCCGGCGTGTCCCGTTCCGGGTCAACGCTTACCAGCACGATGCGGGGCAGTGGTTGTTGACCCTGGTCCGCGAGTTGCCGCTTTGCGTCCGCAAGAACCTGCATGGTGAGCGGACAAATGTCGGGACACTGGGTAAAGCCGAAGAACACGAGATTCCATTGACCCGTGAAAACGTCCTTGCCTATCGCCCTGCCATCCTGATCAATGAGCGAAAACTCAGGCAGCTGCGCCGGCACGGGCAAAACGGTGGCGGTTGTCGGAGTTGGCGGCGGCGTAGCCAGCAGGTAAGACAGCCACGCGCCGGTGCCGATCGAGACGACTGCGACAATGGCGATAAATATGTTCTTGATGCCCATCTTTCTCCACGAGGGTTTGCGCGAGGCGCACATTCTAAACGACACTCTTTGACTATGGCACCGGAATCCGAGCAAACCGTGAACGTTGAGCAGCTGATTCAGCACTACGCCGACCGATTTGCGGCAGCAGAACTCAGCTACGGTCATGGTACTGATAATCCCGTCGACGAGGCGGCATGGCTGGTATTTGCGCATCTTGGTTTGCACCATGATGAGGCGCCGGCCGCGTATCAACGGACGGTCGCTGCGGCGGACCTGGCCGGTCTCGAGGCCCTGGTCAAACGGCGCATCGACGAGCGTGTGCCGGTGGCCTATCTCCTCAATCAGGCCTGGTTCGCCGGACTCGAGTTTTACATTGACGAGCGCGTGCTCGTGCCGCGTTCGCCGATTGCGGAGCTCGTCAACAATCACTTCGAGCCGTGGCTGGGCGCTGCTGCGCTCGAGACGGCGATCGATCTCGGTACTGGCAGTGGCTGTATCGCGATCGCAATTGCGACAGCTTTTCCGCGGGCGCTCGTCGACGCCGTGGATGTCTCGATGGATGCGCTGGCCGTTGCGAAAATAAATGTCGCGAAACATGGGCTTGGCGAGCGAGTGCGCCTCGTGCAGTCGGATTTCTTCGATGCGCTCAGTGGGCGCCAGTACGACCTGATCGTCAGCAATCCGCCCTACGTCGACAAACAGGACATGGATGCCTTGCCCGACGAGTTTCGACACGAGCCCGCACTCGGCCTCGCCGCGGGCGATGATGGTCTGGATTCAGTCAACGCGATCCTGCATGATGCATCGCGTTTCCTGCGTGACAACGGAATACTCGTTTGTGAAGTCGGAAACAGTAGGGCGGCGCTGGAAAATCGGTATCCGGATGTTGCATTTACCTGGCTGGAGTTCGAGCATGGCGGGTCAGGCGTGTTTTTGTTGACGAAAGATGAGCTAAAGGGTCTGGAAAGTGTCGGGTAACAGTATTGGTCAGAATTTTGTCGTCACGACGTTCGGCGAAAGCCACGGCGTGGCGCTCGGCTGTATCGTCGATGGTTGTCCGCCGGGAATGCGGCTCGATAGCAGCGACATACAGTGGGATCTCGATCGACGTCGTCCCGGTCGGTCGCGACACACAACCCAGCGCAATGAGCCCGACCAGGTGGAGATCCTTTCCGGCGTCTTCGAAGGCGTGACGACGGGAACGCCGATCGGACTGGTGATCTGGAACAAGGATCAGCGGTCCAAAGACTACGGAGACATCAAGGACAAGTTTCGTCCCGGGCATGCCGATTTCACGTATCAGCAGAAGTACGGTATTCGGGACTATCGTGGCGGTGGGCGTTCGTCGGCGCGCGAGACCACGATGCGCGTCGCGGCGGGGGCGATTGCGAAAAAATACCTGCACGAAAAACTGGGCGTTGAGATTCGCGGCTATTTGTCGCAGCTCGGCCCGATCGAGCTGGCCGCGACCGATCTGTCTATCGTCGATGAGAATCCGTTTTTTTGCGCAGACGCCGAGCGTATTCCGGAGCTCGAATCGTATATGGACGCTCTGCGAGAAGAAGGCGACTCGATTGGCGCCAGGATCAGCGTTTTGGCCCGTAATATTCCGGCAGGACTGGGTGAACCGGTGTTTGACAAGCTGGAAGCGGCGCTTGCGCATGCGTTGATGAGCATCAACGCGGTCAAAGGTGTCGAACTCGGGGCCGGGTTCAACGCCGTAACCCAGCGTGGCAGTGAGCATCGCGATGAAATCGGCGCCGACGGTTTTGCCAAGAACGATGCGGGCGGCACCCTTGGCGGCATCTCGTCGGGGCAGGAACTCCTGGCCAGTATCGCGCTGAAACCGACGTCGAGTATCTCGAAGCCCGGCAAGACTATCGACAAGCATGGCAATGCAACCGAGATCGTGACCAAAGGTCGTCATGACCCCTGTGTCGGGCTCAGGGCGACACCCATTGCCGAGGCGATGGTCGCAATTACTCTCATGGATCATTATTTGCGTAACCGCGCACAGAATGCTGACGTCGAATCCGGTATTTCCAAATTATGAAGAAGACATTCGATATAGCGGTCGTTGGCGCGACCGGCGTCGTGGGCGAGGCGATGCTCGAGATACTGGCGGAGCGCAAATTCCCGGTGGGAAAGGTGCATGCGCTGGCCAGTGAACGCTCGGTTGGCAAGACCGTGACATTCGGCAATCGCGATGTGCCGGTCGGCGATCTTGCGGACTTCGATTTTTCACAGGTCCAGATCGGTCTGTTTTCTGCCGGCGGTTCGATTTCGGCCAGGTATGCACCCATCGCGGCTGCCGCCGGCTGCGTGGTTATCGATAACACATCGCACTTTCGGTACGACGATGACATTCCGCTCGTGGTACCCGAGGTCAACGCCGACGCAATTGCGGCGTACACGAATCGCGGCATTATCGCCAATCCGAATTGTTCGACCATACAGTTGGTGGTTGCGTTGAAGCCGATCTATGACGCCGCCGGTATCGAGCGGATCAATGTTGCGACCTACCAGGCGGTATCCGGCGCCGGGAGAAGTGCGGTCGAGGAACTCGTGCGCCAGACAACGATGCTGCTGAATGGCCGTCCGCTGGAAATCGAAGGTGGCAAGAAACAGATTGCCTTCAATGCAGTGCCGCATATCGACGATTTTCAGGACAACCGTTACACCAAAGAAGAAATGAAGATGGTTTGGGAAACGCGCAAGATCTTTGCCGATGACAGCATTCTCGTCAATCCAACGGCGGTGCGCATACCGGCCTTTTACGGTCATTCCGAGGCGGTGCATCTCGAGACCAGAGACAAGATTTCGGCGGCAGAAGTCTGCGAATTGCTGCGTAATGCGGCGGGCGTGACGCTGTTGGATGGTGTAAATATCGGTGAATATCCGACTGCGGTCACCGAAAGTTCGGGCAATGACCCGGTTTACGTCGGTCGCGTGCGTGAGGATATTTCGCACCCGCGCGGAATCGACCTCTGGGTGGTGGCCGACAACATACGTAAGGGCGCGGCTCTAAATAGCGTCCAAATTGCTGAAATATTGGCGAAAAACCATTTATAAGCTATAGTTCGGGACCATATGTTAAAGCGGTCTGCCCGCTGTGATTTGACCCGTTGCGAGGGTCCTCTCAGTGGCTCTTGGGGAGCTGGAGATTAAAATTATGTCGAGACGACTCTCTCGAATCTCGCTTGCGCTTGTCATCTTGTTGTCAGGCGAGGTTTGGGCCCTCGGGCTGGGAGATATTCGAATGAACTCCGCACTCAACGAGCCGTTGCGTGCGGAAATCGAGCTGCTGTCGGCATCGCCCGATGAGCTCGACAATCTTGTCATCGGAATGGCGTCTGCTGAGACGTTTGAACGTTACGGTCTCGACCGTCCCTTTTATCTGCAGGGCATACAATTCAATATCGTTCGCTCGGGTCGCGCCGATGGCAACTACGTGCAGATTCGATCGGCGTCGGCCATGGCCGAACCGTTTCTGACATTCCTGGTGGAAGCATCCTGGTCGCGAGGACGCTTGTTGCGCGAGTACACCGTGTTCCTCGATCCGCCGACCTTCGCGCCGCCGGTGGTCGACGAAGCGCCGGCAGTACAAGCGCCGAGCCGTGCCGTACCGAGTGACAGCGCGCGCATCGAACGCGCGGCGCCCGTTGAGCAGCGTCCGGCGCCCGCCCCGGCACCCATCCGGCAGGCAGCACCAGCACCGGCACCAGCACCGGCACCGGCGCCAGAGCAGCCCAAGCCACAGCCCATCGCTGACGACACGCCGTACGACAGGTCTGCGGGTGGTGACTACAATGTGCAACGCGGCGAATCCCTGTGGGGCATCGCGTCGAGGGTGCGTCCGGATGATCGCCTGACCATGAACCAGACCATGCTGGCGATTTTCGAAGCGAATCCGGATGCGTTTGGCGGCAACATCAACATTCTTCGGGCCGGCGCGTCACTGCGGATTCCGAGTGCGGATGACATCTTCCGCATCAGTCGCGGTGAGGCGCTGCGGGAAGCGCAGCGACAGCACGCGGCATGGTCCGGTGGCACCGTTGCGCCGGTCGAGGATACCTCGACGCGGCCCAGCCTCACGCTTGTGCCGCCCGATGAAGATCTTGTCGATGACACCTTTGCCGCCGAACCGGACTTTGACGACACGCCGCTGAGCCGCGAAGAAGAAATCGAGAATCGGATCGCCGAGCTCGAATCTGCCGATGTGCCGCAGCAGCCATCGTTGATCGAGATTCGCGACGATGAGCTTGCCACGTTGCGCGAAGAACTCGCGCGCATTCGCGGTGAAATATACGAACCACCGGTCGATGAGCCGTTTGTCGACGATACGGACGCCGATTCGCTCGCGCCTGACGATATCCTGGTCGACGACACCGAGGTGGTGCCGGATGACGCCGTTGCTGAGCCTGACGATATTGCTGCTGGCACTGACGTGACCTCGGCTCCGGGCGATATTATTCAGGCGCCGGCGCCTGCTGAGCCGAGCCTCGTCGACCGCGCAACGGAGCTGCTCAAGAGCTGGTGGATCATCATTGTCGGCGTGGTTGTTTTGGTCGGCGGCGCGTTGTTCTGGCTGATGCGTCGTGGTGGCGATGACGACGATGTGGAGTCCTGGCGACCACTCGATTCGGATGACATGGGCGAGGATAAGCTGTCGGGCACCGAGAGCCTGCGTGCGCCCACGCACGATGACGAGTCGATCGTCGTCGTCGAGCAGGGATCATCCATGCACGATAGCGTGGATGCGACTGTGTTGCGCCCTCGCGCGGAAGAAACGGTCGAGGTGCCGGCGGCAGAATTCGATACGGGGACAGATGCAGACATCGCCGCAGCGACCGGCCAATTCGGTTCGCTCGAAGATACGTTTAGCAGCGAAACCGCAATCAATCTCGATCAAACGGACCCAATCGCCGAAGCCGATTTCCATATGGCTTACGGCCTCTACGATCAGGCGGCCGATCTTGTCAACGGCGCTTTGTCACTCGAACCGGAACGCACTGATCTGCTGACCAAGCTTTGTGAAATCTACTTTGTCTGGGGCAACCGTGATGCATTCATCGATGCGGCAGGGCGACTCACGTCGAGCATCGGCGGTGGAGCAAGTGCGGATTGGGACAAGATCGTCATTATGGGCCAGCAGATCGCGGCCGATGATGCGCTATTCGCCGGAGCAAGCGCCGTAGGTGCGACAAGGGAGGTCGACCTGTCGTTCGAGGCAGGCATGGATGAAACCGGCTCTCTCGATATGGAATTCGTTGGCGATGATGCCGCCGCCGGCGACATTCTTGATCTGGGGAGCGAAGACGAAACGCAGGCCCTCGACACGGATGCCGGCGTCGACTTCTTTATCGACAGCGTGGATGCGGACGAGGAAACCGAGCTTGTCGACGACATCGAAGCGACCGCAGAAAGCCCGACTGCAGAGAGCCCTACCGTGGAATCGCCGGACTTCGATGTCACGCGGGAGGTGCCGACGGCCGAGGAGACAGCGGAGATGCCGTCGCTGGATGCCACCGCGGAAACCCCGACTATCGAGCAGCAGTTCGATGGTTTCGGCGGAACGTCTGAGTTACCGTCACTCGAGGATACGCTGGAGAGCGCCAGCCAGTCGGCTGAAGCAACAGCGGAAATCAACCTCGATGATCTTGGTCTCGATATTGATGGGCTGGCCGAGACCGAGTTGGCGTCTCTGGACGATCTTGATGCGACGAGCGAAAGCGCCGCGTTACTAGGGGACACCGGCATCAACGAGGCGCTTGACGATCTGGGCGACGTCACAGGCAAGAATCCTGAAGTCGATCCGGATGCAACAGGCGTGCAGACGGCGTTAAGCAGCGACGAATATGATCTGGATGATACGGGCATCAACGAGAGCTTGCTGGACGCAACCGGCCTGACTCAGGTGTTGCCGGATGACCTCGCCGTTGAAACAGCATCGGATGTCGGCGCTGAATTAGCCGATGACGAAGCGACTATGCTGGCACAAGGGTACGGCGACGAAACTGCGGAGCAGACCCTGGCAGACGATGCAGCAACCTTACTTGCCAGTCTGGACGATGACGAGGATATCGCTGACTTCGATTTTGCCAAGACCGAAGCACTGCCCAAAGAAGCGTTTACTGGTGATGCGAGCCTCGATGAAACCGGCGAATTGCCGGCGGTGGCTAGCACCGATTTCGATCTCGATCTCGATGATCTGACGGCTGCCCTCAAAGTCAGCGAAGGCGGGGATACCGTGGAGCAGGTGCGCGACGATGCAACTGTCGAGCAACCGCGCCCCAACGTTACATCGGACTTCGACGACGCCGGCACGGTATCGCTCGCGCCTGATGACATGAGCGACGATTTGTCGGACGCGCGTACGATGACCGAGGTTGGCACGAAGCTCGATCTGGCGCGCGCCTATGTCGACATGGGCGATCCGAGCGGAGCGCGATCGATTCTCGAGGAGGTCCTCGACGAAGGCGACCAAGGTCAGCGCCAGCAAGCGCAACAACTTCTGGACTCGCTACCGAGTTAGTGCGCATCGCCTTAGGTCTTGAGTACGACGGTACCGCGTACAACGGTTGGCAGCGTCAGCGCACGGGCGTGGGCGTGCAACAGCATGTTGAGAGCGCTCTCAGCAAAGTCGCGAACGAAACCATCGACACGATTTGTGCAGGCCGGACCGATGCCGGTGTGCATGCGTCGGGCCAGGTCGTGCATTTCGACACGGGCAGTGAACGCGACGAACGCGGCTGGCTGCTCGGCGCAAACAGCAATCTTCCTGACGACATCAGCGTGATCTGGGCGACGCGTGTCGATGACAGCTTCCATGCACGCTTCTCGGCCACATCGCGCTCCTATCGTTACCGAATTCTCAATCGCCTGGAGCGTTCGCCCTTGTACCGGCACCGCGCCTGGTGGGTGTACGAGCCGCTGGATGCGGAACGCATGCACAGCGCGGCCCAGACACTGCGCGGGCAACACGATTTCTCGGCGTATCGCGCGGCAGGTTGCCAGGCGTCCACTGCCGTTCGCGAGATCACAGCGATATCGGTGTCGCGGGTCCGGGACTGGATAGTGCTCGATATCACCGCAAACGCGTTCTTGCAGCATATGGTGCGCAATATCACCGGTACACTGGTCTCTATCGGCCGGGGTGACGAATCAGAGGAGTGGGCCGGCAGGGTGCTTGCAAGCCGCGACCGCAAGATGGGTGGCGCCGCTGCGCCGCCACATGGCCTCACGCTTGTGAAGGTCCACTATCCGAACAAGTTTGGTCTTCCAAGTAACCCGAATGAGAGCTAATGTTTCAATTGCCAGCTTCTCGATGTGAAAGACTCTGTTTCCGGCTTCACTTGAGCCTGATTTGAGATAGGATGTTTTAATGTCTTGGTTCGAAAAATTGATGCCGTCACGCATAAGCACTGAGAAGCGCACACGCTCAGTTCCCGAAGGCGTCTGGATTAAATGTCCGAAATGCGATGCGCAACTGTATCGCAACGAACTGGAACGCAATCTGCAGGTGTGTCCCAAGTGCGATCATCACTTGCGCATTGGTGCCCGGCAGCGGCTCGATTTCTTCCTCGATCCGGATTCGCAGCAGGAACTGTTCGGGAACCTCGAACCACAGGATCCGCTCAGGTTTCGTGACAGCAAGCGCTATCGCGATCGCATCATTCAGGCACAAAGAAAGACCGGCGAAAAGGATGCACTGGTCGCGGCATCGGGTTCTTTGCACGGCAGGCCTGTCGTCGTTACTGCCTTCGAGTTTGCTTTTATGGGCGGATCGATGGGCTCGGTAGTCGGCGAACGTTTTGCGCGGGCGGCGCATCATGCGGCCGAAAACAAGATGCCGTTGATATCGTTCGCTGCCAGTGGTGGTGCACGCATGCAGGAGGCGTTGTTTTCGCTCCTGCAAATGGCCAAAACCTCGGCTGCGCTGCGGAATCTCGCCGGCAAGGGTGTGCCCTATATTTCGGTGCTGACCGACCCGACCACGGGCGGCGTATCGGCAAGTCTCGCGATGCTCGGCGACGTCAATATTGCCGAGCCGAGTGCACTGATCGGCTTCGCCGGTCCACGTGTGATCGAGCAAACCGTGGGACAAAAACTGCCGGAAGGATTCCAGCGCAGCGAATTCCTGCTCGACCATGGCGCGATAGACATGATTGTCGATCGCCGCGAAATGCGTGCGCAGATAGCGGATCTGCTGGCCAAGTTCGAGCAACGCCCAAGTCCAGTTTCCCAGTAGATTCACCACATGAACATGGCTGCTACGCCCCTTGCCGACTGGTTGGCGCGACTCGAGACTCTGTCGCCAACAGAAATCGACCTGGAACTTGAGCGCGTTGTGCAGGTACTCGATCGTCTGGCGCTGCCACGGCCCGCTACCGTATTGCATATCGCTGGAACCAACGGCAAGGGCTCAAGCGTCGCCATGCTTGAATCGCTGTTGCAACAGACCGGATCACGCGTCGGCAGTTACACGTCGCCACATGTCATTCGCTATAACGAGCGCATCCGCGTCAACGGCCGTGATGCAAGCGATGATCTGATCGTCGCCGCCTTCGAGCGCGTGGAGGCACAGCGAAAGGGCGCAGCGTTGACCTATTTCGAATACGGCACGCTTGCGGCGCTGGTGGTGTTCGCTGACGCAGGTGTCGATGCCGCGATACTCGAGGTTGGCATGGGCGGGCGGCTTGACGCCGTCAACGCGATTGCAGCCGACGCCGGGCTGATAACCAACATTGCGTTGGATCATTGCGACTGGCTCGGTGACGACATCGAATCGATAGCATTCGAAAAGGCCGGCATCATGCGTAAGGGCGAGCCGGTCATTTTTGGTGCGCGGGACGTACCGCAGGCAATTCTGCGACATGCAGATGCCGTGCAAGCCAGGTTGATTCTCGCTGGACGCGATTTCGACTGGTCCCGCGAAGCTGAGCACTGGTCCTGGCAGGGTCAGGCGCAGCGGCTGGAGGGCCTCGAGTTACCCGCTCTGCCCGGTGACCATCAGATCGGTAATGCTGCAGCGGTGCTCGCGCTGCTCGAGGCGGCAGGATTCGTCGAATTGCTGCGCGAGGACCTGGTCAGTGAGTCGCTCAGGCAATTGCATCTCGATGGCCGGATGCAGAGAATCGCGCTGCAGGCCACCTGGCTGCTGGATGTTGCGCACAATCCGGCCGCGGCCACCGCACTGGCCGACACATTGCGAGTGGAGGACCATGCGGGTCGGATGATCGCAATTGTCGGTATGCTTGACGACAAGGATGTCGAGGGCGTCGTCGCGCCACTTCGCGAACAGGTAGATCACTGGATCGCGGTGACTGCGGACAGCCCCCGCGCCATCGACGCTCACGAACTCGCGCGTCGGATCGCAAATGCGACCAATGCCGCGTGTCTGGTCGCGGACTCGCTCGACGCTGCGATCGGTCGCGCAGGCGAGCTCGCGGATGTCGATGATCGGGTTCTGGTCACCGGCTCTTTCTATCTCGTCGGCCCGGTCCTCACTAAGCTATACTCGCGTCGCCAATCATGATGGACAGAGCTTTGAAAGAACGCATTATAGGCGCCGCCGTGCTCGTGCTGGTCGTCGTCCTGGTCGTGCCGGTGTTTCTCGACGGACCGCCTGGTGAGGGCGAAATGGTCAGCGAGCGTGTGCCGTTGCCGGGGCAGTCTGATCAGGAGACAAAAACGGTGGTACTGAATCGTGACCGCAAGGATCCGGTGCCGTTGAACCGCGCCAGCGAACCTGCGCAGCCGGCACAGCAACCCCAGCAATTGCCTGAACAGACGGAATCCCGGCCGATCCCTGCCGAGACGAAGCCGCAGCCCGAGCCGGCCGTAACACAGCCAGCACCCGAGCAGCCAGCGGTGCAGTCAACAGCAGCGGCATCGTCCACCGGTATGTGGGCGGTGCAGTTGGGCAGTTTCGGCAATCAGGAAAACGCCGAGCGGCTGGCGGCGGACTTGCGCAAGCAAGGCTTTGCGGCATTCCTCAGCCAGTTGTCGACCGGCTCCGGGGAGCTGCATCGTGTGCGAATCGGACCACAAAAGGACCGTGAAAGCGCCGAAGCCGTGGCCGCGCAGTTGAGTAAAGCCGGGCACAAAGGACAGGTAGTACGGCACCCTTAATCTGTTAGAATCGTCACCCATTCACCCCGATCACGCTGAGCCGAACCGACATCTCTGATGCCGATCATCGATATCCTCATCGCCGTAGCTATCGCTATATCCGTGATCATCGGCATCTTCCGCGGTTTCGTTAAAGAAGCGATTTCCATGGCGGCATTGTTGGTTGCGATATGGGCGGCGCTGTATTTTGGTCCGCAAGTCGGCAGTATTTCCGACAGCTGGCTGAGCGCCGAAGATCTGCAGGCCTGGTTTGGCCGGATACTTGTTTTCGCCGTCATCCTGTCTATCGGCGGATTACTTGGCTGGGGTATCTCCAAGTTGGTACGACTGTCTATTCTGAGCGGTATGGATCGCCTGGCGGGTGCGGTATTTGGTGCCATGCGCGGCGTATTGCTTGCCGCGGTGTTTATTCTGGGCGGCGAATTTGCAGGGTTTGACAATGACGCGTGGTGGCAGCGTTCGATACTGATTCCACGTCTCGAGGTTGTGGCGGAATGGATCAAAGTCATGGCGCCGCAGGGATACGAGATTTTGATGCCCGACGAGGAAGTGATCTGAATCATGTGTGGAGTTGTTGGAATCGTTAGTCATCAGCCAGTGAATCAGGCTATTTATGACGCACTGACCGTCTTACAGCATCGAGGCCAGGATGCCGCCGGCATTGTGACCTGGGGCGAGGACGGCCTGCGGCAGCGCAAAAGTAACGGACTGGTGCGCGACGCGTTTCATCATCGCCACATGTTGCGGCTAACCGGTAACGTTGGCATTGGCCACATTCGTTATCCGACGGCCGGTGGTTCGCGGTCGGCCGAGGCGCAACCGTTCTACGTCAATTCACCGTACGGCATTTGCCTCGGCCACAACGGCAACCTGACGAATTACGACGAGCTTGCGGAAATGCTGACGAAAGAAGATCGTCGCCATCTCAGTACAGGCTCCGACTCCGAAGTCCTGCTCAATGTCTTCGCCCACGAGCTGCAAACGCGTGCGAACGGGCATCCGACGCCGGAGCAGATCTTTGACGCGGTCGAAGCGGTTCACCGGCGTTGTGCCGGCGGCTATGCGGTTGTCGCATTGATCGTTGGCATTGGCGTCGTTGCATTTCGCGACCCGAATGGCATTCGGCCGCTGGTTCTCGGCAAGCGACAACACGACGCAGGTACCGACTACGTGGTGGCCTCGGAAAGCGTGGCGCTCGACGTACTGCAGTTTGAACGTGTGCGTGATGTGCAACCGGGCGAGATGATATTCATCGAAAACTCAGGTGTGCTGCACACTCGCGCCTACGGTGGCGAGGTGCGCCATACACCGTGTATTTTCGAGTTCGTCTATTTCGCGCGACCGGATTCCATCCTCGACAACCTGTCGGTCTACAAAGCGCGGTTGCGCATGGGCGAACAGTTGGCCGGCAAGATCGTGCGCGAATTTCCGCAGCACGATATCGATGTGGTGATCCCCATTCCGGACACAAGCCGTACCTCGGCCGTGCAGGTCGCATACCATTTGGGTGTCAAGTATCGCGAAGGCTTCATCAAGAACCGTTACATCGGTCGTACCTTCATCATGCCGGGCCAGGCCGAACGAACAAAATCCGTTCGGCACAAGCTGAACGCGATCGACCTCGAGTTTCGCGGCAAAAACGTATTGCTGGTGGACGACTCGATTGTCCGTGGCACGACATCGCGGCAGATCATCAAACTCGCCCGCGACGCTGGTGCGCGCAGGGTGTATTTCGCTTCCGCGGCGCCGCCGGTGCGGTATCCGAATGTCTATGGCATCGATATGCCCGCCGCGACCGAACTGATCGCCAATGGCCGATCGGTCGAGGAGATCGAGAAGCTCATCGGCGCTGATCGGCTCATCTATCAGGACCTGCATGGGTTGATTCGCTCGGTACGGCACGACAATTCATCGATCAGAGAATTTGATACTTCGTGTTTCTCCGGCGAATATGTCACCGGTGATGTTACCGACGAATACCTGAATGAGATCGAGCGACGCAGAAACGATGCCGAGAAGCAGCGACGAGAGTCCAGGCGTAAGGGTCGGGATGCTGCCGACGCAACGGATGCTGAAAATACAGGTGCTGCCGTCGGCATGTAATCCGCGCTCGGCGTCGGAGTCGATTCGATGAGCGTCAAGATGATGATTATCGACGGCCAGGCCGATTTTCGCAGCCTGCTCATGCACCATGTCACCACGCACTGGCCAGACGCCATCATATCGGCTTATGACCCCATCGAAGCCGGCTATCTGCCTGACGAGTTCTCCGGAGCCGGCAATGATCTGGTGTTGCTCGGCAATGACCTCGGCGATCGCGATGGGCTGAGCGTCCTCAAACAGTTTTGCAAAACGCCGGGTTTTCCGGCCGTAGCCTATTTCGGGGCGAGCGGCGAGGAGGCTGCCGCGCTGCAGAACGGCGCAGATGCGTTCTTCCTGCGCGACGAGATTCGGCATGACGCACTGACGATACAGCTGAGCGATATTCTCGTAACAAGGCGCCGGGTCTCGGCAACAGGCTCACTCTTCGTCGGGGATGCGAAGACAGGTATTCACCCCTTGATTCGCGGTTATCGTTTCATCGAGAAACTCGGCGCTACGGCGCATTCGGCAATTTATCTGGCAGAGCGGGAGTCGACGGGCATCAAGGTGGTGCTCAAAGTTCTGCAACAGGTACCCGACGTTTCGGAAAGTATCGGTGCGTTCGATCGCTTCTTGCAGGAGTACGAGCTGATCGCCGAGATTGATCACCCGAACATCGTGAAGATCTACGATCTTGGTGTGGGAGACGACCATGCGCATATCGCAATGGAATACATCGACGCCGGAGATCTCAAGCGACGAATTTCTGCGGGTATAATCGAGCCGGATGCTGTCAGTTACTTGCGGCAAATCGCGAGCGCACTGGCGAAAATTCACGAGGTCGGAATCCTGCATCGTGACCTCAAGCCGGGCAATATCATGTTGCGCGCGGATGATTCGATCGCACTGATCGATTTCGGGCTGGCCAAGCGCATGCGGCTGCGCATGGAGCTGACCGATGAAGGTGAGATCTTCGGCACGCCGTACTACATGAGCCCGGAGCAGGGCCATGGGAATGGCGTTGATCATCGTAGCGATATCTACAGTCTCGGCGTCATCTTTTTCGAGATGTTGACCGGGGAGAAGCCATACCGCGCCGATACCGCGATGGGTATCATCTACCTGCATGCCCAGGCGCCGCTGCCGCTATTGAAGCCGCGTCTGGCCAGGTACCAGGCCCTGATCAACATGATGATGGCCAAAAATCCCGACGATCGCCTGCAATCTGCCAGCGAGGTTGAAGAGTGGCTCTAGTCCCCGAGGCGATTGCGGAGTTTCTCGATACGCGGACGCCGGATCAGTGGATCGCAGCGGCAGTCGAGCGATTGCCCGAGATGCTGCTCGATCATGCCAATTGCGAACTCAAGGCGGCGTCTACCGCGATGGGTTTCCTGTATCGCTACCCGGAGCGAACGGCATTGGCGCAGAGAATGTCGCGGCTGGCGCGCGAGGAATTGCGCCACTTCGAGCAGGTCAGGCGCATTATGGACAGTATGGGTGTGACGTTCGAGCGTCTGACGGCATCGCGCTATGCGGGCACCTTGCGCGCGGCTGTTCGCGATCGGGAGCCGCACAAATTGCTGGATATGCTGCTGGTCGGCGCATTGATCGAGGCGCGCTCGTGCGAGCGATTCGCCAGGCTCGCGCCGCATCTGCCGGGCAAACTCAACAAATTTTACAGCGGCTTGCTTGCCTCCGAAGCGCGCCACTTTGAGCATTACATTGCATTTGCAAAGACGGAGTGCGGTATCGATGAGAGTGAAATCGATGCAAGGCTTGCCGAACTCGGAAACATCGAAGCCGAGTTGATTTCAGAACCGGACCCGCAATTTCGCTTTCACTCCGGAAAACCGATCTGACTCCGGGCAGGTCCCTGTTTGCCGTCAGTCATCGCGGCAGCACTTCCAGCTTCGGTCCGCGCGAATCCCAGCGCACCACGCTACCCTGCGTGTGCCAGTCGCCGAGGACTATGCGCTGCGCCTTGCGTCGGCCGATATCGACTGTGTGTATGGCAGGCCGATGCGTGTGGCCGTGCAGCAGGACGTCCACGTTGTATTTGCGAATGACATTGACGACCGCATCCTGGTTGACGTCCATGATGTGCATGCTGAGATTGAGCGTCTGTTCGAGGCTTTGCCGGCGCGCTTCTTCGGCCATGCGCAATCGGTCTTTGAGCGGTTTGGCGCGCATGGTCGCTTGCCAGGCCGGGTCACGCGTCATCTTGCGGATTTTCTGGTACTGCACATCATCGATGCACAGCACGTCACCATGGCTGAGCAGAGCCTTCCGGCCATACATGGTGACACGGTGGGGATCCTTGAGGATGTTCACACCGGTTTCGTTTGCGAACTCTCTGCCGATCATGAAATCCCGGTTGCCGTGCATGAAGTACACGGGAATGCCGCTGTCGACGAGCTTGCGCAGTGCACGCTTGATCGTAAAGTAGTGTGTATTCGGGTCGTCATCTCCGACCCAGGCTTCGAACAGGTCGCCGAGGATGTAAAGATCGTCGGCTTCACTCGCGTCGCTGGCGAGAAATTTCAGAAACTGGCTCGCGATGTCGGGACGTTCGGCCTCGAGATGCAAATCTGAAATGAATAGTGTTGTCATGTCTGCTTATTCAAAGTGGTAGCGAGACATTTTCTTGATGACGATCGGTACCACTGGAACGTCCGTTCGGAACGGTCCCTGAGGCCCGGTCTGCACAGAAACGATCTTGTCGACGACCTCCATGCCTTCGATGACGAAGCCGAACACCGTGTAGCCCCAGCTGCCGCGCGTGTTGTTTTTATTGGGATCGAGTCGAACGTTGTCGGCAACGTTGATGAAGAACTGGGAATTCGCCGAATGCGGATCGCCCGTGCGCGCCATCGCAATCGTGCCACGCAGATTGCTCATGCCGTTCCCCGACTCGTTCGGGATCTTGTCCTCCGTTTCCTTATGCTCCAGTCCGGGCGTGTAGCCGCCACCCTGGGCCATGAATCCAGGAATGACGCGGTGGAAAACCAGACCGTCATAGAACCCGCTATCCACAAGACCCAGGATGTGCGCAACGGTAATCGGTGCCTGTTTGCCATCGAGCTCCAGAATGATATCGCCTTCCGTCGTCTCGATCTTCACATAAGGATGGGCAGGGACCGCGTCCGCCGCCAGTGAGAACGAGCTGGAAAGCCCTAAAATCAGGGCGATTAGTGTTTTTTTCATAGCTGCCTCAAGCGATGAAGGGCTGTTTCAGCACCGACGATACCAGAACTGCCGGATCGGCTGTAGGAGCCGCTGACACAAGAGCGCCTCGCGGCTCGAGTGACCGGATTGACTGGCCCTGAACCCGCCCGTATGATCGTGCCCCCGCGAGCTCCGGCCCCGGTCGGAACAGCGTGTGGCAGAATATCTGGCATCGGGGCATGGCGCAGTCTGGTAGCGCATCTGCTTTGGGAGCAGAGGGTCGGGGGTTCGAATCCCTCTGCCCCGACCAATATTTTGTTCCGGTAGGATTGTCGGACTGAACGCGCCCGTAGCTCAACCGGATAGAGCATCGGCCTTCTAAGCCGAGGGTTGCAGGTTCGAGTCCTGCCGGGCGCGCCAATACGTGAGGCGGAGTAGAATAGAAGTACAGCAGTGGTGGGCGTAGCTCAGTTGGTAGAGCCCCGGGTTGTGATCCCGGTCGTCGTGGGTTCGAGTCCCATCGTCCACCCCAACTTCTTGCCTCGCGGGAACCATTCGATGGCTGCAGGAACCAGGCAATCATGACTTTGCTTGCCGCTCTTATTGCCTTGTTCACCGCTGCGGCCATATCTCCGGGCCAGAACGTGGGCATCGATGGGCTGCAGGGCCTGGGTGACACCCGTCATCACGTGGTTGCGGCAGAATCCCTGGACAAGCGTTACGAGCTGTTGGTCGGCTTGCCGGAAGGCTACGATTCTTCCGCGGACACCGAGTACCCCACGATTTACATACTCGATGGCGGAGAGCTTTATCCGCTGCTGAGGTCCTACCATCGCTACCTGCGTCTCGGCGGCGAAGCGCCGGAAATGATCCTGGTGGCGATATCTTATGGCAGCAGTGATTATGAAAACGGCAACGACCGTAGCCACGACTATACGGCGCCGTCGGATGAACGCGAATACTGGGGCGGCGCGGAAGAATTCCAGGATTTTCTTGGCAGCGAGTTGCTTCCATTCATTGAGAGCACCTACCGCTCACGCAGTGACCGACGCATCATTTTCGGTCAGTCGATAGGCGGCCAGTTCATCCTGTACACGGCGCTGACGCAGCCGACCTTATTCTGGGGCCACATTGCGAGCAATCCCGCCCTGCATCGCAATCTGCCATTTTTTCTTCGCTTGCACGCAGAAACACCGCCTGCCGATCGCGGTTCGCATCTCTATGTCGGCAGCGGATCGGAAGACGATCCGCGGTTTCGTGAGCCGGCTATGGAATGGATTTCGCACTGGACCGGCTTGAAAGAGAAGCCTTGGCGCCTGCGCGCCGAGACACTTGACGGTCACAGCCATTTTTCGGCACCACCGGCATCATTTCGACGCGGCATCCTGTGGCTGTTCGCCGATTCGGCAACCTAGCTGCAGGTGTCATCCTCGTCGAGTAGCGCCTGCACCGCTTCGGCGGGCGCCTCGCTGGATGGGCTGCCGGCATCGAACACGACTCTCCACTGCCCGTCTTCATGCAGGCGCCAGACGGAATTGAACGTGCCCCAGTTTTCCGACTCGACGCCTTGTTCGTCTTTGCTGAGCATGCGGTACGGTCCGCGCGTCAACGCCAGCGTGCCCTCGTCGAGGACTTCGACAAACTGCGGCCGCCACAGGATCGACGGGCCGTCTGCGCTGAAGAAAACACCCCACGCCTCGGCTATTGCGGCCGGGCCGTGCAGCACGGAATTGCCCACGAATCGGGCATCCGCGTCAATAAAGGAGGCGAACAAGTCGGCATCTCGCGTCTCCACGGACTTGCTGAAGGCAATTTCGCGGCAGCGGACGTCGGCGGCGGGATCCGCGAATGCGGATGCGGCGAACAACGCGGTCACGCCGATTACGGTGAGAAATTTCATGATCGATAGCCCTGCAGAATGCTTTGCGGGAAATGACGGCATTCTGCTAGTATCGCGCGTCCAGCCAGCCTTCCCAAGGCATTTGTACGGGCCTCTAGCTCAATTGGTAGAGCAGTAGACTCTTAATCTATTGGTTCGGGGTTCGAGTCCCCGGGGGCCCACCACCTTTCCTTGTGTGTCGAACCGTGCGTTCAGTCCGTCGTGGATGCTCCGAGGGGGATATCGGTGTAGACGGTCTTCTCCTGGGCCGAGATGGGCTGGAGCGGCTCCGGCTCTCCTGCGGGCTCCCATGTTTCCGCATCGCAGGATGCCTGGCTGTAGTGCTCGACGATGATCTGGCCACCGGGGAGCAGGGACAGGCGGGCCGCAGACGCTCCGGTGTCGCCATACCCCG
>JAOTVR010000114.1 GCA_029863305.1 Gammaproteobacteria bacterium | reverse complement strand
CACCTGGGCCGATAATGCGGCCGATTGCCTGCGCAAGGGCTCGGATCTTGTGCACGATCCCTACGCGGACCATCCGCTGATCTCAACCTGCTTTGCACCGCATTCCACCGCCATGCTGTCGGACGAGTCGTTCGTTGAGCTGCGGGTGCTCGCCGACCAACTGGACATCCCGGTGCATCTTCACCTTCACGAAACCATGGCGGAAATCGAACTCGCCGTGGAGCGAACCGGAAAGCGGCCCCTGCAACGGCTGGCGGAGCTCGGGCTGGTCAATGCATCATTGCTGGTCGTTCACGGCGTGCACATGAATGCCGCAGAAATCGACAGTCTCGCGGCCGCCGGGGTCAGCCTCGTGCACTGTCCCAAATCGAATCTGAAACTGGGCAGCGGAATTGCGCCCGTGCCAGCCTACCGTGCGGCTGGTGTCAATGTCGCGATCGGTACCGACGGGGCCGCCAGCAACAACGTACTCGATATTCTCGATGAGCTCAGATTCGCTGCACTCATTGCCAGGGGCGGGTCTGGCGACGCGTCAGCGTTGACCGCCGCTGCCGCACTCCGCATGGCAACACTGGATGCGGCGAATGCGCTTGGCCTCGGAGAAGCCGTCGGGTCGATTGCACCGGGTAAATGGGCAGACCTGACCTGCGTTGACCTCAGTCATTGCAACAGCCAGCCGATCTACGACCCGCTTTCGCAACTCGTATACACTGCACGCGCCGACCAGGTCAGCGATGTCTGGGTGGCCGGCAAACATCAACTGGATTGTGGCCGGCTAACAGGTGTCGATACAACTGATTTGCTCGCCCGCAGCGAGGAATGGCGGCTGCGCATCGGGCAAGGTAACGAGCAATGGCCAGGGAGCACCACTCAATGACAACAGCCCGCCAAAATGTCGACGCTGCGGAAGTGGCCAAATTTGACGCACTGGCGTCGCGTTGGTGGGATCCGGCAGGAGAATTTCGTCCACTGCACGAGATCAACCCGCTGCGCCTCGACTGGATCCGACAACATGTTGATTTGAGCGACTGTCGGGTGCTCGATGTCGGTTGCGGCGGCGGAATTCTGACCGAGTCCATGGCCGCGGCCGGTGCGCGCGCGACAGGAATCGATATGGCCGAGGGGCCCCTTGCGGTCGCACGCCTGCATCAGATAGAGAGCGGCGCCGAGGTTGACTATCGACAGGCAACCGCCGAAGAGATGGCCGCGGAACATGCCGGTGAATTTGACGTGGTGACATGTCTCGAGATGCTCGAGCACGTGCCTTCGCCACCCCAGGTCATTGCGTCAATCGCTGAACTGGTCAAACCCGGCGGACATGTGTTCTTTTCAACCATCAATAGAAATCCCAAGTCATTTCTGTTTGCGATTGTCGGCGCGGAATACGTGCTCAAGCTACTGCCGGCTGGCACGCATGAGTATCAGAAATTCATTCGTCCTTCGGAGCTCGAGTCCTGGGCTCGTGCGGCGAACCTCGAACTGCGATCCACCATCGGCATGCAATACAATCCGCTGAGCCGGGAGTACTCGTTGGGTCCGAATGTCGATGTGAATTATCTGATGTACTACCGCCGCCCGGTGGCTGAGTAGCAGGTTGGATGCTTTGCAGCGAGGAACGCACAAAGTCGTTCTGTTTGATCTCGACGGGACGCTCGTCGACACGGCACCCGATATGGTGCGCGTCCTGCAAGACTTGCAGCGGCAGCACGGCTATGCGCCCGTGCCTTACGAGTTCGGCCGATCCAACGTGTCCAATGGCGCGCTGGGACTACTGCGCATCGGGTTCCCTGAGTTGACCGAGGCCGAGCGACAGGATCTGATTGGCGAGTATATCGATCGCTACTCGGCACGACTGAGCCGATGTTCGACTTTGTTCGCCGGTATGGAGGCATTGCTCGGGGAACTCGATGCCGTGAGTTGCCAGTGGGGCGTCGTAACGAACAAACCCGCGCGTCTGACCGAACCCCTGCTCGAACAGCTTCAGCTCGCAAGCCGCAGCGCCTGCATCGTGAGCGGCGACACGCTGGAGCAACGCAAACCGCATCCCGCGCCACTGCTTTACGCCTGCAGACTGACCGGTGTGCAGCCGGCGCAGGCCATCTATGTCGGCGACGCGTCTCGGGATATCGAGGCCGGGCGCGCCGCAGGATTGATGACGATCGCGGCGGCGTACGGCTACATCACCGCCGATGACAACGCCGAGGCCTGGGGTGCCGACCTGGTCGCTGCCGATACAACGGAACTTGCCCAAATCGTCCTCAAAGCGGTTAATCTGGTGTCCTGATGATCTCGTTCTCGATCGACCCGATGTATCTGCAAATCGGCCTGCCCGCCGTGCTGGGCGGCCTTCTCTTGGGTGCCCTGGTGACCTGGTTGATCCTGCGTCGTCGTCAACAGCAACTCATCACGCGAATCAAGAATCAGGACGCTCTGCAAAAGGAACGTGAAATCGCATTCGAAGCGGCCAATTCACAGCTGACACGCGCGTTTTCAGAATTGGCGAATCAGTCGCTAAAGTCCAACAGTGAAAATTTTCTGCGTCTGGCCGAGCAGAATCTCGGTACCCAGCAGGAGAAAGCGAAACGCGAACTTAGTGAACGCGAAAAAGCCGTCGAGAACCTTGTGAAGCCGATCCGGGACACACTCGAGGCCGCACAAAAACAGATTGCAGATCTCGAGAAGTCCCGCAGCGAGGCGTACGGCAGTATTCGGACTCAGCTGGAGGCAATGCAACTGAGTCAGAAATCACTGAAACAGGAAACTCAGAATCTCGTCAATGCGTTGCGCCGACCCGAGGTTCGCGGGCGCTGGGGCGAGATTACCCTGCGTCGGCTGGTCGAGTTGGCCGGTATGGTGGAACACTGCGATTTTCAGGAGCAGGTTCACACTGTCGGAGAAGGTCAGGTTGTTCGACCGGACATGATTGTGCGCATGCCGGATCGGCGCGAACTCGTTGTGGATGTGAAAACACCCCTGGACGCTTACCTGGAGGCCGTGGAAGCACCAAATGACGCACAGCGCAAACTGGGCCTGGAACGTCATGCCAGGAACGTGCACGCGCACATCCGCATGCTCGCATCAAAAGCCTATTGGGATCAGTTTGAGGAAAGTCCGGACTTTGTCATTCTGTTCATTCCGGGAGACCAGTTTCTGAGTGCGGCACTCAATGAGAAACCGGACCTGATCGAGTTCGCGCTGTCCAAGCAAATCATTCTCGCAACACCGACGAGTCTCGTGGCACTACTTAAGGCCGTGGCCTACAGCTGGCGACAGCTGGCTCTCGCTGATAATGCCAGGGAGATTCGGGCGCTGGCCGAGGACTTGTACGGCCGTCTTGCGTCATTTGTCGGCCATATGAACCGCGTTGGGCGTCAGCTCGCCAGCAGCGTAGAAAACTACAACAAGGCTGTCGGCTCGCTCGAGCGGAGCGTGCTGCCAGGAGCCCGTAAATTTGTGGAGCTGGGCGTGCATGCAAAGAAGCCTATCGAGAAACTCGATACGCTGGACCCGGTACCGCGCACGATGATTGAATCCGGCAGCGACGATGACGACTCGTCAGACGTCGCGGCAAATCCGGGCGACAAGACGCTGCAATAGAGACCCGCAGGGAAGGACTGCCAATTGGATACAGATCCACGGGCGTATAGCTACCCGCAAGATGTGCTGCGGGATCGCATTATTCTCATCACCGGTGCCAGCGACGGTATCGGACATGCCCTCGCGCTGCGGGCCGCCAGCCTCGGTGCTCAGGTTATTCTGCATGGGCGCACCGTCGCCAAACTCGAACAAGTCTACGACGAAATCGAGGCGCTCGACGGTGCCCCGCGGCCGTCAATTGCGGTTCTGGATCTGGCTAGCGCGAACGGCGATGCGTACCGGGCGCTCGCTGACGGACTGGCGAATGAATTTGGCCGCCTTGATGGCCTGGTGCTCAATGCAAGCATCATCGGGGATCGCTATTCAATCGAGCAGTACGATGCCGCCACCTGGCAGAAGGTCATGCATGTCAACGTTACCTCCGCCTTCGCATTGACGCAGGTGTGCCTGCCGATGCTGCACGAATCCGACGATGCTTCTGTGATCTTCACGAGCAGCAGCGTCGGGCGGACGGGTCGCGCGTTCTGGGGGGCCTATGCCGTTTCCAAATTCGCCACCGAAGGTCTGTCGCAAGTGCTTGCTGACGAGCATCGACACGGCAACATCAGGGTCAACTGCATCAATCCGGGCGCAACTCGTACCAAAATGCGTCTCGAGGCGTTCCCGGGTGAAGATCGAGACGCGTTGAAGCGTCCCGAGGAAATTCTTGCGACCTACATCTTCCTGCTCGGGCCGGACAGTCAGGGCGTGACGGGCCAGAGCTTCGACGCACAGTAAGAATTTACGTTAACTAACCTTGTGAACTCTGTGTTTTTTATACTTTTTTCGATTTCTGGGCGGGCGCCGCATCTCGCTCGGTAACTCCAACCCCGCTGCTACGTATAACAGCCTGACCTGGACCGGGCTCAGTGCCTCGTATTGGCCGCGCCGCAGCTTGCGCGGCAGCTCCAGCGGTCCGTATGCGGTCCGAATCAGGCGACTAACCTCGTAGCCAAGCGCCTTCCAAAGGCGCTTTACCTCGCGGTTCCTGCCCTCTCGTAACGATACTGTGAACCAACGATTACTGCCGTCGCCCCCGCCGGGGACAATCGCGTCGAAATGCGCCGGCCCATCGTCCAGCTCGATACCCTTTTTGAGGCGTGCAAGCTCCTTATTGGACGGGTCACCGTGCAGGCGTACCGCGTATTTGCGCACAATCCCGGCAGACGGATGCATCAAAGCGTTGGCCAGCGCACCGTCAGTGGTAAAGATCAGCAGCCCGGTGGTGCTCATGTCCAGGCGCCCTACCGCGACCCATCGCGCGTTTTTCAGTCGCGGGAGCGCACTGAAGACGCACTTGCGGCCCTCGGGGTCACTCCGGCTGGTGATCTCGTCGCCGGGCTTGTTATAGATGATGTGCCGATGAGGTTGGGCATTGTCGCGAATGGTCAGTTGGCGGCCGTCAAGCACTACCTTCTCGTCGCCGCTCAGCGTATCGCCAAGCTGGGCGGTACGACCGTCAATCAACAGTCGCCCTTCCCGAATCCATTGTTCGACCTTGCGCCGTGAACCGAAACCCGCCGCCGCTAAGACCTTCTGTGCCCGATCGGCCACCGTCGCAACCTTAGCCCCCGCTTTCGGCCGGATCAGGCCATTCCGAGACAACCAGATCCTCCTCCCCGGCACGGGGTTCATCGGCAACTGGCAGCAGTTCCGGAATCGCCTGGTTGGGATAGTCGGGAAGCGGTTCCTCATTGGCGGGCACCTCCGCGACATCCTCGCTGCTTTCCGCCTTAATTTCCGGATACAGCACGGGCAAGTCGGTAACCACCGCCGGTTCGTCAGTGGACGTGTCTTCTTCGACTTCCGGCAGATTGAGTTGCACGCGAAGGCTCTCCCAATCGGACAAATCAGCCAACGCCGGCAAGTCGTCAAGTTTCTTCAAGCCGAAGTAATCGAGAAAGGACTTCGTCGTTGCAAACATCTCCGGTCTGCCAGGTACATCCCGGTGTCCGACAACCCTCACCCAATCTCTTTCAAGCAGCGCGCGGACAATATTCGAGCTGACGGATACGCCACGGATCTCCTCGATCTCTCCCCGGGTAATCGGTTGTCTGTAGGCGACCAGTGCCAGGGTCTCGAACAGGGCGCGTGAGTATCGCGGCGGTCGCTCCTCCCACAGCTTCTGGAGCTGATCAGCCATGCCGGCTTTCACCTGTACTCGAAAACCTGATGCAACCTCGGCAATCGTGATGCCTCGTGGGTTGTATTCCTCATTCAGCGATTGGATGGCTTGTCGAATTTCTGCTTTCTCGGGCGCAGTGCGGCCGTCAAATAGCTTTTGCAATTGATCGACGCTCAAAGCTCGCCCTGCTGCCAGTAACGCCGCTTCCACGAAGTATTTGATTTCAGTTTCGTCCATTAAAATCTCGTCTCTTCAGTTACGACAGGTCACTGCCTGCAACATCGGCTCCACCGTCGTCCGTCACGAGGCGTACCGATGAGGCCGCACGAATGTGCAATGGCGAGAATTCCTCCGCCTGCACAACCTCGATGACCGTTTCCTTGAGCAGCTCCAGTATGGCAATAAAGGTCACCGCGACCCCCATTCGACCCTCTTCCGGGTCAAACAAATCCGCAAATCCGGTGAATGCGTTTGCGTTAATTCGAGTGAGAATTTCGGACATCCTCTGCCGCACGGACAAAGGTTCACGTTGCAAATGCAGATTGGAAAACATCTCTGCCCGTTTCAGCACATCATGAAACGCCAGTAACAACTCCTTGAGGGTGACGTCCGGCAGCTGGGTGACTATCTTGCGCTCCGGCGCCTCGATATTGGCAAGGAATGTATCACGCTCGAGCCGGGGTAAATCGCTGATGTCTTGCGCAGCTTTCTTGAAACGCTCGTATTCCTGCAGGCGCCGCACAAGTTCGGCTCTTGGATCATCTTCCTCCACGTCTTCCTTTTGCGGACGAGGCAACAGCATGCGTGACTTGATTTCCGCCAGCATCGCGGCCATCAGCAGGTACTCGCCGGCGAGTTCCAGCTGCAGCTCATGCATCATTTCGATGTATTGCACATACTGTTTGGTAATTTCGGCGATTGGTATATCGAGAATGTCGATATTTTGCCGCCGGATCAGATACAGCAACAGATCCAGAGGGCCCTCGAAGGCTTCGAGGAATACCTGCAATGCATAGGGCGGAATATAGAGGTCCTGAGGCAAAGTAGTGACCGGCTCGCCGTCGACCACGGCAAATGGCATTTCGGACTGAGCGGGGCTCTGTTTTTCATCCTGCGGCGGTTTCGGAGCGTCTTTGGCGGTCAGAACTTTGAGATCTGGTTTCATGGTGATTCCGGGTCGATATGCGCGCATTCTAGCGCAATTCTCAGATTAGACGGCACTCGATGACCGCCACGAGCCGTGGCTCATAACAGGGCGCTGACGTCACCGCGACCCTCGCGCAATACCTCGACCATGCCACTCGTCATATCGAGCACGCTGGTCGGTTCAATGCCCACAGGACCGGCGTCGATAATGGCGTCAATCTGCGTGCCGATCCGCGCATCGATTTCCTGGGGGTCTGTCAGCGGCATGCTGTCGCCAGGCAGCAACAGCGTCGAACTCATGATCGGCTCACCCAGTCGCTCGAGCACCGCATGCGCCAGAGGATGATCCGGCACACGCAGACCGATAGTGCGTCGCTTTGGGTTTTGCAGTCGTTTCGGCACCCCCCGCGTTGCCGGCAGAATGAACGTGTACGGTCCGGGAGTCATGGATTTGATCAACCGATAGGCCCAGTTATCGACACGCGCGTAGGTGCTGATCTCGGAAAGATCGCTGCACACCAGAGTGAAATTATGTTTCCTGTCGGTCCGACGAATGCGGTGAATACGATCGATCGCCTTCTTGTCGCCAATATGGCAGCCGAAAGCGTAGCTCGAATCAGTCGGATAGGCTATGAGACCGCCGTCCCGGATAATCTGCACGATTTCGCCAACCCGGCGCGGTTGCGGGTGAGTCGGATGGATTTCGATGAGTTTGGCCACGCGCGGATTGTAGGGACTTGGTCGCGAGACGCAAGGCTGAAAAACCCTGTATCATGCCGCTCCGTTGAGGGCCGGACGCAACTACCTATGCAGCTGTTTATCGATTATCTGCCGATTCTGTTTTTTTTCGGCGCCTACTTTTACGAGGACATTTACTTCGCGACAGCGGTGCTGATGGTCATCATGCCGATCATCATGGTCGTCCAGTGGCTGATTACGCGAAAACTGAACAGGATCTATGCGGCGTCGACCGTCTTGGTTCTCGTGCTCGGCAGCGCTACCTTGTTCTTGCGCAACCCCTCGTTTTTGTACTGGAAGCCAACGGTCCTCAACTGGGCAATCGCTGTCGCATTCCTGGGCAGCCAGTTCATCGGGGCTAAACCCTTCGTGCAACGGATGATGGAAAGCGCCGCAGAATTAGGGGCCGATCAATGGCGACGTCTGAACACGATTTGGGTCATCTTCTTCTGTGTGGTGGGCGGCATCAATTTGTATGTCGCTTACAACTTCAGTGAACCCACATGGGTCAAATTCAAGTTATTCGGCATGCTCGGACTCACACTCCTGTTCGTCGTTGTTCAGACAATCTGGCTGACGCTCACGATCAATAAGAACGAAGCGCCAGATACCAATACGGAGTCTTAGCAGTGTGGTACGCAATCCTCAGTGAAGATGTCGAGAATAGTCTGCCATTGCGGGCGATCGCCCGTCCGGCACATCTTGCGCGCCTCGATGCATTGGTTACCGAGGGTCGCCTGCTTGTCGCGGGCCCGCATCCGGCCGTGGATTCCGAGGACCCCGCCAGCGCCGGATTTACCGGCAGCCTGGTCATTGCCGATTTTCCATCACTCGAGGATGCCAGGTCGTGGGCGAACGCCGACCCCTACCTGGACGCAGGTGTGTATCGCAGCGTGCACGTAAAGCCGTTTAAACCGGTGCTGCCATGACTGAACAACGTGTCGTCGCAATTGAGCGTTTGTTGAACGCTGCACTATCGCCGAGCGAGCTCCAGGTCAAGGACCAGAGCCATCTGCATGCAGGCCACGCAGGTGCCAAGGAAGGTAAAGGGCACTTCGAGGTAACAATCGTGTCAGAGAAATTTGCCGGCGTGAAGCGCATCGCGCGACATCGTATGGTTTATGATGCGCTAGGTGACTTTTTGGACAGCGACATTCACGCATTACGAATCAACGCATTTTCACCGTCTGAGCGTTAGGCGCCCGGATCAACACTTTTTTTTGTAACTGAGGAACCCTAAATGTCAATCTCCACTCGTTCCAGAAGATCTGGGACATCTTTAGCGCTTGTGGCAATCACTGCTGCAATCCTGGCGCCTGTGTCGTCCGTAATGGCCGAATCCGTTGTGACCGTGAATGGCATCGACATAGATAGCGTGATGGTCAACATGTATCTCGAAAGCCGCACGCAAAAGCCAGCAGATCAGGCTACACAGGCGGAACGCGATGCAGTTGTGCAGGAACTAACGGATATCTACTTGATTACAACACAGCCGAGCGCAAAAGCTGTCAGCGAGGATCCACGTCTGAAAGCGCAGATAGAATTGCAGTCCCGAGCGGCAATTGCACAGGCGATTGCGACGGATTTCATTGCCAAGAATCCGGCTACAGATGAGGAAATCCTCGCAAAATATGAAGAGCAGATTAAGATGGCGCCGACACTGCAATTCAAGGCCAGACATATTCTCGTGGAAACACAGGCAGCGGCTGCTGAATTAATTGCAAAGCTCGATGATGGCGCAGATTTCGCAGAACTGGCCAAAGAAAGCTCTACAGGACCGACGGGACCGAATGGCGGGGACCTCGGTTGGTTCTCACCTCAACAAATGGTCAAGCCGTTCTCCGACGCGGTTGCCGCATTGGCCGACGGTGCACACACAAGCGAACCTGTACAAACTCAGTTTGGCTGGCACGTCATATTGAGAGAGGAGTCGCGTGAGAACCAGCCGCCCACATTGGAAAGTGTGCGCGACACTATCAAGCAACGCCTCGAACAAGAGAAGTTCCAGGGCTATATTGAAAAACTGCGCGCTGACTTTGCGGGTTAGAGTTGACTTAACTTAATACTGGAATAATCTGGAATCGGGCGCCTTTCGGCGCCCTTTTTTTTGTGCGAGCTTCTTTAATGTGAAGCCAATCACACCTGCCGATGTCCAACGATCCTAGTATTGCCTCGAAGTCGCTCCTAATCGCTCGGGGGTGGCTTCTCCAACCCTCGCATCTCCCTTTATGGTTGATACGAGAACTAAGTCGGCAGGGACGCCGACTTTTTAATGTCTGATACAAACACATCCATTCGCAAAAAGAAAAGGCCGCTGAAGCGGCCCTTTCATGGTATGTCCCTGTCGAGACTGACGTCCCTGTCTTACTTCAATGAGCGTTTATTGAAGCAATTAGTCTCCCAGGAAAAGTGCAGTCCTGTCGATGACGCGGTCACCGAGCATGGTCCCACCGAGCGCCGGCTGGGTGCCAATGACTGAAATTGCGGCGCCTATGCCGTCAAACGCAGATCGACCCATAGACGGCGTGTAGTCAACCGTCAGTTCGCCGATCTTTGCGGTTCCACGACGAGTATCGATCGCTGTCGGAATGCCCGTCACAAAGACCTCTGTCGCGCCAGCGACGTAGGACTCGGACGAAACGCTGACATCTGTGGCTGTGATGACGCCAGCTCCTGAGATCGAACCCGCGACCGTCACGAAGTCGCCAACCTGTAAGTCGGATACTCCCACACCTGACGAGATCACCATTTGGCCTACGGCTATAAATGTCGCGGTGGCGCGATCGATGGATTGGACAGGTCCTGCGAGCACCATAGAACCCGAGTCGATGCCAAGTGCCGAGCCCGAGTCGATGCCGAGTGCGGACCCTGAATCAATGCCAAGTGCCGAGCCCGAGTCGATGCCGAGTGCGGATCCTGAATCAATGCCAAGTGCCG
>JAOTVR010000113.1 GCA_029863305.1 Gammaproteobacteria bacterium | reverse complement strand
CGGCGCCGGCCGTCCTGCCGACGATGCCGCCGAGTGGACTGTCTTTGACCGTAGCGACATGCTTGCGGCATTTGCCGACACCGACAATGGCCGTGCCGAGGCGACGATTTATGTTGGCGGGATGTATTGTGCAGCCTGCAGCTGGTTGATCGAAACCACACTGGCGAAAATTGCAGGAATTGCCAGCGCCGACGTGAATCCCGTAACGCACCGGCTGCGGGTGCACTGGCACGCTGACAAGCTCGGTCTGGGTAGAATACTTGCCGCGCTGGCCGAACTGGGCTACGACCCGCAGCCACTGGCGCCAGAATCTGCCGCACGGCCGGAAGTCGCGGAACAGCGCATGGCGCTCAAACGACTGTTGGTCGCATCGCTCGGCATGATGCAGGTGATGATGTTCGCTGTCGGCCTCTATGCGGGCGACTTCCAGGGCATGGACGCCGACATGCAACGTTTCCTGCGCCTCGTCAGTTTCGTCGTCACAACACCGGTCGTTTTTTACTCGGCGCGACCGTTTTTTGCCGGGGCCTGGCGCGGCATTCTTTCACGGATGCCGGGCATGGACTTGCCGGTGTCGATTGCTATCACGGCCGCATACGTCGGATCTGTCTACTCAATGATGACTGGCGGACCCGCGGTTTGGTTCGACTCGGTCGTGATGTTCGTGTTCTTCCTGACGCTCGGCCGCTTTCTGGAGATGCGCGCGCGACACCGGTCCATCGATCGCAGCACAGCGTTGTCGACGATACTGCCCAACACGGTGACTCGTTGTGAAGGCGCCAAGCAAACAATCATTCCGGCGAGCCAGCTTGTCATCGGCGATCGGCTGCTCGTGCGTCCGGGCGAGTCGATCCCGGCAGATGGTGTGCTGCTGCAGGGCGAGACCACCGTCGACGAAGCCTTGTTAACGGGCGAGCCGGAGCCGCGACCGAAATCGATCAACGATGAACTTATTGCCGGCAGTATCAACCTCGACGGTGTCATCGAGATGCGCGTCGAGAAAACGGGCAGCGATACGACACTCGGTACGATCAGCCGCCTGAGCGAACGTGCGCGTTACGCGCGGCCGGCATTCGTGCAGCTTGCCGATCGTATTGCGAGCTACATCGTCATCGCAATTCTCGCGGTGGCGGCGCTGGTGGCCGCATATTGGTATGTCACGGCCCCGGAGCGCGCCTTCGTCATCACACTTTCGGTGCTTGTCGTTACCTGTCCCTGCGCACTCGCGCTCGCAACTCCGGCCGCGTTTGCTGCGGCAGGAACGCGACTGGCCGAACTGCGATTGCTGGTCACCAACGGCAATGCGATCGAGGCACTAGCCAGGGCGAGTCGCATTCTGTTTGACAAAACTGGCACGTTGACGCGCGGCGCGCCGCTTATCGTAGCAACGCAGATCTTCGACGGTAAATTCAGTCAGTCACAATGCCTCGATATCGCAGCCGCGCTCGAAACGGTATCGACGCATCCGATCGCCCACGCGTTTGCCGGAACGAACACGCGAATCAGGGCAACCGGGCAGCGTGTCGCCATCGGCAACGGCGTTGCCGGCACGATCGATGGTCGGCGCTGGCACCTTGGCCGTCTGAAATTCGTCGCCGGGAATGACTCGATTGCGGACACGGGAGATCATTTGACCAGCGTCTATCTCGGGACTGGCGGTCACGTCGTCGCGCGATTCGATCTGGATGACGAAATTCGACCCGATGCCAAGTCGACCCTGAGCCGACTCAGAGATTCGGGGCTTGGCCTCACGCTCCTCAGCGGCGATACGAGAGAACCCGTGCAACGTGTCGCAAATGAACTCGGGATTGCCGATTATCACTTTGGATGTACGCCGGAGGACAAGCTCAATATCATTCGCTCGGCACAACAGGCGGGCGAGATTGTCGTCATGGTCGGTGACGGGATCAACGATGCACCGGTGCTCGCCGGCGCTGACGCATCGATCGCCCCGGCGCACGGAGCTCTGCTCGCGCAAACCAGTGCGGACGTGATCCTTCTCGGGGAAACTTTAGAGCCCTTGGCTACAGGTGTTTTGCTTGCGCGCCAAACGTCAAAGATCGTGAAGCAGAACCTGTCTTGGGCGATCGTATACAATGCGGCTGCATTGCCGCTGGCTGTAATGGGCTTCGTGCCTCCATGGGCTGCGGCAATCGGCATGAGCGCGAGCTCACTGATTGTCGTACTCAACGCTTTGCGGCTTAGTCGCTATGGAGCCCCATGAGCATCCTCTACGTTCTGATTCCATTGGCCCTGTTACTGCTCGGCGGCGCGGTTTGGGCCTTCTTCTGGGCCGTCGGTAACGGTCAATTCGACGACCTCGACACGCCGGCCGTGCGCATCGTGATGGATGACGACGACAAGCCCCCGGAGAAACCCGAAGCATGACCGAACTCGTCCCCGCTCTGTCGGCAGCTTTGCTGGCCGGGTTGCTGGGGAGCGCACACTGTCTCGGCATGTGTGCCGGTATTTCGGGATTGTTTGCCGTGAACTCGACGGTCGCGACGCTGCGCCGCGAATTGCCCTTCGCCCTGACGTATAACCTGGGCCGGGTTCTCAGCTACTCGCTGCTCGGCGCCATCGTGGGTGTGTTCGGTGGTGTCATCGTCGAAGCGTCTCCGGCCGTCGCGGGGGTTATCAGAATATTCGGCGGCATCGTCATCAGTCTCGTCGGCCTGAAGGTTGCGTTTGACTTACGCTATCTGAATGCGATCGAACGCATGGGCGCGACGCTGTGGTCTCGCATTTCGCCGGCAGCCAGGAATCTCGTTCCTGTAACAAGCTTGCCGCGAGCCCTCGGTCTCGGTCTCATATGGGGCTGGCTGCCCTGCGGCCTGGTTTACAGCGTTTTGCTGATTGCGGCCACCAGCGCGAACGCGGCGAACGGCGCAATGATCATGATTGCCTTCGGACTCGGGACGATGCCAGCCATGGTGATGACCGGACTCGGTGCGGCGAAATTGTCACAACTCATGCGCCGCCGCGGTACCCGCCTGGGGCTCGGACTGCTGATCGTCGTGCTGGGTCTTCTGACAATCGCGATGCCGGTCGCTGCCTGGCTGACGCTACAACCGCATCAACACGCTGTCGCGTAAGACGCGCGGCGACTGTCTCTCATTCAGGCCGGCTCACTCAAGCCGGCCAGCGTGCATGGCGCTACCTTCATAGCTTTCCAGCCACTGCAGGGCTGACCGTTGTCCCGCCATGACTTCTTCCTCAGACATGGACTCTGCCAGATCGTCACGCTCTTGCGCCGCCGTCAAATCACCGCGCTGTGCCGCGATGTCAAACCATGTATACGCCGCAACGACGTCCTTCTCGACACCGGCGCCGTGTTTGTACGAAAAGCCCAGAGCTGCCTGCGCCGGAGCAAATCCCTGCTCGGCCGCAAGCCGATAAAATCCGGCTGCAGGAACATCGTTCATTTCCACGCCCCAACCATTCGCATGCATCACGCCAAGGTTGAACTGCGCCTCAGCGTGGCCACCGGCGGCAGCGAGTCCGTAGTATTTGAGCGCTTGCTCATCGTCCATGGGCACGCCAAATCCGTTGGCATACAGGCGGCCAACACAAAACTGTGCTTCGACATTGCCCTCATCGGCCAATGGCAAGCATTCTGCAAGTGCGGTCTCGTAATCGCCGACATCGAAAGCCGCCAGGCCTTTCTGTAGATCGGCTGCAAACAGCGCGCTCGACGAGAATGCGAGTGCCATTATCGGCAGCATTCGAAGCAGCTTGCGCATGAGGGTCACCTCCTCTCATTGGCTTTACCAAAACAGGGCGGTAAAGCACACTTCTATTACCGCAATCGGGCCTCGAAAAGGCTATTCGGAGAAGTACTTAGGGCTGTGGCGGGCGCTGAGCAGCGCTGTGTGATGCCTGAGGTGATCTTCGATGAACGTGGAAATGAAGTAGTAACCGTGGTCATAGCCCTCGTGCATGCGTAGCTCGAGCGCTAACCCGCTCTCAGCACAGGCCGCCTCGAATAGCTCGGGCTTCAGCTGCTCTTCGAGATACGCATCCGCTCTGCCCTGGTCGATCAAAATCATACTGCGCGAAGCGCCATCGCTGATGTTGCGTGCAACCTCGCAGGCATCGTATTCGTGCCACGTCGACGTATCGCTGCCAAGATAATAAGTGAGGGCTTTTTGACCCCATGGGCTGTGCAGCGTCGTGCAAATCGGTGCAAACGCCGATAAGGACCGGAACACATCCGGGTGTTTGAGGCCGATCGTCAAAGCACCGTGTCCACCCATCGAATGGCCAGTCAAGCCATGCCGGTCTGCATCTCCCGGAAAGTTGTCGAAGATAGCAGGCTGCAGTTCCTGCATTACGTAGTCGTACATATGGTAATGCTTCGACCATGGCGCCTCGCTTGCATTGAGATAGAAACCGGCAGCCAGGCCGAAATCGTAGTCGCCGTCGGGATCGTCAGGCACGCCCTCACCGCGCGGACTGGTATCGGGTGAGACAAGCATGATACCGAACTCCGCCGCATATCGCTGCGCGCCGCTCTTGACCATGAAATTTTCTTCTGTACAGGTGAGCCCGGAGAGAAACGTGACAACCGGGACTCTGCCAGCTGCCGCCTGCGGCGGCACGAACACCGAGAATTGCATATCACAGCGATTCGCCTTCGAGGCATGTCGGTAGAAACCCATCTTGCCGCCAAAGCAATTCGTCTCGCTCAAAGTGTCGATTTTCATTGTCCTGAGACCTCCGGTATTCCGAATTCAAACGCTCAGACTTACGCCCACGTGAAAAGACACGCGGCATCCGCCCTTATACACCAACATGTCATTTGCCGCTTCCCGTGATTCGTCTTTCACCCAGGTCCCGCGTGGGACGACCCTGAAATAGCCCGGATTTGCGAGCGCTGGCCGGATGGCGACGACGACCATGCGAAAGATCTGCCGGTAACTGGCCCTACGGAGAGTTTATGCGGTCCGATAAAGCGATATGCTGGTGATCTGACGCTTTGGGCAGATCACGGGGAGATGTAGCCGCGAGGAATCGTTGAGGAAATCGATAAGGGGTCTTGGCGCGCTGATCGCCGAGGTCGAGTTCCCCGCTGAGGACGGAACACGCACCTTGAACCTTTTCGGGGCCGGGAGGTACTTACCGGTAAGACAGCCCGGGCGGCCAACAAATTTCTAGGTAAAAGCAGTGTCAAAAGCCGCATTGATGTATTGCAGCCATAGCGACCAGAACGCGGGCCACATCCAATGTGCGCTTGCCCTGGCCGACGAGCTGAGCGAACAGTTTGACGTAACGTTGCTATTGAGTGAGCGGTGGTCAGAAAACATCTCCGCACCCGACGGTACAAGGCTCTTGTTTCTCCCGGCTCATGAGTCGGACGAACAACACCACGCATCTCCGGCACAGCGCGACTCGCTACTGAAAATATACGAGGACTTGAGGCCTCGCGTCGTTGTATTCGAGGATTTTCCCTTTAGACAATGTCAGCTGCGCGAGGAATTCCTGCCACTAATCGAGTCGGTGCGAAGCGATGGCGAGTCGCTGGTGGCGTGTATGACGGACGGTATTCTGGCCGACAGTCTGTCTGATGACAAAGCACAAATGGACGGGACCGCCGACTTGCTCAGCAGATTTTTCGATATTGTTATCGTGCGCAGCGATCCGGCATTTGCGCGCATTGAGGAGTTCTTTCAGCCAAGGAACACTTTGCACACCCCTCTGTACCACACGGGCTTTGTTGTACGGCAGCGCAATATCGTTCGACCCGCCGCACACGGGATCAGGCGCGGTGTCGTCGTTTCGGCCGACGGCTGCCACGGCATGACGTTATTCAGACTGGCCATCGAGGCACACCGGACGCTGCAGCAAGCCAATCCTGTACCTATGACAATAATCGCCGGCGAAAGTATGACTGAAGATGATTGGTGGACGCTGCAGTCACTCGCCCAGGGACTGCCAGAATTATCGCTAAAGCGAAATTCGTCCGATTTGTCTGCCGAATTGGCGGCGGCTCGCTGGTCAATTAATCAATGTGATTACAACACGGCGGTCGATATTCTACGCACGCAAACGCCCTCCCTCTTCGTGCCAGACACATTCGTCGATCAGCGCGAGCAAATTGAACGGGCGAAACGGCTGGTATATTGGGGTGCCGGAAGGCTACTGATGCCGCGCCATCTCAACACCGCGTCACTTGTCAACGAGATCCACCAACTGACCAAGTTCGAGTCACGCAGCATGAATTTCGACCTGAACGGCGCAAATAACGCTGCACAACTCATCGCGCAAATTATCTACCACAACAACTACACGCCTGTCAGCGCACGGCCATCGTCTGATACGCGCCTGCATTGACCAGAGCTTCAGGAGCGCTTTACTGGCACTGGTGTTTGTCGTGCAATTCCTCTCGTGCTGTATCGAATTCATCGTAAAGAAGCTCCACTCCACGGGACAAGCCATCCTGTCCATCGTCTGATTCCAGAATGCTGCAGACATGTGCCATCCGTTGGGCGCCGATTTGCTTGCACACGCCAAGCAGTTTGTGAGCCTGCCTTTTTGCCAGTTCGGTATCGCCCTGCTCCACCAAAGTCCTGAGCTCGGTCAACCAGTCTGGCATCTGTTGGATAAACTGGACGGCAAGCTCGCTAAACAAATCTTGCTTGCCGCCGCCGCCGATGCCGCGTAGTTCCTCGACGATTCGCTGATCGAATACCTGACTTCCCTGCTCGCATGATCGGGACAACGAAGCAGAAACGACGCGCACTTCGCTCTCCTGCTGCCGCGACGTGACCCGGCCAAGTGCTGCCACCAGGTCTTCGAGAAACACAGGCTTACTCAGGTAATCATCGACGCCAGCTTCATAGGCCTTCGCTCTTTCCGGCGCCATGGCATTGGCGGTGAGCGCGATGATAGGCGTGTGTCTCGAGTCGCCTTCTACACGGCGAATAATGCTCGTCGCGCTGTTGCCATCCATCCCTGGCATCTGACAGTCCATCAGGATCGCGGCATATTCATTTCTGGCATTCGCCTCGATTGCCTCCTCTCCGTTAGTCGCGAAATCGACCTTGAAACCGATTTGTTCAAGCATTCTCTGCGCCACCAGCAGGTTGACTTCATTGTCATCTACGACCAGCACACTCATATCAGACGTTGGTCTCGATAATGACTCAATCCCCGCATCGCCGTACATAGCATGCGATAGGTCAGCGGCCGGTTGCCGCAGCGCCTGTTCGATGACCATGTCGCCCGCAAGCCTGCCGAAATTCGCCGTAAACCAGAAAGTGCTGCCCTCACCCGGGGTACTGTCTACACCAATTTCACCGCCCATCAGAATTGCAAGTTCCTTCGATATCGAAAGGCCGAGGCCGGTACCCCCGTGATTGCGCGTTGGCGACTGATCGACCTGTGAGAACTGCTCGAATAAATTCTCCTGGTCTTTCTTCTCGATGCCAATGCCGCAGTCTTTGACTTCGAAGCGCAACGCCACTTCACCAGGATCGGCCGGCTGATCGTCAACAAGCCGGCAGGCGATTACGACATCACCATCACTGGAGTGCTTGATCGCATTGCTGATCAGATTCGCAAAAATCTGGCCCAGGCGAACCGGGTCGCCGTGCAAGGATGCGGGAACATCTGACTCGATCACAGATTTTAGTTGCAATCTCTTGCGGCTGGCCTCAGCGGAAAAAAGATGCAGGACATCGTCGACCGATGCGCCGAGAGAGAAGTTCGAGCGATCCAGCGAGATTTTGCCGGCTTCGATCTTGGAGAAGTCGAGAATGTCATTGATGATTCTTAGCAAGGCCAGTCCGGAGCTGTGCATAGTCTCCACATATTCTCTTTGCTTCGGCGAAAGATCCGAGCGGGCCAGGAGACTTGCCATGCCAATGACACCGTTCATCGGTGTTCGAATTTCGTGACTCATGTTCGCAAGAAACTGGCTCTTTGCTTCGCTCGCGGATTTCGCCTGATCCCGCGCAAGCTTCAGTTCCGTGCTACGCTGCTGCGCCTCAGTCTCTCGCGCCTGTAAGCTATATGTCCTCTCAAGCACCATGTTTTCAAGGGTGGCAGCCCTGACATCCAACGCCCTACGGTTGATGACAATGAGGACTGTCATTAACGAGAACACGACCGCCAGCAGGATGATCATGCCGATGCTGATTATGAGTATTCTTGACTGGTCCGACGCGATATGTTCGTCAAGTTTTCCGGTGATGGTTCCGGACCGTGACAGTATGCGACTGAAAATCAAATCAAACCTTTGATCCTCCGCACCGCCTATGACGCCTGTCGTATGCCGGCGCTCCCAACGCGCATTGACCAGGCGCTCGAAGGTTTCGATGTCACTGCGTAGCGCGAGGAGGTCCCTTCGCACCTCAGGGAAAAAGTCGAAATTCTGCACCGACGAGTCGCCCCGACCGAGGCCTGCATCAACGAAATCAAGCGCGGCAGCGATCGGCTCGCGTACATCTCGCTGCAAGTCGATGCTCTGGTCTCCGCCGAGCGCTTCTTCGAACCAGAGATGCGCGGTCGCAATCTCCTGCTGGATCTTCTGCGTTATGCGAATGACAGTCGCATTTTCCTGGAAATTGCGCGTGTTCAGCCATTGGGAATAGATGACCATACCGATCGACAGCACTCCAACGAGCACGATGCCGCCGACCAGAGTCGCCAGAGTAACAGAGGGCTTGCCTTGCTCCATAAGCTCCTATTGCGTTCGCTCAGACCGGGGTGAAGACCCTGTTTCCAGAGTTGATGCAATAACCGTTCCTTGCGAAAGAAATCAGCAAGTTACATGCGATACCGCAGGGGAATGTAAAGGTTTTCGACGTCTTTGGGGAGAAAGCCTCAGAAATCAGTCGACGTTGACGATTTTCCAGTTGATGTCGCCGATTGTATTCACGCCGGCGCTGCCGGCAATCGTCGCGCCGTTCATCAGGTACAGCCAATTTTGCCCTGTCACTCGATTGCGCCACAGGATGTCCGACATGCTGTCACCGTTGTAGTCACCGTTACCCGATATCTGCCAGTCCAGACTGATGGTGCTTATGCCGGCGCTACTCATAATCGTCGCACCGTTCATCAGATACAGCCAAACTTGGCCGGTCACACCGTTGCGCCACAGCATGTCCGATTTGCCGTCACCGTCAAAGTCACCATTGCCGGCCAGCTGCCAATCCGGATTGACGGTGTTGATGCCCACACTGCTCGTAATGGTTGCACCGTTCATCAGGTACAACCAATTCTGGCCCGTTGCCGTGTTGCGCCACAGAATGTCCGATTTGCCGTCACCATCAAAGTCACCGTTGCCGGCAATCTCCCAATTCAGGTCACTCACCGTATTGATGCCCGCACTCTGTATGATGATTGCTCCATTCATCAGGTACAGCCAATTCTGGCCGGTTGAGTTGTTCCGCCAAAGAATATCGGCCCTGCCATCACCGTCAAAATCGCCGTTGCCAACAACCTGCCAATTCGTATCACTGATTGAATTCACATCGAGACTATCTACTATTGTTGCGCCGCTCATCCGGTACATCCAGTTCTGGCCGGTCAGGCTGTTGCGCCAAAGGATGTCGTTATTACCATCATCAGCATAATCACCGTTGCCGACGATGTGCCATTCCGGGCTGACAGTATTGATGCCAGCGCTGTTTGTGATTGACGCAGCGTTCATCAGGTACAACCAGTTTTGGCCAGTCACTTGATTGCGCCACAAGATATCCGACATGCCATCCCCGTTCATGTCGTGCATCGTTGATCGGGCGAGGACGATGATATTGAACGTCTCGCTATCGCTCAGCACAGGCGAACCATTGTCAGTTGCAGTCACCGTGATCGGATAGGTACCCACGTCCAGCCCGGTCGGACTACAACTGATCTCACCGGTACCGTCACCGTTATCCGTCAGGGCGCAGAAACCCGGCAATCCGCTTGTCGCAAAACTCAGCGTGTTTCCATCCGGATCTGTCGCGATTAAATCAAATACACGCGTCCTGTTTTCTTTGGCCGTCTGATCTCCGATCGGAATCAAGACCGGTGCTGCGTTGACGTTGTTCACGACGATGTCGAATGTCTCACTATCGCCTAAAACCGGCGTGCCATTGTCTGTCACCGTGACCGTCGTCGGGTAAGTGCCGGCACTCCCGGTAAGCGGGTTGCAGCTGACAGAGCCTGTGCCGTTCAGGTTGTCCGTCAGGTTGCAGAATGCCGGCAGGCTTGTGGTGCTGAACGCCAGGCTATTCCCGTCGGCATCGGTTGCGCTCAGGGGGAAAACGAGGCTCGCGTTCTCGTCAACACTCTGATTTCCAATAGGCGCGAGCACCGGCGCCTGGTTGGCCGCATCGATCACGGTCAGGGTGTAGTTCTTGCTGTCACTCAGGTTCGGTGTGCCATCGTCGGTGACGATAACCGCGATCTGGTAGACGCCCGCATCCGTTGATCCGGGCGAACAGGTGATTTCTCCGGAGCCGTCGCCAAAATCGGCCAGGACACAGAACACGGGCAGGCCCGTGGTGCTGAACGCCAGAATGTCGCCATCCCTGTCAGTTGCGGAAATCGGTTGAATCAAGGTTGCGCCCTCAGTCACCGACTCGTTGCGGATGTTGCTCAACCGGGGAGCCTGATTGGCTGCGCTGGAATTGACAACGATATCGAATGTTTCGCTGTCGGACATCAGCGGCGAACCGTTGTCCGTCACCGTGACCGTCGTCGGGTAAGTGCCGGCGTTCCCCGTGAGCGGGTTGCAGCTGATGTTGCCGGTGCCATTGCCATTATCGCTTAGCGCACAAAACGCGGGCAGTCCGCTTTGTGTCAGCGTCATGCCGTC
>JAOTVR010000025.1 GCA_029863305.1 Gammaproteobacteria bacterium | reverse complement strand
CGGAGGACCGCCACCGGGAGGACCGCCACCCGGAGGACCGCCACCCGGAGGACTACCGCCTGGATTGTTGCGTGCGTAATCCGCGACGCAAGCGGCAACTGCCAGACCAAGGGCCCGCATGTTGTTGTCGAAATCGTGGCGGTTCTCAACGACTCTTGCCAGATCGGCACGCGTAATTATCGCGATACGATCATTGTGCGCCGCGTTGTAACCTGCTGCAGTCGCGAAAGTTTCGACGACATCGGCTGATCCGGACACAGTCGCGTTTGAAATTCCGGATAGCGCGTCGAGCTCCAGAAAGTCCGCGGCGTCAAAACTCGTGCTGCATTGCCCACCTGCGGCGGCCGGCGCTGCACGCGACTGTCCATTGATGCCCTGCATGGGTGCGATAATCATCGCGACCGGACGGTCATCTGCCTGCATGCCTGCGATGACACTCGCCGCCTCGATGCCATGCAACTGCAACTGGCCGTTCACGTCCGGGTTGATCATCTCGGCCGTTGCGCTGCCAGCGTCCTTGTAGCCCCCGGATACCACGTACCAGAGACAGGCGCCACCCCCGTCTTTCGGTGGTTTGATTCCGAGAGTGCGCCAGGGCAGGCGACCCATCACCGTCTCGCCTCTAACGCCGCACGCATCAGAGTGCGCGGCTCCTTCAGGGTAAGCACCGGCACTATCGAGATCCGGGCAGGGCAAGACCGCTGCCGAACCCGGGGCAAGATCCGGATAAACCGCCGCATAGTCCAGAAGCGCTCGACGCGCGACCGCCAGCGCTGCCTTTGTTTCGGTCAGTTGTTGGGCACGCGCATCATTCATATTCAGACGCGCAACGAGCGTTGCCGTCGCCGCAACGATGACAAGGAGCATCATGATCAGTAATGCGGCACCGCGTTGCCTGCCGACACTAGCCATCATCATCTTCCGCAAGCTGCTCGCTGCGAGTAAGAACCCTTTCCTTGCTGTTGGTGGGCTTGTCCCTTGCAGCATGGCGAGTGATCTTCACGTCCCCGGGAAAGGACACGGAGATTTCCGGGTCCCTGCTGATTTCCACGAAATCTCCGTCTTTCCAGACCTGTGAGCGACCCTGACGCCCGATGATGTAGCCGGCAGAGGCGCGTGGCCTGGTTCTTACCGGAGCATCGCGATTCACTTCTTCGACAGCGCCTCCGGATGGCTCGATAAGTCGCCGGGCATCCAGCAAGTCGCGCTCAATCTGCGTAAAAAACACACGGCCTATCCGGACCCCGCGCAATGATTCATATACAGCATTATCTTCGGCGGCTGATACCAGAGGATGAAGCAACACAATCAACGACCAAAGCAGCGTCTTTTTCATCATGTCGCTGCCCCATCGAAAACGTCGGACGTAATGACGCTGAAAATATGTATTGAGCATTTCGCCAGGATGTTCGCGCCGACACTGAGCGATCTTCCGCGCTCGCCCTGCCACGTCATATCGCAGCTATCAATCTTGATCAGGCCGGGCGCATTTCGCTGTAACTCGTCCACGAATCGCAGCAGATCGAACTCATGTACCAGGCCAGCTTCCAACGACAAGCGACTCAGGTGAATCTGAATATCCTCTCCCGCCATGATCGATTCGACAGGCGCGACAACCTGCAACTGCGGCTCAATGGCGTAGCTCACGTGCGGCAATGTCAGCGCAACCGAAGTCTTGCGCAAGGTCTCGACCCAATCGAGCCGACTCTCCAATCCTATGAATCCGAGCTCACGGAATGACTCGTATCGCCGGTGATATCGTTCGACAAGCCTGCGACGATAGACCAATGCTTCATAGTCTCTGTGGACGGCCGCTTGATTAGCACTCACCTGCTCGAGAAGCAGCGACTGTTCGCCACGAAACCAGATACTGCTTCCCAGCAAGATGATCGCAACACCAGCCGTCGCTGCCGGCAGTAAGGTGTGGCGCAGCAAGAAGCGCCAGTCAAGGCTAAACCGACTCATCGCTTGCCTCTGACGTATTTTCTGTTGCCGGTTCTATCGGGAATCTCAGTTGCAGCCGAAAACGGGCAGTACCATTTTCATGTTTGCCGACTATTTCACCGGAGATGGACGATTGCGGCCGAGCGTCGAGAGGATACTCTACCGCGACAACATGGCTGAAAGCGGTTCGTTCCTCCAGTTCTTCGACGAGTTCGTCGATGCGTGCGAAAGCCTTGCGCATATCGCCGTCAAACGGCGCAATATCAGCGATCACGCTGGCATTGATTGCGGTAACGCCGGGCACAGGCACCGGCATCGGTTCGTCACCTCGCTGCCGACGCGACGGAGTATCCAACGCGGCCGATTCTGCAGACCAGTTCAGCGTCAGGATTCTTACATCAGGGTAATTCCCCATCACGAATCCGAGTTGCTGCATTACCCAGGGTACCGGCAGGCGATTCGACAAGATGAAGTCTCCCGTATCAACCGCGAGTTTCATCTCGTGAGAGTCTGCTTCGATTGGGTCGAGACGCTCATTCTCACGGCGAAACGCTTCACTCAGTTGCGAATATTGCCTGTCAATTTCGGCCGATTGTCGTTTTATCAGCCACGCTTCGCTCAGGTGCAGACCCGATGCGACAGAGCATGCTGCAGCGACGCTGAGGGCAACACCGATGATAGCGCCGCGCAATCGTCGCATGCGCCAGAAACGTTCCTCGCCGGAAACGGCGTAACTGTGCTTTGGCCGCCGGCGAAATGATGTGGCCAGATACAGGGTTTCAAGATTGTCCGGTCTGGGTACTGTACGAATGCCGACCCGTTTCGCAGCGGCTTCCGGCTTAATGAAGTGAATCTGTAAAGGGCTATCGCTCTGTGCGCATGCGAGTATCCGTTCTGCCAGATTTGAGTCGGCGACAATGTAGACGTCAAGTTGTTCCATGCTGCTGAGCAGACGAGTACGTTCGAGGTAGCGGCGGCTGCGGCCGATCTCTGTCAGCACAAATTGTGGGTATTCTTCGTCTGATATCGGCATGCACTGTGACAGGCGCGCACTCTGTACCTGGCCATTCTGCATGAAGGCCTGGCGCAATCTGTCGCTCTGATGCTGAGTGATCAGCAAGGCGGGCAATGCCGTCTTGCGCAGACAGCCAAGCAAATCCGGAGCCAGCAGTGGCACAGAGAATATGCCAGTCAGTGCTACCTCATGTCGTAAGATAATCTGCAGCCACGGATCCAGTAACTCGTTATTTGAAATCGCGCTGTGTACAACAACGGCTTCATCAGAACTGCGTGATTTGCGTCCCTGATACACAGGCAGTCGGTAAGGTGTACCCGGGAATTTGCGTTGTAACCTGCGTTGTGTGAGCGCCGCACGGTCACGCATTCCAAGCCTGGGTATCGTATCAGGGGCAAATTCTTCTTCGATGACATCCATTAAGACGAAGCACGGTTGCGCATGGTTTGCTGCCAGATAAGCGTCGAATCTCCGCAGACCGGTATCGTCGGCGGGGAACACTTCGACCTCTTGCAACTCCGACTTGTCGTGGTGCCATATCGCAAGAGAGTCCTGCGTGACATAGAATGCGCGCCTCGCCACCATCTCAGATGCCTATGCTGCTGATTGTTTCGTAGATGGGTCCGAGTACCGATAGCATGATCCACCCCATGATCGCGCCCAACACGACAGTCATCGCCGGCTCGATCATTGCTTTGAGGCGATCTATCGACTCGTTTACCTCACGGTCATAGAAATAGCTGACATTGAGCAGTGCGTTATCCAGGGCGCCTGTCGACTCGCCCATCTTGACCATTCGAGTAACAAGCGCCGGAAACAAATTTGTCGCTTCAATGCTGTCGCTCAACGAATTGCCATCTGCAATTCCGGCGGAGATCTGCTGTATGCCTTTGCGAATTACCGCGTTGCCAGCGATATTTTCACTGATCTTCAGCGAAGAAATAACATCGAGTCCAGCGCCATAACAAAGTGCAAAATAACTTGCGAACCGACTCAGCACGATCTTCGACAATACCGGACCGATATACCAGGCTTTGAGTTTCCAGCCATCCACCACAAGCCGGAACGCATCATCTCTTCGTGCCTGCAGCCTGATGGCCAGTAGCAACACGAATGGCATTGGCACAGCCCACCACCAATGGTTGATAAGAAAATTGGAAAAACCAATGAGCGCACGCGTGTGTAGTGGCAAGTCCTCGCCCATTTCGCGAATAAACTCGACCATTTGCGGTACGACATAGAGCATCATGAATAACATGACGCCGAGGACTACAACTCCGACGAATGCCGGATAGATTATGACGGTCTTCGCTTTGGCGATCAGTTCATCCTGCCACTTCAGCGATTCGGTCAGTTTCAGCAGCACATCCGGCAACTCGCCCGATTCTTCGCCAACTGCAATCAGACTGACAAAGACATCGTCAAAAACCTGTGGATACTCCGCCAGGGCCTGCGACAAGGTCTTGCCGACTTCCACAGCCGAGATCAGGTTACCAATGACTTCCTTGAACAGCGGATTGTCGACACTGTCGCGCAGATCGGCCAATGCCTCGAGAATCGGCAGCCCTGCGCGGGTCATTTGCTCCATGTGATAACAAAAACCAATCAGATCCTTACGCTTTACGCCACCCTTGATGCCGAAGCGCCGGCTACTGCGTTCTGCACAGCGCAACAATTCGATATCCGCCTGCCGTAACTGTGTTTCCAGCGCATGCACACTATTGGCCTCAAGGTTGCCCTCGATGACACAACCACTCGGATCGACGGCCCTGTAGCTATACGACGGCATCGTATCAGCCCACCCTTGCGGTCAGATCCACGACCCGTGATATCTCGGAGAGACTCGTCATCCCGTTTAGTACGTGACGCACGGCGTCTTCAGCAAGGTCTTTAAAGCCGGCCTTGACCGCCGCTTCGTGCATTTCTCTGCGCGTCGCGTCGCGTGCAATCATCTCGTCCATCCCTTCGTTCATTTTCAGGACTTCGATAACGGCGAGACGACCCTTGTAACCCATGAAATTGCAGGCATCGCAGCCCTGCTCCTTGTACAGCAAGATCGGCTTGTTGCTCGAAATCCCCAGCAATCGGCGCTCCGTCTCATCAGGCGCATGCGCCTGTTTGCAGTGCCGGCAGAGGCGGCGCACCAGCCGTTGCGCGACGATGCCGATAATGTTGCCTGCCATGATTTGCGGCTTGACGCCGATATCGATCAATCTCGGTATCGCGCCCAGCGCGGAATTGGTATGCAGCGTCGAAAACACCTGATGACCTGTCATCGCCGCGCGAAACGCCATTTCCGCTGTCTCTTCATCACGAATTTCGCCGACGAGAATGACATCCGGATCCTGCCTCATCATTGAGCGAATGCCGTTTGCGAAGTCGAGCTTCGCAGCCTCATTCAGCGAAGTCTGGCGGATCATGTTCATTGGGTATTCGACCGGGTCCTCCAGCGTCATGATGTTCACTGCCTCGTCATTCCGCCAATTGAGCATCGAATACAGGGTTGTCGTCTTGCCGCTGCCGGTTGGTCCGGTAACGAGGATGATACCCTCAGGCCGCGCCATCATGACCTGCAGCGACATCAGTGTATTTTTCTCGAGATTCAGTTTCTCGAGCGGCACGATACCCTTTTGTCGGTCGAGGACACGCAGTACGAAGTTCTCGCCATGCGTCGTTTGTTGGCAGGCAACGCGAAAGTCGATAGGTCTGCCTGCCAGTGTCAGTGAAATTCTGCCATCCTGGGGTGCGCGCGTTTCCGCGATGTTCATTTTGGCCATGACCTTGAGCCGCACGACCATTCCTGGCCAGTAGCTCCGATGTAATGCCATGACCTGTCGCAGCACGCCATCGATGCGATAACGAACGCGCAGGAAACCTTCCTCGGGCTCCAGATGGATGTCCGATGTGTCGCGCTTTACGGCATCTGCAAGAATAGCGTCGACGAGACGAATCAGCGGATGATTGTATTCTTCATTTTCAACGGCGCGATTGAGCTGATCGACCTCGCCCGTATCGATTTCGTGCAGGATTCCCTGAATCGACAATTCGAATTTGTAAAACTGCTCGATCGCCGCTTCGATTTCGGCCTCCCCCGCAACGAGCGTGGCGATGCCGACACCAGCGCCAAGCAGCGCGGCAATCTGGTCCATCGCGACAACGTTGAAGGTATCCGCCATCGCCAGCGTCAGGACTTTTTCATTCTTGTCGAAGTTAATTGGCAGCATGCTGTAACGCCGCGCAATATTCTTGGGCACCATCTGCAACGCGTCCGGATCCGGAATCACTGTCGACAGGTCGATACTGTCGTGCCCGAGCGACTCCCCAAGCGTGTCGCGTAACATGCCTTCGGAAATCAGGCCGAGTTTTACCAGAATGCGGCCCAGCGGCTCATCACGGCGACTCTGCTCTTTGAGAGCGACGTGCAATTGGTCCCGACTTATCAAGCCCGCCGCTATCAGGCGTTCGCCGAGCGGCAAAGCAGGCTCTTCGGGTGTCAGCTTGCGTACCGTGATTGTCGTCATCGACCCAGATTCTCCGTGTCAGGTAACAGCGCGTCAGTCGCAGACTGCAAGCGTGCTGATTCAATCCGGGCATTGTCAGGAGACACCGTTTGCGGTCCGACGATTAGTTCGAACCGGTTCATGGGTCGATCCGATCCGGCACTTCCCATCTCGTCCTCTTTGTCAGATGCCCCTGTTTGTGACGATAGCGAGGTCAGCTCGGAATTGTCGTAGCCGCCCCCGGCACTTTGATATGCGAAATTTATCGCGGCCGCAGTGGCCGCCAGTGCGACGCACATTAACGGTGCATAAATGCCAGGTCGGGAAATCCCCATGCGCCCGTCCGAATGCGATACAGCCGGATAGGGCGCAGTGTCCACAGATTGCTCAGCAATTGCCGGGCTGCCCGGCTCGTCGGCTGCGACCTGCAGGGCCATGGTTTCGTACAGTTCGGCATCAGTATCAACCGCGGAAGGACCGCTGCGATCATTGATTGGCAATATGCCAGGACCGTCGATCGGCAAAATGCCGGGACCGTCGATCGGCAATATGCCAGGGCCGTGATCTTGCAACACACCTGTCGCGTGCAGCAGCTGCAAGTCGTCGACGTCCGACGACTGTTCGGCTTTAGCCGCCTCGACCGGCTCCGCGACCGCGCCTTCTTCAGCCACCGGCGCTTCCTGTTCCGTTGGTGGTTTGCTGTCGCTTGCCTGCCGAAGTGCTTCTACGAGGGGACTTTTCATGGCCTTCCCGCTTATCGATAGTCGGTCTGACTGATAGCCTGAGGGCCCACCGGAATCTCGTAGTAATCACCGATTTCCGGACTACCCGCTGGCGGCGTGCCGTTCCTGATGATCGTCGGTTTCAGGAAGATTACGAGCTCAGTCTTAATCAGATTGTCACGCGTGTAGGAAAATAACCTGCCAACTCCGGGAATTCGGGAGAGGCCGGGCACGCCATCTTTGGCACTCACCTGCTCGTTCTGCATGAGGCCGCCCAACACGACCGTCCGTCCGTCCATGACTTGCAGCAGCGATTCAATCTCTCGGACCTGAATTTCCGGGATCAGATTGTCAAAATCAGCGCCGGCCAGACGCGGTGCCGGATCAACGGCGAATCCCGTTATCCGGCTGATCGTCGGACGAATGTTGATGCTGACGAAACCGCCCTCGCTGATTTGCGGTGTGACGCTCATCACCAGGCCGACCGGGACGGTATGCAGTTCACTCGTGAACGTTCGTCGCTCAGGGATATCCGCTGTTGCTTCGCGCACATCAAGTTCCACGGTAAAGAATACTTTTTCGTTGACGACCTTGAGCAATGCCGTCTGATTATTCAAAGCCATGATTTTCGGGCTAGACAGCACTTTGGTGTCGCCAAATTGCTGCAGCATTCTGACGGCCGCTGCGATGTTGCTGCCAAAAACGTCAATATCGTCGAAGCTCAGTGACACGAAGGGCGCCAGGTTGAGATCGCCACCCAGCAAATCGGTCTGCACCGAGAAATCATTGTTGCCGCTGGCCGACTCCGAAATCTTCTGCCAATCGACCCCTGCCTGAAAGTTGTCACTCAGCTCAACCTCCACAATCGTCATTTCGATGAGTACCTGGCGTTGCGAGTTCATCATGATTCTGTCGAGATACCGCTGCACACGGGCGTGCGCCTTTTGTGTTCCGAATACGGTCACAACGCTGGACATCGGGTTGGTAATGACCGGATCGTTGTCCTGCGGGAAGGTGGCGGCCGGATCGCGTATGGCTCCAATAATCGATGTCAGTCCTTCCTCGAGTGCAGCCCAGAAGTCGTTTTCTGAGTTACTTTTCACCGTCGTTTTTGAAGTATTACCCTGCCCGTCGCCTCGCTGACCGGATTGCTCGCCAACGCTGCCGCCCGACGTCGCGATTTGCGTCGCCACGCCAACTTCGCCGACGCTTGACCGGGCAATGTTGACGTAGTCGACCAGATAGTTGTGCCAGTAAGGCAGATCGTCCTGAACAATCAAATTCGAACCACGCAACTGATAACGCAGCTGCGCCTGCTCGGCGATTCGACTCAGAATCTCCTGCAAGGGCCGGTTGACAGCATTCAGTGTGACCGTCTTGTCGGCGGACGCCTGCAAGTCGATATCGAGACCCGCATCGCGTGCAAGCGAGAACAACAGGTCAACAACGGGTAATTCCTTTACGACGACCGTATAGGTCTCAACTGCCGGCAATTTCTCCGGTTCTGGCGCCGGCGGCACATCCACCACGATCGGTGCCTCTTGGGCAGCGGGCGGCAATTCATGGAGCAGATGACCCGAGGACAGATCCACAGTTTGCGTGTTCGCACATGCACCAAGCAGCAGCGGCAGGAGGAAAGCTGGGTAAAAAGCGCCGCGCCGTTCGTGCCGGTTGCCCATAGCATCACGATCGATTCGCGCTTTTTGCCGGAGTGAACCTGGCGACATTGGTTGAGGCCCTTTATGAACAATACGATACCCCTTAGTTGTCGCCAATTTGACGGAAATCTTTAGCGCCAGGGCTCTAAAGATAATGGCCCCGGAGCCGTTACATATAAGTATCACCGTACTGTGAGTGAGCACCTTGCTCGACAACGTCTCCACGGCCAGCAAACCCAAGCATGCGGACAACGCTCCGACGCCGCGCCGTACGGTATTTCGCTTTTTGGAAACGGCCGAAGACGAGGATCTGGCGAGTCGCATAGTCGACACCGCACTCATCGTGCTCATCGCGGCAAGTGTTCTCGCCGTCATACTCGAGTCGATCCCGGCGCTCGAAAAGGCCTACGGGCCGCAGCTTTATTGGTTCGAGGTCTTCACAATCGCTGTGTTCTCAGTCGAATACATATTGCGCGTCTGGAGCTGCGTCGAGGCACAGAGCGATGCAGGCAGCAATCCGTTTACCCACAGACTGCGCTTCATGTTTACATTCCACGCCATCATCGACCTGCTCGCGATATTGCCGTTTTACCTGCTGGTTTTCGGTATTTTCGGCGGCGTCGACATGCGCTTCCTGCGCGCCGTTCGTCTGCTGCGCGTACTCAAACTGACGCGCTATTTCGCGGCGCTCAACATGCTGCTGATCGCAATAAAGGAAAACAGCCGAGCTCTGGGCGCATCATTCCTCATCCTGGTAACGATCATGTTGCTGGCTTCCTCGGGTATGTATTACTTCGAGCGACAGTCGCAGCCTGTCGACTTCGGCAGCATTCCTGCCGCGATGTGGTGGGCGTTCGCGACATTGACAACGGTTGGCTACGGGGACGTCACGCCGATCACCGTCGGCGGCAAAATCTTCGGCGCGCTGATTACCGTTGTCGCCATCGGTCTGGTCGCCCTGCCCACCAGTATTCTGGCTTCAGGTTATAGCCAGCAACTCAAGCTCAGCACTGACGCCTATCGCCAGAAAGCCGACGAGGCATTGGACGATGGCATACTCAGCGATGAGGAATTGCGCGAACTCGAATCCCTCCGGGTCGACCTGGGACTTGGCAAGCACACAGCCAGCCAGATTCTGGACAAAGGCGCCGTTCGCGCAGCACTGCAGGGCGCCAGAAAAGCAGCACGCTGCCCGCACTGCGACGAACTGCTCGAACAAAACCGCAGCTAGTCGCGTTTCATTTCGTAGCGGCGGATTTTTTCAACTAGCGTCGTCCGGCCAATACCCAGCAATTCTGCAGCTCGTTGTACCACACCATCCGCTTCGCAAAGGGCGTTGTCGATCATGTCGCGCTCGATTCCGGCAAGGTATTCCTTCAGGTCGAAGCCCTCCGCCGGCAATGCAAGACGCTGATCAGCTGAGTCGGCTACAAACGCCGCATTGACGACATCGGGCAGGCCGTCCTCGCCGTGCCCGGATGCGACGAGCGGCCACGGCAAATCTCTTGCGGCAACCACGCCGTTTGGACGTATAACCAGCAGGCGTTCGATCAGATTGGCAAGTTCGCGGACATTGCCCGGCCATGCATAGTCCTGAAGGATACGCATGGCATTCTCGGAAATCCTCAGGCTGACAGCCTGGTCGCTGTGCATCCGCCGTATGAACTCGGCAGCCAGCGGCGGCACATCTTCCGGCCGGTCCCGCAATGGCGATATATCGATTGGAAACACGCTCAAGCGGTAGTACAGGTCCTCACGGAACTTGCCGTCCTCGATGCGTTTCGGCAGGTCGCGATGCGTTGCTGCGATCAAACGCACATCCACGGGAATGCTCTTACTCCCACCGACCCGCTCGATTGTCCGCTCTTCCAGCACACGCAGAAGTTTGACCTGCATGACCGCCGGCATATCACCGATTTCGTCGAGGAAGAATGTGCCACCCTGCGCCAACTCGAATCGACCCGCTCGTGCCGCGACGGCGCCTGTAAAAGCGCCGCGCTCATGGCCAAACAACTCGCTCTCCAGCAGGTGCTCGGGTATGGCGCCGCAATTTACCGCGACAAACGGGCCCTTGCGACCGGACTTCTCATGAATCTGACGTGCGACAACCTCCTTACCGGTGCCCGATTCGCCGTTGATCAGCACGGTTGCTGATGACGGCGCAACTTGCTCCACAAGTCGACGCACGGTTCGCATATCGGCACTGTCGCCGATGAGCCGCACAATTTTCGCCGCACGCACGTCGCTCCGCGCCGGGCCGTGAGACGCATGAATCTCGTCAAGAACTGCGCTGAGCGCATCGAGGCGAATCGGATACTCGAGCGAGTGAAACCGGGCCCATGGATATTGCCGTTGCAGTTCGGGGTGAATCACGCAGCAGCTCCGTCATTCATCATGACGATGGGCACGTTCGGGTCGAACTCGCCGATATCGGCGAGCAACACGTTGACTTCGTCAGAGGAAAGATCCGGCCCGACAAACAGCGCCTCGAGGCGGCTGTCACCGAGCGCCCGGCGCCAGTCACCAGGCTCGCTTGTGCGTACGTTGGGCGCATCCATGAACTCAATGAGTTCCTTGAGATTCTCAGCCTCGACCTTGGTGCGATTCACCACGAGGATGACGTAGTCGCCGCCGGTCATTGGAGTCTGCAGTCCATCTGTCGAGAAAAATGCATAAAAATGAATCTCTTAGACTGAATCGTGAGTTTTAATTCTCAATTACTGCCAAACCTATTTCATTTGCCCCATATTCACAACACGAATTCATCGGAAAGCTTTATATGGTCTTTTTCGCCCTTTTATTACTTAACATTCAAGGTTTCGGCGTTTTTGGCGATAACCTTACTGATGTGCTGAATGACACTGCCCAGCTGCTGGCAGACGAACTGAGAGACACAATTTATGCGATTGGTATCAAGGTTCATCGGCAACAAGACCGGTGAAGCCGATGAATTTGACGGAACGAAGAGGAGCTATAGCTCACTCGCCGACGGTGCGCTCGATACGCTGGGAAGTGTCATACGCATAATGGGTGACGAAGCGTTTCCGATCGACCAGGAGGTCGACCCGTCTATTTTTCATATGAAGTGCAGCCAGTTCGCCGGGCATGTCGAAAACGGCGCGGCAGTCCCTGCGTTTGATATTCCACAGACGACTGATGGCAGCCGCGAATGGTCGCAAGTTCGTCGCTTCTTCGTCGATCGTCGCAGAGCGGAGAAGACGTTTGTTACCGAGCGTTTGCACGACTACCGCGAAGTGGTCGAGGATCTCATCGTCGGCTTGCGCCAGATCGGTGAGCGTGACGAAAACACAGAAAGCCATGTTCGGGTGAGTCTCAAAATCGTGGAGGATGCGGTCAGTAACGGTGACTTACCGGACATCAAGGCGGCTCTGTCGCTTGCCGTCCAGCAGGTCACCGAGACTTTTGTCGAACAGAAGAAAGCCTACGAAGCGCAGCTGGGAGAATTGAACAGCCGCATGTCCAATTTGCGTCAGGATCTGGTCGCCGCCCGTGAAGAGATGAAGCGCGACCCGCTGACCGACGCCTACAATCGTGGCGCTTTCGACACGGCGATCGAACAGAGCCTGAACCTGCACTTTGTTCTCAACCAGCCGGTAACAGTCGTCATGGTAGATCTGGACAATTTCAAGCATGTTAACGATAACTTCGGGCATGCCGCAGGCGACCAGGCGCTACGCGCCGTCGGCGAGTGTCTGGAGAGGACGTTCATCCGAAAAGGCGACCTTGTAGCCCGTTATGGTGGCGACGAATTTGCCATGATTCTGAACGACACATCCGCGCAAAACGCAACACGGCTGATCGAACGATTCCTCGAACTGGCCGGCAACATCAGGATAGCCGACAGCGCCGACGGAGCCGTTGTTTCCTGCTCGGCCGGATATACCGAAGTGCACAGTAGTGACAGCGTCGAAACATTGGTCAAGCGGGCCGATCGCGCCCTGTACCAGGCCAAAGCGGCGGGTCGAAATGCCGCCAGACTGCTACTGCATCCGGACGACGAAGCGGCCCGATAATTCCTTTATTTTCGGGGCTCCTGGCCTCGGATTCGCTAAAGACCCGGTCCGATCGGCCGATACACAGGTATGCAGGGACGTTCGGTGCATACCGAACGAATGGAGGAACAGGCTTTGGATCTGGCGACACTTATCGGACTCATCGGTGCGTTCGGCATCGTACTGACGTCGATCATTCTCGGCGGGTCCGCGGGCACATTCATCAATACCCCGTCATTGCTCGTTGTCCTGGGTGGTACCGCCCTGGTCACGATGATGAAGTTCAGCCTCGGCAAATTCCTCGGCGCTGCATCCATCGCTCTGAAAGCATTCCTGCACAAACCAAGCAGCCCCGAGGAATTGATTGATACGGCCGTTGAGCTGGCCAAGACAGCAAGGCAAGGCGGTCTGCTGGCACTCGAAGACGCAGAGATTCCCGACCAGTTCATGAAGACCGGGCTCGGCTTGCTGATCGACGGTCATCCTGCCGACACGGTCCGCGCCATGTTGATCAAGGACATGAATCAGACGCTGAAACGACATGCTGACGGCCAGGACATATTCAAGGCAATTGGCGATGTCGGGCCGGCTATGGGCATGATCGGTACGCTGATTGGTCTCGTGCAAATGTTGTCCAACATGGACGATCCGAAACAAATCGGACCGGCCATGGCAGTCGCCCTGCTGACCACATTGTACGGCGCGATTCTCGCCAATATGTTCGCACTGCCGATTGCCGACAAGCTCGCCGTCCGCAGCCGTGAAGAAAACACCACCAAGTCACTCATCATCGATGCCTTGCTCAGTATTCAGGGTGGCCAGAACCCGCGCGTTATCGCCAACATGCTGGAAGCCTATCTGCCCCGCTCCAAGCGAAAGGACGAGGACGGCGACGCCTGACTCGGCGACGCCTGATGCCAGATGTCTGACAACGCACCAGCAAAAGACGAACCGAAAGGCGTCCCGGCATGGGTGATGACTTTCGCCGATCTGATGACGCTGCTGATGTGCTTTTTCGTATTGTTGCTGTCATTTTCGGAAATGGATGTCGCCAAATTCAAACAGCTGTCGGGTTCGATGAAGGAAGCATTCGGCGTTCAGTCGGAAATACAGGTCAAGACGATTCCAAAGGGCACGAGCGTCGTCGCACAGGAGTTCAGTCCGGGTAACCCCGAACCCACAGCATTGAATCAGGTTCGTCAGTTCACGATCGATTCGAATCGCAACACTTTGGATGCGCTGGAGCGGGAACTAAAGGAAATCAAGGAGACGCGCGAGCACGCACGTCGACTGCGGATGGCTCTGAAAGAGGAAATTGAGAAAGGCAGCGTATCGATTCAAACCGAAGGCATGAAGGTCATCGTGCACATCATGGAGAATGCATCGTTTGATTCAGGATATGCGGACATCCGGCCCGAGTTCCTGCCCGTGCTGGCCAAAATCGCCGAGATGATCGATAACAACAGTGGTGAAGTCACCATTTCGGGACACACCGACGATGTGCCAATCCATAACAGTCGCTTTCGATCGAATTGGGAACTCTCGACATCGCGTGCGGTGTCAGTAACGCACGAGCTACTCAAGACCGCAGAGATCGACTCGGAGAGAGTGATCGTAACGGGCCACGCCGATACGCGGCCACGAGCATCGAATGACACCCCCGAAGATCGTGCGAAAAATCGCCGCGTGGACGTAAGTATCGTTCGCGGCAGCGAAATCGATCAGCTGCGAAGCCTGAGCATTCTCGAGGCGGCGGCCAGCAACACGCCTGCGGATCCGCAAGTCAATGACAAAGAGGAAATAACGCCATGAATGACGGGCATGAAAACAGACGCTCATTCCGGGTCAGTGAGTCTGCTTATATAAAGTACGAGATTCTGGATGAAAAGGAGTTTGCCGAAGGACTCGAACATCGCAAGACCCGACTCGGTGAAAGTGACAGCGCTCAGGCATTACTGGTCGATATCGATGCCCGGTTGAGCGAGGCGATGTTCGCACTCAACGGTGAATCGAATCAATATGGCAAGTGCCTCACACTGCTCAATGACAAGCTGAACGTTGTCATTGAACAACTACCGGCATTGCGGCAAAGCAAAGCCGCACTGGCCAGTTCGGTACCGCAAACCTGCGACGTCGGTGCTGACGGTATCGTCTTTGCGAGCGCGGAACCGCTCGAGCCTGGTACGAAACTCAGCATTCAGCTATTGCTTGCGTCCGATAACCGCTATATCGAGTCCTTTTGCCGGGTTGTCCGAAATACCGGCACACCAGCGGGAAATGACGAAAAGAAGTTTCCGTTCGGGATTGCAGTCGAATTCCAGGGCATGAAGCAATCGCAACGCGAGATGCTGATTCAGCACATGTTTAATAGAGAATCCGAAACCCTGCGTATGCGGCGTCTGCAGACGGAACTTGACGACGAGTGATTTCCGTTCGGTCAGGCCAGCGACTGCTGCATGGTCTTTAATTTGTCCCTGTAGCTCGTAAGAACGTTTGTAACGGTTACCTCACTGATGCCAAGCTTGACGCATGACGGGTCCGCGGAAAGATCCAGCGATTCTTCCTGACCGTTATCGACGAGATACTTGGCAACGTACACGGCATCGACATAGCACGGCGCACTGTCCTGGTCCTGAACCAGATAGGTCGCCGGATCTGCCGATTGTGCAACTTCGTCCGGAAAACCCCAGGACTCGATGATGCTTTTACCGATCTGGGAATGCCAGGTTTCCAGGACACTGTCGAACGATTCCTTGTCACCAAGAAAATCAGGAAACTCCGCTGCCTTGGTTATGATGTAGAGCTTGCCGACCTCATGTAGCAAGCCGCACAAGAACGCGGTTTCGTCATTGAGTTGCGGCAGGCGCTTTGCGATCGCGAACGACATGCACGACAGCTTCATGCCGCGGGCCCAGACGGCGCGCAGATATTTATGGGCATGGCTGTGCTTGTCGGACGTGTACAGCTGTTTCATGGCAACTGACATCGCCGTACTGCGCACAACTTCAATGCCAAGCCGGCTGATCGCTCCGTCCAGAGTTTCGATCTTGACGTTGGCCCGGTTGTAAAAAGCGGAGTTCGCGAATACAAACAAGCGCGAGACCAGCACCGGGTCCATGCTGATCGCCCGACTGAGCCGCTCAAAGTCGGTATTCTCGTCCTCCAGCAGTTGGCGAATTTTCAGCACTACGTCGGGCAGAGATGGCAACGAAATGTCGCCATTATCCAGTTCCAGCGCCAGCAGGCTGACGAAACGAAATTGATCACTGTTAGCAGTCATATGTTCTTCTCATCATCCTCTAGCCGCGATCTGGGTTTTGCCATGCAGTTTTCGCATGAGTTGCGCCTCACCAATATTGAGTCCGCAGCTACGAATCAACTCATCGATACTGGCGCCATGTCTGGCCATTCGTACGGCATTCTCGATCGGCCGATTCTTGTCGACGGGCTCACCAATCATCTGTCCTTTCTTTGCCAGATCGCGAACCGCGGTCTGCAACTCCCTGACGCGTTTCTCGAGTTGCGGGTCAACGTTTTCCGGCAACTGTTCATGCGACGATTTCGCATTGAGCGACTGCGCGTCAGCCAGTGAAACACCGGTGGGACTGTCCCAAAATTTCTCGAAACGTCGTGCCTGGTGACGAAAACGCACGAGTGCGATAGCAGCAGCTGCCAGCAGCGCCGCATTGGATAGCAGCAGCAAATTTGTTGTCATTGCAGTGGTCATTTCCATCATACGTGCTCATCAATGTGTTGTTCCTGGTCATCGTCATCGCGTTTATCAGCATCGTTGGCCGGACTGGGCCGTTTCTTCCGCCGATTACCCGGTTCCCGGTCTTTTTGCGCCGGCTGTACCGGCTTCACGGGATAGCTGGGTCCGATGTGCTTAATGCCGCTTAGGAAGTCTGACATGGCGTAATCCTCCATCACCATTTCGCCACGACGCCGCGTAGCCGAACCATCGCCTGGCCGTGGATCTGACAAACTCTGGATTCGGTGACGTCGAGCACCTGACCAATTTCTTTCAAGTTCAATTCGCGCTCATAGTAGAGCGACAGGACCAGTCGCTCGCGCTCTGGTAGTTGGTTGATTTGCTCCGCCAGTCTGCTGCGGAATTGCGCGTGGAATAACTCTTGTTCGGGAGTTGCCGAATCGGATTTCGGCGGCGTTCGATGCAGTGTAGGTTCGTCGAGCGTCTCGTCGAGACTGAATAATCTGCTACTAGAGCTGTCGGCAAGAATTTTGTGATACTCGTCTACCGATATTTCGAGCCGGGCTGCAATTTCCGAAGACTTCGCGGCTCTGCCGGTCTCGCCCTCAATTGCGTTAATTGCCTCTGCCACCTTGCGATACTTGTGATGCACAGACCTTGGTGTCCAGTCGTGCTTGCGAATGTCATCGAGCATCGCGCCACGGATGCGAATACCGGCATAGGTTTCGAAACTGGCTCCACGTGCCGGATCGAAGTTGTTGGCGGCCTCAAGTAAGCCAACCATGCCGGACTGCATCAGATCATCGATATCAACGGTCGACGGCAGCCTCGCGATCATATGCTGTGCGATACGTTTCACCAGAGCGATATTCTGCGTAACCAGATCTTCGCTCGAGTAATTTTTGCTCGCTGCAACATTGCTGTAGGTGTTCATGCAACCATCCCTCTGCCTTGCTGATTGGCCATCATTAGCCGCTCGAAGAAAAACTCTATTCCACCACTCGAATCTCTGGTTGCCGGGAGACCATCAATACGCCTGGCGATTGTCCGGAACGCGGCGCCAGCCGGGCTTCGTGGGTACGCGGCAACAACGGCACGTTGTTCCTGTACTGCCTTAACAAGGTAGGAGTCGTGGGGGACATCACCGAGATGATGTAAGACGACATCCAGATACGAGTCCGTGACACGTGCGAGTTTGCTAAACAGGGCGCGGCCTGCCGCAGCTGTCGCACTCTGATTCGTGACGATTTGAAATCGGGATATTCCGTAGTGTGAGCTGAATACCTTGATCAGCGCGTACGCATCTGTCAGTGAAGCGGGTTCGTCGCAGACAACGACCACGGCATGCTGCGCCGCCTGCACGAATCGGGCAACGGTTGGCGAGATGCCGGCAGCCGTATCAACGAACAGCACATCGGGCGGCTCGGAAAGTTCACCAAAACCATGAATGATCGCCGCCTGCGAGATGGCCGGAAGATCCGTCAGGTCAAAATTACCCGATGATGCCGGAATGATCTGCACGTCGTTCGGCCCACTCAGGACCGTGCTTGCCAAATCCACCTCACCACGAACGACATGCGACAGATTGAAGCGCGGTTGCAGTCCCAGCAATACATCGACGTTGGCGAGGCTCACATCCGCATCAAGCAGACAGACCTTGCGTTGCATTTCGCCCATTGCGATAGCGAGATTCACCGCCACATTGGTCTTACCGACCCCGCCTTTGCCGCTGCATACAGCGAGCACATCCACCCGTCCGCGATTCATGAAATGCTCCAGGTTGTCGACCTGTGATTGACTACGCATTGGCAAAGCTCACCTGGGTGTATTTCTCAGCCATCATCCGCTCATCAACTCTGGGCTGGCTTCGCTCCATGCACTCGACTGCCTGATTGACCAGCCACAATTTCTTATGCGCCGCACAATGCAGATCCTCGGGGATACGTTGGCCATCGGAAAACCACGCCGCGCGCAGATCATGGCGAATCAGGTTGCTGATGATGCAGCCCAGCTGTGCGGCTTCGTCGATTTTCGTGACAATGCAGCCCTCGAGAGGAACCTTGTCGAATTCCCGGACCGCTTCGTCGAGACCCGCTTCCTGCGTCGCCGCCGACAATGTCAGATAAAATTTCACACGCTCCGAATTGCGACCGTAGGCGGCGAGTCTGGTGGCCAGATCACGATCGCGCGGGCTGCGGCCTTCGGTGTCGATCAACACGAGTTTCTTGTCCCTGAGCCGATCGAGAGTCTCGCCGAGTTCGTCGTTATTGCTCGCGGAATAGACCTTCACACCGATGATGTTGGCAAACGCCTGCAAGTGTTCACGGGCGCCAATTCGATACGAGTCAGCACTGACGAGTGCGATATCGTCAGACCAGTTATGCATCGCGTACTGCGCCGCGATCTTGGCTATCGTTGTTGTCTTGCCGACGCCGGTCGGACCGACAAGCGCGAAGACTCCGCCCTCCTGCATCAGCGCATCCTGGCTAACCGAAATTGTCTGCGCCAATGCCGCCAGCGGCGCTTGCCACAGGCTTCGAATATTGTCAATCGGCTCGAGCCTGTCGACGATGATATTCGCAATGTCGGGCGCCAGGCCGATGCGCGCGAGGTTCCTGAGAACCTGCGCGCGTGCCGGTGAGCGCCGTGATGTATCTTTCCAGACGAGTCCCGACAATTGAGTTTCGAGAAGGCTGCGCATTGACGACATTTCATTCTGCATGTCGCGCAGGGTGAGACTGTCATGGCTCGTATCCTGCACAAGCTCCGTCGAGATGATTTCGGGTCGCGGCTGCGGCAGTTGCTCGGCGACGGTTACATCGTCTTCGGCAAATTCAGCCAGGGCATCGCTGCTGATCTGCTGCTCTGTCTCGGCACTCACGCCCAGCGCGTGTCGGACCAGGGCCTCGTCATAGTCGATTGCGGCAATGACTTCGATGCCATCTTCAACCCTGCGATTCGACAGGATGACGGCATCCGGCCCCTGATCCTCGCGAACCCGGCGCAGGACGTGCCGCATGTCTTTGTCCAAATATCGTTTAATTTTCACAGCCTTTCCTTATTGACGCTCGCTCTCGTTCATTTTCCTAGCTAACCGCCGCAACCATCTGGATGCGCTTGTCGTCGGGCACTTCGTTGTAAGCCAGCACGGTAAGATTGCGAATGTTGCGCATCATCCGTGACATCCACGGCCTGACCTGTGGCGCGACGAGCAGGACCGCAGGCTCACCTGCGATTTCCTGGCTCTGTGCCTTTTCACTCAGCGTCCGATGCAATCTTTCGACCATTGCCGGCTCCAGTCCCACATTGCCGCCTTCCTGAGCAGATTCATTCAAGATTCGTTCCAACTCGGGTTCGAGAGTCAAAACCGGCAGCTCAGCCCGCGTCCCCGCTACCGATTGGACGATCGAGCGTCCGAGCGCAACGCGCACTACGGCCGATAAAGCGTCGGGATCCTGACTTCTGGTGCCGTGCTCCGCCAAAGTTTCGGCGATCTTGCGAATGTTGCGGATCGAAATGTGCTCTTCGAGCAGGTTTTGCAGCACGCGAGTAATAACGCTCATGGGTAACAGTTTTGGCGTCAGCTCTTCGACCAGCTTTGGCGAAACATTTGCCAGTCGATCCATCAGCTGCTGGCACTCCTCGTGGCCGAGCAATTCGTGGGCATTGGACTGCAATAGCTGACTAAGATGGGTTGCCACGACGGTCGCAGGATCGACGACGGTGTAGCCGAGCATTTGCGCTTCTTCGCGCTGCGCCGAATCGATCCAGTATGCTTCCAGCCCGAAAGCCGGATCCTCGGTCGGCGTGCCGTCGATCTTACCGAACACCTGACCCGGGTTGATCGCAAGATCCTTGTCGACCTGAATCTCACTCTCACCGATTGATACACCGGCCAGTGAAATTCGATAAGCATTGGGCGCAAGGTCCAGGTTATCGCGGATATGCACCGGCGATATAAGAAAGCCCAATTCCTCCGTTAGCTTCTTACGCACGCCTTTGATGCGCGCAACCAGCGCGCCATTTCGCTGTCGATCAACGAGCGGAATGAGCCGATACCCGACCTCAAGACCCACCAGGTCCACCGGATCGACGTCCTGCCAGGACAGCTCGGGCAGCGCGGTCTCCGGCTCGACCGCATCCTGGACCGTTGGCGGCGCCTGCTTCGATCGCCGCGCCATCCGATAGGCGGCGAATCCGCAAAGCAGCGCCAGGGTCAGGAACGCGAAATTCGGCATGCCCGGGACCAGGCCGAGTGCACCGATGATCGCAGCGGTGACGACGAGCGTGCGATGGTCGCTGAACAGCTGGCTGAGCACCTGCTTGCCCATGTCCTGCGAGCGCGTCACACGCGTCACGATGATCGCGACGGCAGTCGACAATAGCAGCGACGGAACCTGGGCAACAAGGCCGTCACCAATCGTGAGTAATGTGTAGTTGTGTCCCGCAGCCGACATCGTCATGTCGTGCTGCGTGGTGCCAATGATCAGTCCGCCGATAATATTGATGAAGAGAATCAGAATGCCCGCGATCGCGTCACCGCGCACGAACTTGCTGGCACCATCCATGGAGCCATAAAAGTCAGCCTCCTCGCCGATCTCGGCACGCCGCTTGCGTGCAACATCCTGGTCGATTACGCCGGCGTTGAGATCCGCGTCGATGGCCATTTGCTTACCCGGCATGGCGTCCAGGGTGAAGCGTGCCGATACCTCTGACACTCTGCCGGCACCCTTCGTGACAACGACAAAGTTGATGATCACGAGGATTGCGAAGATGACGAGACCAACCGCGTAGCTACCACCCACAACAAAGTCACCAAATGCCTCAATGACTTTACCTGCGGCAGATGTGCCGGTGTGTCCGTTGAGCAGAACGACACGCGTCGATGCAATGTTGAGCGCGAGCCGCAGCAAGGTAACAACCAGAAGGACCGTCGGAAATACCGCAAACTCGAGTGGTCGGCCTACGTAGATCGTCGTCAGGAGAATTGCAACCGACAACGCAATGTTGAAAGTAAACAATATGTCCAGCGCCAGCGGTGGCAAAGGCACCAGCATCATCGCCAGCATCGCAAGCACCAGTATGGGCAGTCCCAGGCCGCGCAGGATGTCGGCGACGTATTCGTTTTTGTTGCTGTCAGCCATTAATCTGATTCCATCCCTTCAGTCAGAACTCGTCTTCGTCAATTTCGGGGACCGGCGGCTGCATTCTCTGCTCTCCCGGTCGCAGTGTTTCATTGAGCTGATATATGTAGGCAAGCACCTGGGCAACGGCCGTATACAGAGCCGCAGGAACCTCGTCGCCAATCTCCGTGCTGCGGAACAGTGCGCGAGCGAGCGGTGGTGCCGAGAACAGCGGCACTTTGTGGTCGGCCGCAATTTCCCTGATTCGCGCTGCAATCAGGTCTTTGCCTTTCGCAACAACCTGCGGCGCGCCCATCCTGGCGTCGTCGTATTTGAGCGCAACAGCGAAGTGCGTTGGGTTGGTGATAACGACATCGGCGTTCGGCACCTCCTCCATCATGCGACGAGTCGCAATTTGCTGCTGCAGTGCCCTGATGCGTGACTTGACCTCGGGCCGTCCTTCAGTTTCCTTGAGTTCGTCGCGAACCTGCTGGCGCGTCATGCGCAGTTTTTTCTGGTATTGCCAGAGCTGAAACGGAACATCGACGGCGGCAATCACGATCAGACCGCAGCTCACGACCAGCAACGAAACACCGCAAATCCCTATCGCCCGGCCAATGGCCGCGTGAACCGGCTGGCGACCGAGCCCGAGCAGTTCGTCAACTGACCACCAGAGCCAGGAAACAGCGATGACGGCGACAAGCGAAAACTTGGCGATCGCCTTTATCAGCTCGTTAAGGCTGTTGGCACTGAATATGCGTTTCATGCCTTTGACAGGGCTCAGCCGTTCGACCTTGAAGCTCATGGCCTGGAGACTGAACGACCAGCCGCCTATCATGGCGGCGCTGAGAAATACGGCGGCGAGCAAGAGCAATCCAAACGGCATGAGGCCGATGAACACTTCCCCGGCGACCGACGAGAATGCCTGCAGCACATAGCTGGTGTCGTAAGCTTGCGCCCGATCGATGGTGAGACCAGCGGAAAAAGCGCTTAAGAATCGCTGGCTGAACGGGCCCGAAAACAACAGCATCGACGCAGCACCTGTCAACATGACGCCAGTCATGGTCAATTCGCGTGAACGTGGAACATCGCCCTTCTTGCGGGCGTCCTCGCGACGTTTTGGTGTCGCTTGTTCGGTGCGTTCCTGTTGCGGTTCGTCAGCCATATTGAAGCTCGATCAAGCTGTCACAACTGCATCAGTTGCGAAATCAGGACTAAGGTGCGATCGAGAAACGCTGTGACGTTTTCCACCAGCACACCCATGTTCAGAAAAATGACCGCGAATCCCAACAACATCGCAACCGGAAAGCCCACTGCGAACAGATTCAGGGTCGGTGCCGCCCTGCTCATGATCCCGAATGACAGGTTCACGACCAATAATGCAGTTATCGCCGGCAACGCGATCTTCATCGCGTAGACGAACATCTGGCCCGTCCAGACCAGCAACTCCGACAGCACCGGCAGCGTCAGACCACCAACCGTTATCGGCCAGGCATGAAAACTCTCTGCGAGCAGACGAATCAGTGCCAGGTGGCCGTCCATGGAGAGGAACACCAGCATCCCCAGCAGCAGAAACAACTGTCCAAGTACCGGGATGTTCACGCCGCGCGCGCGATCCAGAAATACGGCGAAGCCAAGTCCCATGCTCATGCCGATCACCTGCCCCCCCAGCGCGATCGCGTCGAAGACAAGCTGCACTAAGAATCCCATCGCGGCACCGATCGCGACCTCCTGAATTACCGTGACCAGACCCGCCGCACTCAACACGTCCAGGCTCGGCATAGTGGGAATGACCGGCGCTAACACTGCTGTCAGCGCCACGGCCAGCAGCAGTCGAACCCTGGTCGGTACGAAGCTGCCACCAATCAGCGGCATGACCATCAGAAATGCCCCGATGCGCACAAACGGCCAGATGTAGATCGCCAATCTCTCGATAATTGGTGTGATTGCGATGTCGATAGTCACTGCTTTGTCTCGCTAACATGCCTATTGCCTTTCTCATGAACTCATGAGATCAGGGAGGGAATTTGCTCCATCAATTGCTTGGTAAAGTTGATAATCACGGTCAACATCCACGGCCCGGCAATGACGAGCGCCAGAACCAGCACGAGCAGCTTGGGGATGAAACTCATGGTCATTTCGTTGATCTGCGTGGCCGCCTGAAACATGCCAACCAACAGTCCGACAGCCAGTGCAGATAGCAGCATTGGCGACGCGATCAGCATCGTTACCCAAAGCGCCTGTTGTCCGATCGAGATGACGGTTTCCGGTGTCACAGTAATTCCTTTATGTATAGAAACTCGAGGCCAGCGTTCCGAGCACCAGGGCCCAGCCGTCGACCATGACAAACAACATGATCTTGAATGGCAGGGATATGAGCATTGGCGAAAGCATCATCATGCCCATCGACATCAATACGCTTGACACGACAAGGTCAATCACGAGGAACGGAATGAAAACGAGGAAGCCAATCTGAAATGCTGTCTTGAGTTCGCTCACCATGAAACTCGGCACGATGAGAGACATTGGCGCCTGCTCGGCCGAGGTGATGTCATCCCGGCCGGCGATATTCGCGAACAGTTCCAGATCGCTGTCACGCGTTTGATTCAACATGAACTCACGCAACGGCCGGATACCCGTCTCCAGTGCCAACTCGGCGGACATTTCTCCTTCGATATAAGGCTTTGCCGCGTTTTCCTGAATGTCACCAATGACCGGAGCCATGACAAAAAACGTCAGGAACAGTGCCACGCCAAGCAAGACCTGATTCGGTGGGGTCTGCGCCGTACCCAGGGCCTGCCGAAGAATCGACAGCACAATGATTATTCGGACGAATGCACTGGTTGACAGAAGCGCCGCGGGCAGCAAGGTCAATAAGGTCATCAACACCAGCATTTGAATGCTGAGTGACCAGTTCTGTTGCTCCGCTCCGTCTACAGCCAGCGCAAGCACTTCTTGCTGTGCACCCGCGGGTGCGCCGATCAGCAGTAGCGTGACGAGCAACAACAACGATTTCATTTCGCAGCTCCGCGCACAGCGGCCCGCAGGCGATCCGCGAAACCCGGCGCTTCGTTGATGACCTGTTCTGCAACGACAGGCTTGTCGAACGTGTGCAGCGTTCGTACCTGAGACGCCGTAATGCCAACGAGCAGTTGCTGATCAGCAACCTCGACCAGCAGCAGACGTTCCTTGGGGCCCAGAGCACGACTGGCGACAATGTTGATGACGTCACCCGAGCCGCTGCCGCTGAACCGCATGCGCGAGTACAGCCAACCGAGCGCAATAACGGCACCGACCACGATTAACATGCTCGCCCCGAGACTCAGGATGTCGGCTCCATCGATGACTGAGTTTTCCATTCCTGATGACCTGCCTAGTTGAGGTTCTCAATGCGTTCGGTTGGCGTGACGACGTCCGTCAGGCGCACCCCGAAACGATCGTCAATGACGACGATCTCGCCGTGCGCTATCAGCGTGCCGTTCACCAGAACATCCATGGCCGCACCGGCGTCCTGATCGAGGGCTATTACCGACCCTTCGACGAGTGACACGAGGTCGCGTATGGAAATGTCCGTCGAGCCGACGCGCAGGGACACATCAACCGGAATATCCAGCACCAGGTCGAGATTGACGTCGGCCTTGCTCGCGTCTCCCTGCTGTCCCTTGTTGGCGAGCTCGTCGGGCGAATATTGAGGCGAAGCTGATTCCGCGGCTTCTTCTGTCCCTTCGGTGCCGGGGTTGGGTGTATCTGTCATGTCTGCTGTTCCTTTCAACTCATGTTTAGCGGTAGGTCAGGCTCGATTCCTGGAATCGGGCGCAAGCCAGTTGGTTGCCTCCACGGCGTACCGGCCGTCATGGACGCCGAAGCGACCCTGCAATATGGGCACCTGCTTGACGAACACCGTGCTGAGGCGTGGGTTATCGATGTCTATGACGTCGCCCGGCGAGAGTTCCGCAACAGCGCCCAGCGTCATTTCGCTGTTGCCGACGCGTGATGAAATGCCGACGACCGAATCGGTCAGGCGAGACCGCAACGAGCGCTCCCAAAGCGCGTCCTGCGCAGCATCTCTCTCACGTTTCTGTCCTTCGAATACCGGCAGGACCGGCGCCAGCATCGATACGGGCCAGACAATCTGAAAACTCTGTTGTTGCTTCAGAAAGCTGATGTCGAAATCCGCCCAGATCACGCGGTCGCTTGCATCGAAACCCTCGATGAGGTCGGTATTCAGGTGCGTCGTAACTTGCTGATGCTCGGTATCAATGATCGGCCTCCACACCTCGGCCACCGTTTTCATGACGTGATCACCGAACAGGGATGCGACACTGATTTCTCCCCGGGTGAAGAATTCAATGGCTGGACGCGTCGATTCGTTTTCAGAGCCGCCGTAGAACGCTTCGACAAGATGGCCCACGAGGGCCGCGTTCAGAACGATCAGCCCGGAACCCTCCAACGGCTTTGCCGAAAACTCGACCATCAATGACAAATTGCTATCGCGCTCGATGAACTCGGCGTACGGGCACGTTTCTACTGCGTTTGGGGTAATTTCCGTTTCGGCACTGACCAGTTGCTCTACCAACTTGCCCACCCGAAGCGCAACACGTTGATTGAGGCGCTGCAGCCGCGGATAGCTGTTGGATTTCAGCCGACAACGTTCCGCGATCTCGAATGGCCTGACGGCAGCGTAGGCAGGGCCGGATTTCGACTGAATTTCGACTTCGCCGGTCGCCACGCCGTCGAGCAGCGCTTCTTTTTCGTCGTCGGTTAGAACCTGGTCGGTCATGAACTGAGTGCTCCCAACTACTGAATGACAAGACTCGTGAAGTAAACGGCCTCAACACCGCTTTCGCCGGTTGTTTCCTCCATGACCTTTTGAATTTCTGCCAGACCATCGGCCAGCATTTGCTCTTTGCCCTCTCGGGTCGTGACTTCTTCGTAGACAGCGCCACTGAACAGGAGAATCAAGCTGTTGCGGATAGCCGGTGCATGCTCCCGAACGGAATTGATGACGTTCTGATCGCGCGCCATCACCTCCATCGTGATCTGCATGAAATGCGAATCACCGACAACATCCTTGAAGTTCACGACCAGCGGCGGGTGCAGGCTGGTATAGAGTGCCGGGTCCTTGCCAGGCCCCTCGTCCGCCTTGGCTTCGTCCTCGACGTCCGGCGGCGAGATCATGTTCATGATCGCGGGGCCGGCGAACACGCCCACGGCCAGCAGCACAACAGCGATGCCGCCGAGCATGATCATTTTCATCATGCCGGGGCCAGACTTCTCTGCACCGCCCTCGACTTCGTTTTCTTCGTCAGCCATTGCTTGCTCCAATGTGTCCTGTCATTGGTAATGCAAGCGCCGTGCCAAGACCGACGGTTCGCGTTTTTATCTAATTAAAACAACGCTTTGTGTGGGTTTAACAAGCCCGAATATACGCTCAGGTCCGCGGGGAACGCCAGCTGTGCGCCAAAAAACCGTCGCATGATCGACTGGCAGCTGCGTCCCGGACTTGCCCGCCATTTTTTTGACACCCTGATCAGGCGAAGGTATCGACCAGTCCGTCGGAGCGCTGTGGGGCGCGCCCGGCATTGAGGGACTCTGCCGAGCCCTGCTCGTCATCGGAATCGAGTGCCGCGTCTGCCGCAGTCGTCATTTCGTCACCGGCCTCGCTGTTGCCATGCTGCACGCCCTGCTCATGGTGCTCGCCAATATTCGTCTGGTTCAGCGTCAGTCCGTTCTCGGCCAGGAGTTCTCTCAGCCTCGGCATCGCCTGTTCAAGTGCCTCGCGAGTGGCCGCATGCTGGGCAAGAAACGTCACGTTCGCCGCGCCGTCATCGATGACCACCTGCACCCTCAGTGGCCCGAGTTCTGCCGGCGAAAGCCGGATTTCAGCGCTTTGCAGCCTGTTGCTGGCCATCAGCAAGACACGTTCGCTGATTCGATCGCCCCAGGCCGCATCTTTGACCGGCACGCCGATTGTCTGCGTCAGTTGCGTCGCCGTGTTCCCAGTCTCGCTGCTCGCCGGGGCCATCGCCGCAGACACTGCCGCCGGTGCGCCAGGCTGCGAGAACTGGGCCACGGGGGTTTCCAGCTGTCTTGCCGTTACCACAGCCGTTTGCGCCACGGCCGGCGTAGTCGAAACGCCAGGCTGAATCTTCAGATTCCGCTGCAGCTCGCCGCGAGCGTCCTCATAGCCCTGCCGGGCCGCAGCATCGCCCGAGGCAGCCTGACGCGTCCGGTAGGCCTGCAGCGCCAGGGTCCTGTCGGCCAAGCCCTTGTTGTCGAGCGCCTCCGTATCGGCAGCACCTCCATTCGGTGCTGCGGCCAGATTTCGCATCATCCCGGTGACACCCCGATCATCTGCAGCTGCCGTTTTTGGCGCCGGCAGTGCTGCGGTCGCTGCGCCAGCCGGGTTATCGCTCAGCAGCCGCTCCGTTGCCGCCTGCAACGTGACGTCGACTGAAACAATGGGCACCTTGCTGACCGAGGCGCCGCTCGGGTCAAGTGCCGCGGACGTGCTCACGGCTGATTCCATTGACTTGGGGGGGATCGAGCCGGCAGCGACAAGACCAGCCCCTGTGGGTGGTATGAATTGCACCGGACTGGCCGGCGCCAGCTGTGAATCACTACGAACCGGTTCGACTTGAAGAACCAGCACGTTGATAGGCAGCACCGCCGGCGATGCCGGCAGCTCAGGCGGTTCCTCCGGCAATTCCTTGCCGGACATCGGCAATGGTATTCCGTCGATCTGCGCCACGTCCCGAGCGTTATTCAGCCCGAGCTCGAGAATATCGGCGAATGCCGCAGTCGGCTCTGCAGCCTCCTGAGGCAGCAAATCCGGGCCATCAAGCCCGGTATCGAACGACGTGATATCACTGGGTTGCAGAATCATCATTGGCAGCATGCCGGTTCCTTTGTAGGCAATGGTTCAGGTTCTGCCTATGTAGGAGCAAGATGCGTGCCAATTTCTGCAAGGCCTCGGGCGTTCGTACCCGGCAACTAATCCTGGCCGACATCGTCTGCGTACAGGGACTCCGGCGATGGCAGATCATCGAGGGCGCGCTGTTGCTGGCGTTCCGCATACAGCGTCTCCTGATCGCGGTAACTCTCGAGCACGCGCTGCAGCGACTCGAGGCGCTGCCGTTTCGCCAACCAGCGACGGCGGTGCATTTCCAGATTCTGTTCAGAATCTCTGACGATCTGCTGTTGTGACTTGACGGCATGATCCAGCCGCTGCATGAAATTCTGATAGTCCTTCCAATGCGCGGAATTGACGTTGCTGATCGACTGCGACAGTTCCGAATAGCCATGTCGATAAGCATTGAGTTCGCCCAGGCGTGCCATTTGTTCTTCAAGATTCCGCCGTGACTTCCCGGTCGCCGCGCCGTAGCGCCGTTCCTCCGACGCCGCCAGCGAAACAATCTTGGAGATTTTTTTGCTACGCTTTCTCATGTCATTCGGCTACGACAGCCTGTTCCGACGATTCCGTGGCGTTCGCCGCGTCGAACAGCCCGCGAAGTGCGGCGAGACTGGTAGCGGCGTCTATACACTCGCCGCGAGACTGCCGCAGAAAATCGATCAGCGACGGCCAGAGCGCGACCGCCTCATCCAGTTGCGGATTCGACCCGGGTTGATATGCGCCAACCGCGATCAGGTCGCGATTCTCCTGATAGGTCGAGTACACATGGCGAAACCGCGAGATCAATTGCTGTTGACTATCGCTCGTGAACTGCGTCATCGCCCGGCTGACGGAAGATTCCACATCGACGGCCGGGTAGATGCCTGCATCTGCCATAGATCGCGACAAGACGATATGCCCATCCAGAATGGCGCGCGATGCGTCCACGATCGGGTCGTTGTGATCATCGCCCTCGGCCAGCACGGTGTAGATTGCGGTGATCGAGCCACGGCCGTCTTCGCCATTGCCGGCACGCTCGACCAGCTGTGGCAACTTCGCGAATACGGACGGCGGATATCCTTTCGTGGCCGGCGGTTCACCGATCGCAAGCGCGATTTCCCGCTGCGCCTGGGCGAAGCGAGTCAGGGAATCCATCAGCAGCAGGACATTTCGCCCCTGATCACGGAAGTATTCGGCGATCGCGGCCGTCAACCACGCGCCGTGCATGCGCATCAATGGCGTATCGTCGGCGGGTGTTGCGACCACAACCGATTGTTTCATGCCATCTGTGCCAAGCGATTCGTCGATAAACTCACGCACTTCGCGGCCGCGTTCGCCGACCAGCCCGACGACGACGACATCCGCGTCGGTATTGCGTGTCATCATGCCCAGCAACATGCTCTTGCCGACGCCGCTGCCGGCGAACAATCCCATACGTTGCCCACGTCCAACCGACAGCAAGGAGTTGATCGATCGGACGCCTACATCCAGTTGCGATTGAATCGGATGCCGCTTCAGCGGGTTCAGCGATTCACTGAACAAGGACACGCGCTCGCCGCCGCTAATCGGTTTGCCACCATCCAGCGGGTTTCCGCGACCATCCAGAACGCGGCCCAGTAACTCGTCGCCGACAGTCACCTCCGGTCCTCCCGAGACTGGAATGACGCGTGCGTTCGGAACAACGCCTCGCATGTCACCGATGGGCATCAGGAACAGGCGTTCGCCGGCAAATCCGACCACCTCGGTTTCCACACGCTTTCCGTCCCTGGCGACGACATCACAGCGCCCGCCCAGTTCCGCGTGGCAACCTTCGGCTTCCATCGCCAGTCCAATCGTCCGCTTCAATACACCTTCGACTACGAGCGCAGGGCCCGGGTCCAGCGCCCGATCCACATACGGGCCGAGCCGCAAGGAACGTTCCAGGTTTCGATCCGGGTCCGGACCGACAAAAAGTGTGGGTTCCTCAGCCATCAGTTGCGCTCATCGCCAGCGACTGAATTGATTACCGCCTGCAGGCGTGATTCCGTGGTCGCATCAATTCGTGAATTGTCGGTTGTTACGTTGCAACCACCTTTGCTGATCAGCGGGTCTTCAACGATTCTCCAGGCGGGTTCGCCGTCGGCCGGAGACAGAGATTCACGAATCAGCGCCGCGTCCTCAGGATGCAGATGCAACTGCACATTACGACTTGCAACCGGGAGCAGGTGAATCGCTTCGCGAACGACGCCAATAATGTGTGACGGTTCAACACGTATCTCGCGACGAAACAGCTGTCTTACGACGGCCATCGCCAATTCCACCAGTTGCTTTTCGACCATGTCGTCGAGTTGATCAAACGGTCGCGCAAGGGCTTTGAGAAGCAGGTTCAGCCGCTCGGTCCGTTCCGTTACTGCCTTTTCGCCCGCCGCGACGCCTGCCGCGTGACCTTTTTGCCATGCTTCGTCATATGCCTGCTTCTGCAGGGCCTCGAGCCGCCCGGCGGTCATCAGGCCGTTGCCGTCAGAACCGTCGATTGCCGGGACGTTCCAGGGAGTGGCTTTGCCGGCTTCCTCAGACATACTCCTCACCGCCCTGGCCAAGATCAATATCGCCGGATTCCGCGAGTCGTCGTGCAACGTCCAGAATTTCCTTTTGCGCGGCCTCGACCTCACTGAGCTTCATCGGTCCCTTCACCTCCATGTCTTCACGCAGCAACGTACCGGCACGTTTCGACATGTTGTTCAGAATCTTGTCGCTGATCGCCGGATCGCAGCCTTTCAGCGCGACCACCAGGAGGTCGTTGGAAATCTCGCGCAATAGCGACTGAATGCCGCGATCGTCGACTTTGAGCAGGGTCTCGAAGACAAACATCATTTCCTGAATGCGCATCGAGAGTTCTTCGTTCTTTTCTCTTATCTGCTCGAGAACTTCGTCGCCGCGTTCCGGCTTGAGGTTGTTGATGATCTCGGCGGCGACTTTGTCGCCACCGACCTTGCGCGTCAAGCCCTGGCTCGATTGTTCCGATTTGCTGGCGATAAGATGCTCGATCTCCGCGAGGGCACTCTGCTGCACGTCACTCAAGCGCGCGATGCGCATGACGATGTCGTGGCGTGTTTCCTCGGGAAGCAACTCGATCACCTCGGCGGCCTGCGCACTATCCAGATAGGCGACGACGATCGCAATAATCTGAGGATGCTCATCTTCAACGATATTAGCCACCTCGCGCGAACTCATCCATTTGAGCGCATCAAGCCCTTTGGCGTCCTCACCAATCATGATGCGATCCAGAAACGCCTCCGCCTTGCTTTCGCCGAATGCATTGCCAAGCAGTTTTCGGACGTAGCCTTCGGTGTCCACGCCGAACGCCGTCTGTTCTTCGACATCCGTGATAAAAATATCAAGCACATTGCCTGCTTCGTCGCGGGTCACATTTTTCAGTGACGCCATCGCCGTGCCGAGGTTCTGCACCTCTTTTGCACCCATATACTTCAAAACTTCGGCGGCTTCCTGTTCACCGAGAGTCATCAACAGTAACGCCGCCCTCTGGGTGCCGTTCATCTGACGATCCTTGTCACTCATCAGCGCTCACCCATTTCTTGACGACCTGGGCGACACGCGCGGGATCATGCCCGGTAATATTCTTGGCGGCGGCGACTTTCTCTTCATACTTCGGCGGCGGAATCGCTGCAGCGCTGCCGCCGAATTGTGTCCCGCCAGCGACGGCTGCATATTGCGGCGATTTGCCGCCAAACTCGCCCGAGCCAGGGGCATGACTTGCCAGCACGCCGCGCAACATCGGACGCACGACACCGAATGCGAGTGCGAGCGCCAGGCCCACGCCGAGAATCTGTTTCATTGCGTCAATCAGTAGCGGTTTTTCCCAGAACGCAGGCGGCTCTGCCGCCTCGAACGGCTCGACGTTACGGAATGCAGCGTTTACGACAACCACCGTGTCGCCGCGGGCCTCGTTAAATCCAACCGCTTCTCTGACCAGTGAGGTGTAGCGCGCAATGTCGTTTTCGGTCAGTGCCGTCGGCGTGCTATCACCGTCAATCGGACCGTCGTCGACCAGCACCGCGACTGACAGCTTGTTGATCCTGCCTGCCTGTGGCTTGGTGCGACTGATCGTGCGATCGACCTCGAAGTTGCGGGTGCTGGTGCGCGACTTGCTCATTGTTGCTACCTGCTCAGCGGCTGATGCGGCATCGACATCCGCCGCGGCGCCTGAGGCTTCCGGCGGTTGATTGCTCAGCGCGCCCGGAATACCGGCCGCGACCGTGCTGTTGCCCGGCCCGCTTTGCTCGTCGATGTGCTCACTGCGTACAACGCTGTTCGCCGGATTGAAGGTCTCGCGGGCTTCTTCGGCGACGGTGAAGTCAATGTCCGCATCGACCTGCGCACGCACTCTGCCCATGCCGACCAGCGGTGTGAGTATCTCTTCTATACGGCTCTTGTAAGTCTCTTCCAGGCGCCGCGCGTAGCGGAACTGTGTCGTGGCTTGTGCTTCGATTGCCTGTTCATCACCGGAACTCAACAGGTTTCCGCGCTGATCGATCAAGGTAACGTTTTCGGCCGAGAGATTCGGCACGCTCGATGCAACGAGGTGCACTATGGCGGACGCTTTGTCGGCTTCAAGTACCTGACTGCCGCCGAGGTTCAGCAACACGGATGCGCTGGCGTTCTGCTGATCGCGAATGAATGTCGTCTGTTTTGGCAATGCCAGATGCACGCGAGCCTCGCGCACGACGCCGACGGCGGCGATTGTGTGCGCCAGCTCTGCCTCGAGCGCATGCTGATAACGTGCCGACTCCATAAACTGGCTGACGCCGAAACTCGACTGCTCGTCAAGCATGCTCATGCCGGCATTGCTGCCCAGCGACAAGCCTTGTGCGGCCAGCTCGAGCCGGGCATCGTTACGCCTCGCCGCCGGCACGAGCAGGACTCCGGTTTTGCTGTCGAGCTTGAACTCGATATCCGTGCCCTGCAGTGCTTCCGCCGCTTCGGCCGCTTCGGCGCCGTCCAGACCCGGATACACGGGCGTAAGCGCCGGCGTCCGCGACCACAGCACAATTGCGAATCCCGCCGCAACGGCTGCCGCCACGCCGATGAGCAACGTAACCTGCCGAATCGCCGGGATACGCAAGACAGCAGCCAGGTTCAATTGACTCGTCGGTATGACCGTTCCTTCAATGACGTTTGTATTTTCCATAGCTATTTACGCATTCCCGAGTAATTGCCGACGATCGTCAGACCGGCATGTTCATGATGTCCTGGTAGGCTGTGACCAGTTTGTTACGCACTTCAGTCACCGCGCGAAAAGACAGATCGGCCTTTTGCGCAGCGATCATGACCTCGGCGAGACTCGCTTCACCGGTGCCGTATTCGAATCCCACCTTCAGCTCCCGGGCCTTTTGCTGCGTTTCATTGACCGCATTGAGCGACGTCTTCAACATGTCGCTGAAGTCCGTAGTCGGCGCAGACTCCATCGGGCCCGTTGTCTGCAGATCGCGCCCCAACGATCGGATCTGACTGAGCAGTTGTTCCGGACTGATTTCATTCATGATGTTCTCCAGGTATTTCGATGCCCGCCTCACGCATTCGGGCGAGTTTGTAACGCAGAGTCCTTGGACTGATACCGAGCGAATCGGCAACCGCCATGCGTTTGCCGGCGTTTGCCTTCAGCGCGTCGACGATCAACTGGAATTCCCGGTTGCGCAGACCCTGATGCAGGTCGTTATGCTCCGCTGGCGGCTTCGCAGCACGTTCATTCGCTTCGAGCGCCAGATCGCTCGCCGTGATCGTCGCGCCGCTGAGCAGGATCGTTGTGCGTTGCATGAGGTTTTCGAGTTCCCGCACATTGCCTGGCCAATCGTGCGCCATCAGTTTCGCCTGCGCACAGTCTGTCAATGAAAAGGCCCGCGATGTGTTGCGGCGTTGCCGGGCCAGCGACAGCTCGGCCAGCGGCAGGATATCCAGCACACGCTCGCGCAGCGGCGGTATATGCAGCGGAAATACGTTCAGACGGTAGTACAGGTCTTCGCGAAACCTGCCGTCGGCCACGTGCTCGCGCAGGTCCCTGTTGGTTGTCGCCAGCACCCGAACGTCGAGCGTCAGGGTCTTCCGGCCACCAATCCGTTCGATTTCCTTTTCCTGCAGGACGCGTAACAATTTCGCCTGCAAAGCAAGGTCCATTTCGGAAATCTCGTCGAGTAGCAGCGTGCCGCCATCGGCCTGCTCGAATTTTCCGGCATGAGCGCTCGTCGCACCGGTGAACGCGCCTTTCTCGTAGCCAAACAGCACTGCCTCGAGCATGTTTTCGGGGATCGCAGCGCAGTTGATAGCCACGAACGCGCGCTCGGCTCGCGTTGACTTGTTGTGAATGAATCGGGCGATCACTTCTTTGCCGCAACCGCTTTCGCCACTGATCGTGACGGTCGCCTCGGTTCCGGCGACGCGCTCGGCGATTCGCAGCAACTCCAAAGTACGCGGGTCCGCCGCAACGAGCTGCTCCGAGTAGTCCGTGTCGCTAAGGTATTTGCTGACGATCCGGCGCAGCTCTTCGGCTTCAAAAGGTTTGACCAGATAGTCGGATGCGCCGTTGCGCATCACATCGACGGCATTTTCGATCGTGCCATGCGCCGTCATCAGTACGGCGGGCAATGCCGGATGTTGCTCGCGAATCTTGCCCAGCAGCGTCGCGCCATCCATCGGTTCCATCTGCAGGTCACTGATGACCAGCCCAACCTGCTCCCGATTAAGGATTTCGAGTGCGCTCAGGCCGTTATCGGCGGTCAGCACCGGCAATGCTTCACAGTTCAGCGTATCAAACAATGCCTCTCGCAGATTCGCATCGTCTTCGACGATCAGGACCGCCGCATTAGTCATCGTTGATCTCCTCGCTGCGGCAAATGTCGGCCGGCAGTCGAATCGTGAATCGCGTGCCCTCGGTCGATGCGTGAACGTCAACATGACCGTCATGCGCAGCAGCAACGGCTTGCACAACCGCCAGGCCAAGACCTGTACCCTGCGGCCGCGTGGTGAAAAACGGCTCGAACAATCTGGGCAGGACATCGGCGGCGATGCCAGGCCCATTGTCCGTAACCGACAATTGCACATGATGAGCATCGCTTTGGGCGCCGAGCACGATGTGCGCATCGGACTCGCAGGCCTGCATGGCGTTGGTAACCAGATTCAGGAGTGCGCCTTTTAACGCATCCTTGTTGGCCGATACGCACAGCCCCGGATCCTCGGCAAGCACCTGCAACCCGACCCGGCCGTTGAGTTGTGGCTCGATCGCCGCCTGCACCTCAAGCAGCAACTGCCGCACCTCGAATGCCTCTTCGGCCGGTTTCGCGCCGGCGGCGAATCCAAGCATGTCGTTGACCATTCGTCCGAGGTCATTCAGCCGCGCGGTAATCTTTTCTGCCGCGCGCTGCTGCTTTGCCGTCGTCGTATCAAGCTGTGCGGCATACAACATGGCCGAGGCCAGTGGCGTACGAACCTGGTGGGCAAACTGCGCCGTCATCTCACCAATCGTTGTCAGGCGTTCCTGACGCTGGCGCAGCTGCGACATGCGCCGGCTCTCAGTAATGTCCGCAAGCAGCAGTACCTCGCCCGGCTCCTGCTGCAATAGTCTGCGTGACAAGCTCAGCCAACGGCCGTCGCGCAGCTGGATATTGCCGTCTTCACTGCCGCCGTCGCGTACCTCTCGCCGCACGATCGTCGCCCAGGAGCATCCAATCAGCGGTTGGTTGAGAAGCGCACTGGCCTGGCTGTTGCCCTCACGAATGACACCGTCGCCATCGAGCACGACGATCGCACCAGGCAGCGTCTCGAGGAGATGCGACAGGTGCCGGCTCACGCGCTCCGTCTTGACGAGTTCCGCGAGTCGCGCCGACTGGGCCTTCTGCAACTGGCGTGTCAGGCTCGCAACGGTTTGCTGCAATTCGCGATACGATTGTTCCAGCATCCCGGAATGCTGGTTAAACGCCTCAAACGCACTCTGCAGTTGCTGTCTCTGTAACGTCGCTGACAAGTCTTGCCTCCGAATCGTATGCATCAATCTGTACGACTACAGAAGCAATTAACGTGCCAGAACATAAAGTCTATATTAATCAGCGCGTTAGCGACTTCTTCTGCAGAAAGGCAGCGTCAAAATTCTGACGAATGACGGTGAACTGACTGTTTCGGACGTCCCGGACTGGCTCGGGACAGGGCCGCGAAGGCCTAGTGGATGTGGTATTTGCGGATCTTTTCGACCAGCGTGGTGCGGCGCATGTTCAGCAGCTTGGCCGCCTGCGCCACGACACCATCGGCAGCCTCGAACGCCTGCCGGATCAGGTCCTGTTCCAGTGCAGCCAGATGATCCTTGAGATTGGCATGACTGAGCTGCATCGCCTCCGAAACCTGATTCGTTTCGCCCGGATCGGCGATGCTGGCGTCGCAGTATTTCGCAGGGAGGTCATCGACCTCGATGATGCCCTGCGGCTTGATGATCGCAAGTCGTTCAACGAGATTACTGAGTTCCCGAATATTACCCGGCCAGCTGTAATTGGCCAGGATTCGCAGGGCCTGCGGGCTCACCCGCAAACTGCCGGCGTTGTCGCCAACATGCTGAATGAGGAGTTCCTGCAGTAACTGTGGCAAATCCGACACCCGTTTATACAGCGGCGGCATTTCGATCGGAAAGACATTCAGGCGGTAATAGAGATCTTCGCGAAACTCGCCGGCAGCGACGGCAGCGGGCAGGTCGCGATGCGTTGCGGCGATAATACGAACATCGCATTGCTGTGTCTTGTTGCTGCCAATGCGCTCGAAAGACCGCTCCTGCAGCACGCGCAGCAATTTGACCTGCATATCGAGACTCATATCGCCGATCTCGTCGAGGAACAATGTGCCACCTTCGGCGAGCTCGAAACGCCCCGTTCTGTCGCTGATTGCGCCCGTGAAGGCGCCCCTGGTGTGACCGAACAATTCACTTTCGAGAAGATCTGCGGGTATCGCGCCACAATTGATTGGCACGAACGGCTGCCCGGAACGATCCGAAAGGTCGTGGATCGTGCGGGCGACCAGCTCTTTGCCCGTCCCGGACTGGCCTGTGACCAGCACATTGGTGTCGAAATCCGCGACTTGTTCGATCAGTTCGCGAACTCGGCGAATCGACGTCGAGTTGCCCGTGAGCCGATGCCGTCGTTCGCTGCCCTGGTAGCGCGCGGCCCGACGCAGCAGGCGCGTCAATTGTGATTTCTTCAGTGGCAGATCGAGAGTCCAGTTGGTGCCGCCATCAGGCTGCCCGCGCCGCTCACCGCGGAATGGCAGACACAGGCATGGCAGGCTCGGCTGCTGCGCCTTGAGTTCGTTGAGTGTGCGGCCCAGGCTGTCGTCGCTCTGCATGTCGCCGATAACGACGGCAATGCCGCGCTCGCGGGCAAGCGCATCCGAGCTCACATCGGCTGGCGGAATAACGGGTTCATAGTTGAGAAAACGCAGACGAGAGCAAAGGTCACTGGCGCGCGCCGCGTCGGAATCGAGAATGAGAACTTTCCCCTGGCTTGCCATCATTGCTGCCGTTGTGTGCCTTATGTCAAAGTGAGTTCGACTGCGGAACAGCATAGACCCGGAAAACAACACTATTTGTGATTCAGGTCACAAATATCGACATTTTGACTTAATCGGCAGCGGCGTAGGCTCTGGTCGCGTCCTTGCCGCGACGAATCGAGGACAGTTTCCTGGCAAGGTCATTCCTGGCGCCCCGGGCGATGGTCTGCACCCGTTCCATGCTGCGCTGTGCGGCCTGCAACAGCTCACGCCGATCCGCTTCGGGCACTTCCAGCATAGCCGCTTCGAGCTTCACTGCCAGTTCCTCGATCTTTTCCCATTCGCCGGATGTGGCGCAGGCCTCCATGTCGGCCAGCATCTTCGAGATATTGCTGTCGCGCCTGTGTTGCACTGCTGCTCGACTCGCAACCATGGTGATACTCCCTGTCAGACCGGCAGCACTTCTGCTTCGGCTACATGCGCCTGATCCGCAATCGCGTCCCAGGCTTCCTTGAGCTCCGCCAGCAGACCTGCTACTTCGTCCAGGATCCCGGCATCATCGTGCAGGTTCGCCTCGAGCAATCGCCGCATCATGTAGCCGTACAACGCGTCGAAATTCTCCGACATTTTCGCGTCCGCCTTGTGATTCAGACTTGCCTGCAATCCCTCGATAATGTTGATGGCATCGCTGATATTGCTGCCTTTCAATTGAACCTCTTCCCGCAGCATGTGGCCGCGAGCCAACCCGATCTTGGTGAGCGCGCGTTCCATCATCAACTGAATCAGTCGATGCGGTGACGCGTTTTCAATGTTGCTGTGCGTATCGAGGCTCTGGTATTGCTGAACGGCTGCCGCCCTTGTCGGTGTCATCACGTGTTTACCCGTCATCCATTGCTGCCTGGCGTCACAAAGCCGGGCAGATTATTCAGTTGTTGTGAAAGGAAGTTACTCGTCGACGACAAGGTAGCCAACAGCGAATCGAGTGCGTTGAATTGACGCAGCAATCGTGTTTCGAGTGCGGCGAGCCGCTGATTCAGTGCCTGTCCGTCTTCGCCAATGCTCTCGATTCTGTCAGTCAGGCCTTTGGTTCGAGCTTCGATGATGCCGTCGCTTTCGAGAAAGCTGTCTGCAAGGCCGTGCAGCCGCACGGCGAAACCATCCGAGTTGGCAAATAGCTGGCCAAGCTGCACAAAATCATCGGCAAGCGCAGCAGACAGGTCTTCATCGTTGATCGCCAGCTTGCCGTCGAGCTGCACATCGATACCGATATCGTTCAATGCGGAAAATGGCCCGCTGATATCGCTTACAGCGACACTGAGCTCCCGCCGGATCTGATCGCGAATGCCCCGGACTGTCGCGTCACCGAGCAATGGCGCCGCCGCATCAGCGTCTGCGTCATAATCAGTCAAATTGTCGAAGGTCTCGACAAGGGCGTTGTAGCTCGTGACGAAATTCGCAACCAGGTCACGCACCGCATCTTCGTCATTCGTAATCGCCAGGCTCTCGGACCCACCGCCCGTATCCTGCAGGGCAGTGATCGTGACGCCCTGAACCGCGCCGGCAAAGGTGTTGTTCTCGCTGAAGACGTCGAAGCCATCGATGCGGATCAGACCATCCTGAGCAGCGATCGATTCGGTCAGCGCCGTCGATGTCGGGGGATCGTATTCGAGTGTAGCAAGCCCACCATCGCCGCCACTTTGCGTGACTTTGATGGTATTCGCAGCGCCGGTCGACGCAGATGTCAGTATCAGGTAACTGCCGCTCTCGGCGTTTACGATTGTCGCGGCGACACCTGGATTGTCCAGCGACGCGTTAATCGTGTCGCGAATACCCGCCAGCGTGTTGTTCTCGGCGTTAATTTCGAGCGCGACAGCGTCGGCGCCCATCTGAATCGTCAACGTACCGGTACCGACGATCGTGTCGGAATCAGCGAACGCGCCTGAAGTCAGTTTTTGCGCCTGCGCAAGTTGCACGACTTCGATGCCAAAGCTCGATGGCACCGCGTCGCTGTCTGCGGTAACAGTAAAATAGTCTTCATTACCGGACACTGCTTTGCGCGCCAGGAATTTGTTGAGGTCTTTCATGACGTCGAGCTTGTCGCGCAAATCAGCCAGTGCCGATTTGATGCTGCCAAAAGCAGAGAGCTTCGATTGTGCTCGTGCTTCCTGTAGGCCTAGTCTCGTCGCCACTGGTTGTCCCTCAGCAGCAACCAATTGCTGCACGATGCCCGCAATATCCAGGCCGGATCCGATTCCGCTTGAGATGATACTTGGCATAGGTGACGCTCAGTCCAGATGGTTCAGGTTCTCGATTAATTCATGCCTTAATGTAAATACAAGAAGCATGCCAAGACCGGGCAGGCTCATCCTGCTCGGTCTAAACTTGTCTGTCGTAGAGCCTGAGTGCTACGGCCCCGGTTTCCGAGTGATACAAGCTGGCCTTTTCGGGCGGAATCTGCCTGATCACCTCGCCTGTTTCACGGTCCAGGACTTGTATAACCGAACGTCCACTGTCCATATTGACCTCAAACCGCAAATCGCGGCCGATTGACTGGCTGGCAACATTCAGCTTGCGCGCCAGCGCTTCAATCTCCGGACCCGATTTTTCCGCAACCGGCAGTTTCTTGCCGGGTGTGGGTTCCTCGTTGCCGGTTGTCGCAGTACTACCGCCGACCTGCGGCCGTAGCTGTCGAAAAGTCCCTGTAACAGAGGAAACTGACTTTATGTCTTCATTCGACATCAGCGTTCTCCTGATTCCCTGACAGAGGCCGCGTCCATGCGGCCTCCTCAGGGTGTCTTACTCGTTCCCGCTTACTGCAAGAGGCTCAGCGCCAGCTGTGGCTGGGCGTTGGCCTGCGACAGCACGGCTACGCCGGCCTGCTGCAGAATCTGCGCTTTTGTCAGAGCAGCCGTTTCAGCAGCAAAGTCAGCGTCCTGAATCCGGCCGCGTGAAGCAGCCAGGTTCTCGGAAACCGCTTGCAGGTTGGATATGGTCGACTCGAAGCGATTCTGAATAGCACCGAAGTTGCTGCGCAGCGAGCTAACCGCTGTCAAGGCAGAGTCGATACGTTTCATCGCGTCGTTCGAGCCATCTACCGTCAAAACGTTGACGGATGCCAGTGCCTCAGTACTCTTGGTGATCGACTGAGAAGCTGCGAAACCGATAACGGTTTCCTGACCACCACCGAGTTGAATCGTCTCGTTAGCGCTCAGGGTTACCGTGCCATAGATGGCCGCGGCCGTAGCAACCGTAGCATCATCGACGCCGGTACCCGCCGTGTTGGTCGTTGCACCATTGGCGATAGTCTCGGTGACCGTGATATCGCGACCGTCTACCGTATCGAACGTCAGGACGCCGGTGGCAGCATTAACGCTGGCCGATACGCCGGTAACGCCCGTATTGAGGTTGACA
>JAOTVR010000002.1 GCA_029863305.1 Gammaproteobacteria bacterium | reverse complement strand
TCTTTACCTCTGCCGCGAGCGGCTCGACATCCGGGTCATCGACAAGTGACATGACACTCCTGGGGTCCATGAAACTGACCGAGACCGTGCCGGCATCGTCTTCACGAACCAGCACATTGCACGGTAACAACAGACCAATGTCCGGCACGGCGCTGATTGCCTGGTGGGCTAACGCCGGGTTGCACGCACCAAGAATCCGATAGCGCGGCATATCCTTGCCGAGCTTCTCTTTCATCTTCGCCGCAACGTCGATGTCGGACAGGACACCGAAGCCTTCTGTCTGCAGATCCGCCGTTACTTTCTCGATCGCCGCATCGAAATCCATGTCGACGTTCTTGCCAAATCCGAATCGGGTTTCCATCAGTGTTTCTCCTCACCGGCAGCCTGGCCCGTGCCGCAATAGATATCGTGGAGCACGTGAATAACCCGATCTGCCGGCCCGTCAGCCAGTGAATAATAAATTGTCTGCGACTCGCGTCGAGTTTCAACCAGGCCCTGCTGCCGGAGTCGGGCCAGCTGCTGGGAAAGTGCGGACTGGCTGAGCTGCACAACCTCGTTCAGGTCGCCAACCGAGCGCTCCCCGTCAGCCAGCAGGCACAGAATCATGAGTCGGTTCTCGTTGCCAAGCGCTTTCATCAGGCCCGCCGCGTCTGCGGCATGCTCTGACATCTGCTCAGCCGAAGAGGATATAAGCCGTTGATTGTCAATAGTTTTACCGTTTCTCATGGACCAATTCCCGGGCACGAAAGATCGCATAGCCATGTACTATAGACGATGCTAAATTAGAAGTCTATAATTTAGTCTTTACTAATGTAGCGAATTCACATATATTGCTTGCCGCGAGACACAGACCTGCCTGAGGAAGTGCCTACATGAAACACGCTGTTATCCATCTAGCAACCGAACGACCACGCACGGTGTATGCCGTCGTCGTGTTGCTCACTGTGATCCTGGGCGCGCTGATAACGCGCATACAGATCGACACCGATCCGGAAAACATGTTGCCGGTCGATCAGACAGACCGGGTGTTTCACAACCTGGTCGAGGAGCGATTCACTTATACGGATGCAATCGTCATAGGCGTCGTGAACGAGAACCATCCGAACGGTATCTACAATGTTGATTCGCTGACCGCGCTGCACAGTCTCAGCAAATCTATTCTCGCGCTCGACGGCGTGATTGCGCCAGATCTCGCATCGCTCTCGGAGGTCGACAATATCGACCAGGAAGGTCCCGGGACGATTCGATTCGAGTGGATGATGCGCGATGCGCCCGTTACCGAGCAGCAGGCCATGGATATCCGGCGCAAGGTTGAGCAATTACCGCTGTTGAAAGACTCACTGGTATCGGGTGACGGCAAAGCGGCCACGATCTACGTGCCCATAGCCAGCAAAGATCTGAGTTATCCGCTATCGCTCGAGATCCAGGCACTGATCCGGCAGCTCGACAGTGATGACGCGTATCACATCACGGGACTACCTGTCGCCGAAGACACATTCGGTCACGACATGTTTGTACAGATGGGTATTTCCGCGCCGCTGGCCGGACTGATGATATTTGCGCTGATGTTGTACTTCTTTCGCAGCCCGCAGCTCGTAATAGCGCCAATGCTGGTTGCGATGGCAACGGTCATTATCAGCATGGGTCTGCTGATTGGCATGGGCTTCACGGTCCACATCATGAGTTCGATGATTCCTATCTTTCTGATGCCAATTGCGGTCGTCGACTCCGTGCACATCATGTCGGAGTTCGCAGACGCCTATCGACCAGGCGCCGATGCGAAAATTGTCATCACGCGCGTTGTAGAACATCTTTTCACGCCGATGTTGTTCACGTCGCTGACTTCCGCCGTCGGCTTCCTGTCTTTGATGCTAACCCCCATTCCGCCCGTGCAGATATTCGGCGCGTTTGTCGCGTTCGGCATATTGCTCGCATTTGTCCTGACGATTCTTCTCATTCCCGCATACGTCATACGGATGAAGCCTGCAGCACTCGACAAGCTTTCCTCGCGCTCCAGCACACCGCACACCGATACACTGCTTGCCCGAACCCTGCGTCGCAGCGGCCGCTTCGCAATGCGGCGCGGCAAGCTGATTACGGGCATCGCCGTCCTGGCAATGGCCGTCAGCGTTGCCGGGATCTACCGCATTGAAATCAATGACAACCCGGTTCGATGGTTTAAAGCCAACCACCCGATCCGTGTCGCTGACGATGTACTCAACGAGCATTTCGCCGGCACCTACGATGCCTTCGTTGTACTGACGTACAACGAAGGCGATGCGATACCTGCTTTTAGCGCCGCCGCAATGCAATTGCTGAATCGCGTCGATGAAGGCTATGCCGCGGAGCTTCGTCAGCTCGTCGCCGCGCGCCCGGGTGACATCGGCGCCTGGTTCGGCGACATGATTACCGCTGTCGACGATGCGCTCTTCGATGCCGAAGACAGCGAAAGTATCGATGCGCTCGAACAGTTACTGGCGATGGCCGAAGAAGCCCAGGTCAAATCCAAGTACTTTCAACGCCCCGATATTCTGCAGCAAATCAGCGAAATCCAATCGGCGCTCACAGACTCCGGGCATGTTGGCAAATCCAACGCACTACCCGACGTCGTCAAAGTAGTGAACCGCGAGCTGCGCGGCGGCACGCCGTCCGACTACCGGATTCCGCCGACCGCCGCAGCCGTGGCGCAAACGCTGTTGCAGTATCAGTCATCGCACAGACCTCATGATCTGTGGCATATCGTGACTCCGGACTTCACCTCCACTGCGATCTGGCTGCAGCTCAAAAGCGGCGACAACCAGGACATGAGCCTAGCGATGGACTTTCTCGACGATTATCTGGCGGAGAACCCGTTGCCCGCTGAGGTCGAAATGCGTTGGGCGGGCAAGACTTTCATCAATGTTGTCTGGCAGGACGTCATGGTCACCGGCATGCTCAAGAGTTTGATGGGTGCCTTTGTTGTTGTGTTCTTCATGATGGCGTTTCTGTTTCGCAATCCACGCCTTGGCTTGTTGGCCATGGTACCTCTTTCGGTCACGATTCTTGGCGTTTACGGGATTATCGGCTGGATCGGCAAGGACTACGACATGCCGATCGCGGTCTTGTCGTCTCTCACGCTCGGTTTGTCCGTCGATTTCGCGATTCACTTTATCGAGCGAACCCGGGCATTGCTGAGAGACACCGGTTCCTTTGCGTCGGCGACTGAGCAGATCTTTGAGGAACCGGCGCGCGCCATCGCAAGAAACGCCATCGTGATTGCGATCGGATTTACGCCACTGTTTTTTGCCCCGCTCGTGCCGTACATCACGGTAGGCGCATTCATGGCAGCGATTATGGCGTTGTCAGGCATTACGACACTCATATTGCTACCGGCCCTGATGTCCTGGGCGGGTCCATGGTTATTCCCGGAAATGCGCGATTCGAGTGCCCGTTCACTCGCGCCCGCACAACCAGCGCAAGCCTGATGGCGAGGAGATGATTCGATGATTGCACGATTCTCGATAATGCTGACCGCACTGATCTTCACGACGGGTGCTGCCGCCGAAGTGCTGACCGACGCTGACGAGGTTATTGCTCGCGCCGATCTCGCGGCGTATTACGCTGGCGCCGACGGTCGGTCGGACGTCCGTATGATCATCAGCGATTCACAAGGCCGACAACAGCGCCGGCAGTTCACGGTACTGCGCCGTGACCTTGCGGATGCCGGCGATCAGCAGTTCCTGGTGGTTTTCAGCCAGCCCTCCGACGTGCGCAACACCGTGTTTCTGGTCGACAAACACATGGATCGTGACGACGACCGTTGGCTTTATTTGCCGGGCCTCGACCTGGTCAAACGCATTTCCGCGGGCGACAAGCGAACGAGTTTTGTCGGAGCGCACTATTTTTATGAAGACGTGTCAGGACGCCGCCCCTCGGACGATACCCATGAGTTCGTCGAGACGAACGACGATTTCTATGTGCTGAAGCACACGCCGATTGATCCACTGAGTGTCGAGTTCACGAGCTATGTCACGTGGATTGATCGCGAGACCTTCCTGCCCATGAAAATCGAGTACACAAACGCAGCCGGCGACTTATACCGGCGTGTCGAAGTGTCCGAGGTGGAGGACATTGACGGCCATCCCACGGTTACGAGCAGCCGCGTATCTGACCTTCTGACCGGCGGCAAGACGGATATGCAGTTCCGCTACATCAAGTACGATGTTGGCCTTCCGGAGACTGTGTTCACGGAACGTTCGTTGCGCAACCCGCCACACGACTGGCTGCAGCGGCCGGAAAGATAGCTACAGGCTGCAGCATGAAATTCTGGCCGCTGCTGTTGCTGCTTCCCGTTGCGCTGCACGCGCAGGACGACATGTGGGACGACGACGCCTGGGACGACGACGATCAGAAAACGGTCTGGAGCGGCTACCTGGAGGCTGCACTTGGAACTCGCTTTGATCATGACCCACTCATCGATGAGCGCAACACGCTCGAAGATCTGCGTTGGCGCGTCGAATCGGAATGGCAACGCGGCAGAGCCAGGATAGGATTCAAGGCGGATGCCGGCTACGACGGCATTGAAGATGACTGGGATGCCGATATCCGGGATCTGACCGTTGCCATGTCGTTTGGCGACAACGTCGATATCAAGCTCGGTCGTCAGGTGCAAACCTGGGGAACCGGCGATCTCGTTTTCTTGAATGACCTGTTTCCAAAAGACTTTGTCTCGTTCTTCGCCGGTCGTCATGACGAGTATCTCAAAGCACCCGGCAACGCCATTCGCGTGACGCGATTCTCGCCGTCGGTAAACGTCGATTTCGTCTGGACGCCGGTTTTCGAACCGGACGTCTATCTCACCGGCGAGCGCTTCTCGTTCTTTTCACCGCTCGCGGGCACCAATGTCGCTCCAGAACCGCCTCTGGCGGCCGACGATCCGGACAGATCCTTTGCAAACGGTGAGTTCGCGCTGCGCCTTTTTCGCACAATCGCGGGTCGCGAGTACGCGCTCTATGCCTACCATGGGTTCTTCAAACAGCCGACAGCGCTGACGCCGTCGCTGCAGGCGACGTTCGCACCCATGACGTCACTCGGTGCGAGTCTTCGCCGACCCGTTGGCCCCGGAGTATTCAACGCGGAGCTGTCGTACTACCTGTCGCGCGATGACCGCTCGGGAAACGACCCATTGTTGCCGAATGGCCAGCTGCGTTTTCTCGCGGGCTACGAGTGGGAAGCCAAACCCAACTTTGCTGTGGCATTTCAGTATTACCTCGAATCGACGCTCGACCACGATGAGCTCATCGACAATTCACCCAACCCTCAGTTCGAACCCGACGAGCACCGCCATCTGCTGACAAATCGACTGACCTACCGGGCTGGCCGGGACAAGCACACCTGGTCGCTATTTACTTTCTACTCACCCAGCGACAGCGATTTCTACTTGCGGCCGGTTTACAGCTATCGGCACAGTGATCAATGGTCAGTGACAGCGGGCGCCAATCTGTTCGGCGGCGACAATGATCATACGTTTTTCAAACAGCTCGCAGATGCCAGCAACGCCTACCTGCGCATCCGCTATCAATACTAGAATCGCACTGCGCGGCTGATCCGGACGTTATACTGCCCTGCATGAAGCAGGCGGGACACAATGCTCGGTAAGCTGAAGGACTACACCTGGCTCTGGATGCTGGCACTCTGTCTGCTCGTCGCCTGGTACGGCGTTCGCCTGGAGCCGACCAGCGTCGAACAGCAGGGACATTACAACTTCATGTCGCTCGTTCCCGCGCTCTCGACGCTGGCGATCTGCTTCGTTACCCGCAATGTCATTCTGGCGCTCTTCATGGGTATCGTGCTCGGCGGTCTCGTCACCACGCAATACAACATCATTCAGGTGTTTCTGATACCGAGCATTGGTTCTGAACGCTATGCACAGATTCTGCTCGTGTATTTGTGGGCCCTCGGTGGTCTGCTAGGTATGTGGAACCGTAATGGTGGTGCCTGGCATTTTGCACAGTACGTTTCCGATAACTTCGTCAAGACACGGCGCTCGGCGATGTTCTTTGCCTGGCTCATGGGCGTTATCTTTCATCAGGGCGGCACGATCAGCACGATCCTTACCGGCACAACGGTCAGGCCGGTCGCCGACCGGGAGAATGTTGCGCACGAAGAGCTTGCGTATATCGTCGATTCGACCGCGTCGCCGGTCGCAACGATCATTCCGTTCAATGTCTGGCCGGTCTATGTCGCCGGTCTGATCGCCATACCGTCGATGAGTCAGTTCATCCCCAACCAGGAGGCGGCTATCGATTGGTTCTTGAAAGCCATTCCATTCAACTTTTATGGCTGGCTCGCTGTTTTGTTCACCCTGTTATTCGCTCTGGGCAAATTGCCGTTCGTTGGAAAAACCATGCGCGCAGCGCAGATACGCGCGATGGAAACCGGCGAGCTCGACGCGCCCGGCGCTGAGCCGATCGTCTCGAGGGAACTCGCAACACTGAATGTCGCGGACGGCTACAGGCCATCGCTCGCCGACTTCTTTGTGCCGATCGGTGTGTTGATGAGTTTCGCAATTATCCCCTGGCTAGTGACGGGGTCGCCGATGATCTTCGAGGCGTTCGGTCTTGCCTTGGTCAGCAGCATTGCATTGTCGATCATGCGCGGCATGAGTGTCAGCGACGCATTCGAAGGCTTCGTCGACGGCATCAAGGGCGTGACCATCGGTGCGATCATCCTCGGTCTCGCCGTCACGCTCGCTGAGGTCTCGGACACGCTCGGCGCCTCTTCTTACGTCATCGACGTTACCGCCGGAGTCCTGACAGCGGTCCCGTTCGTGCTGCCCGGTATCCTGATGATCACCTGCATGGTCGTCTCGTTCTCGGTGGGATCGTCATGGGGAACCTATGCCGTGGTATTCCCTATTGCCCTGCCGCTGGCCTACGCAATATCGCCTGACCCGCTGTTCGTCACGCTGGCCTTCGGCGCGATCATGGGCGGTGCGGTCTTCGGTGATCAGTGTTCCCCGATATCGGATACGACCATCCTGTCGTCACTCGCCTGCGGCTCGGACCTGATGGATCATGTCGTTACGCAACTGCCAATCGCGATGGCTGCCGCCGGAATCTCCATCCTTGTCTATACGGCGACTGCATTGGCGTTGACCATGTAATATAATCGCCCGCCACCGCCTGGTCTTTCGGGCAGACAAATACGGCAAACTCCGGAGCAATAACTTGAGTCGGGACCAGAAATTTTTCGATATGTACTCCCTCGTGATCGGCATACTTGCCGCTTTCGCGCTCGCGATCCTCGTGCTCGCCATGAAGATGTCCGATCTCACCCAAGGGGTGTACACGCGGGACGCCCAGGAGTACCAGGCGGCGGTCGAGGAGCGAATTCGGCCGATTGGGCAGGTGTACCTGCCAGGGGAAGAACAACATGCTTCGGCACCAACTGTCGAGAAAGCCGTTGAACCCGCTCCCGTCGCGGCGGCGTTGTCCGGACCACAGGTCTACAACTCAGCATGCCTCGCATGCCACGGCGCCGGCATCGCCGGTGCGCCGATCCTCGGCGATGTCGAAGCCTGGGCACCGCGCATTGCCCAGGGTGTCGCCGTTCTCGAAGATCACGCCATCAATGGTTACACCGGCGCTGTCGGTTTCATGCCCGCGAAAGGCGGCCGCGTCGACTTGTCCGACGAGGAAGTCGCAGCCGCGGTTGCGTACATGATCGGCGAGGCCGACTAAGCAGGACAGTGCGGCATCAGGGCGCCTGCCGCTGCGATTACTGCAGACGCCGCTTGTCCATCTGCCGCAGCGACACAGCTTCCGCAATATGCGTGGCGGCTATATCTTTCTGCGCCGCAAGATCCGCGATCGTGCGCGCGACCCGCAGCACGCGCTGGTAGGCGCGAGCCGATAGCCTGAATTTCGCGGTCGCCTGCTCCAGCAACTGCAACACCTCGCCCGAGATCTTGCAGACATCGTTGAGCGTCTCACCCTCCAGTTGCGCGTTGCACACTCCACTGCGCCGTAGCTGAATGTTGCGCGCCGCGCCGACTCTTGCGGCGACCGCGCTACTTGACTCTCCTGGCGGCGCATCATGGCGCAACGCTTCCTTCGCGGGTCGCATGACCTCGACGTGCAGATCGATCCGGTCGAGCAGCGGCCCGGAGATTTTGCTGCGGTAGGTCGCAACGCGCTCGGCGCTACAGCAGCAATCGCCTGCCAGTTCACCGAGAAATCCGCACGGGCAGGGATTCATCGCGGCAATCAACTGGAAGTTCGCCGGAAAGTCCATTTGCACACCCGCACGTGCGATCGTAATGACGCCCGCCTCGAGCGGCTCGCGCAGAACTTCGAGTACGTTGCGATTGAATTCCGGCAACTCATCGAGGAATAACACGCCGTTGTGTGCTCGGGATATTTCGCCCGGCTGCGGGCCGGGGCCGCCGCCAACAAGCGCCGCCGGCGACGCCGTGTGGTGCGGGGAGCGGAATGGCCGTTGCCGCCAGCGGGCAAGATCGAGCGGACGACCAAGTACCGAGTCGATCGCCGCGGTTTCCAGCGCCTCTGCTTCTGTCAACGCGGGCAATATGCCGGCCAGGCGCTTGGCCAACATACTCTTGCCCGTACCCGGTGGGCCGATGTACAGCAGGTTATGCCCGCCAGCCGCCGCGATTTCGAGTGCACGTTTGGCCTGCGTCTGGCCCTTGACATCGGCAAGGTCCGGCGCCCCATGGCCGGCGAGCTCCGGCCGGACAGACTCGGCCATTTCGATGCCTTGTGTCCCGTTGAGGTGCGCCGTCACTTCCAGCAAGCTCGTGGCGGCCCGAACTGCGGTTTTCGCGAGCACAGCTTCGTTCGCGTTCAACAGCGGCACGATCATGCTGTGCCCTGCGGCATGTGCTTTCAGGGCCGCGGGCAGGATGGCGGGCACCCGTCGCAGATCCCCGTTGAGAGCCAGCTCGCCGTAAAACTCGACGCCGTCGACAGCCTCGAGTGGCAGCTGTTTGCTCGCTGCCAGAATGCCCAGCGCAATCGCGAGATCGAATCGCCCACCCGACTTGCGCATGTCCGCCGGGCCCAGGCTGACCGTTATGCGTTCCTGAGGAAACCTGAAGTCGGAACAAATCAGCGCGCTGCGGACCCGGTCCTTGCTCTCCCGAACCGCCTTCTCTGCCATACCAACAACGGAAAAAGACGGCAAACCGCCCGACAGGAACACTTCGATCGTGACCGGCGGCGCATCCGTTCCGAGTTGCGCCCGGCTTTGCAGGATTGCGAGACTCACGCGGCCCTCCCTGGCCTGTAAACCGTTGGGGTCAGCTCTGTTCGAACTCCGCCAGGCGCTTTTCCAGTGCCTCCAGTTTCTCCCGGGTTCGAGCGAGCACCGCTTCCTGCACCTCGAATTCCTCGCGTGTCACGAGATCGAGTTTGCCCAGCCCGGACTTGAGTACGGATCGAAAGCTCCCTTCCAGTTCCTCGCGCATTGCGCGCAGCCCTTCGGGAACCGCCTCCGCGAGTTTGCTCGCGAGATCTTCTATTGAATTATTACTCATGGCTGTTTGATACCGCAGCGCGATCCAAAACACCAGCAGCATAAGCGGTGTTTGCGTCCGGTTTTGCCAGCGCGCTCACCAATTTGGTGCAGTCACGGGATTCCCCGCTCCAAGGCGGAGCGGCCACACGAATCGAAAACTTGTAAGTACTTGTTATCCATTACTTTTCCTAACTTGGCACGAAAGCTGCTGTTAGGAGGCTGACTTTGGTTCATTAATTTATCGGGAGCAACAACACATGAAGATCTTGCACAAAGCCAGCTTATTGGCTGTTTTGTTATCACTGAGCGGCATCGCGCAGGCCGAATGGTCCACAAACCTGGGTTACGCGAGCGAGTACCACTACCGCGGCATCTTTCAGGACGAGTCGTCTGCCAGCGGCGGCGTCGACTTCGAATCCAGCGGTTTTTACGCTGGCACCTGGGTGGCGGATGTGGGGATCGGGCTGGAGTACGACGTGTACTTTGGGTATGGCGCCGACGTGGGCGAGGTCAGCCTCAGCATCGGTTATACCGGCTACTTCTACACCGATGACGATTTCGACAATACGTATCAGGAAATCAACCTGGGTGCCGGTCTTGGCATCTTCTCGCTGGATGTCGCCGTCGGCGAGTACGACGACCCGGCCGGCACCGCTGACTATACCTACTACTCGCTGACCGCTGAGAAGAACGGTTTCTACGGCAAGTTTGGCGGTTTTTCGCAGGATTTTGAAGGTGAGTACTTCGAGGCCGGTTACGGCACGACCTTGAGCGACATCGATCTTGGTGTAGCAGTGATTCTTGCCAACAAGGACCTCGTCGGTTTTCAAAACGGCGGCAAAGCCAACGAATCCATCGTGTTCACGATCGGTAAGGGATTCGACCTTCAATAACTTAACCGGGGCGGCCATGCCGCCCCAGTTTTTCACCTGGAGAGGGACTGAAATGAAAATGATCACCGCGATCATCAAGCCATTCAAGCTGGATGATGTCCGTCAGGCAGTTGCTGACGTCGGCATCCAGGGAATAACGGTCACCGAGGTCAAGGGCTTCGGCCGTCAGCGAGGGCACACAGAGCTCTATCGCGGCGCCGAGTACGTCGTTGATTTCCTGCCCAAGGCAAAAATCGAACTGGCCGTTGACGACGCCGTCGCCGATCAGGTCGTCGAGGCAATCGCCAATACAGCACGCACGGGGAAAATCGGCGACGGGAAGATCTTCGTCTCCGAGATTTCTGAAGCCATTCGCATTCGCACCGGTGAGACCGGTAGCGAAGCCGTCTAATTGCACGAATAAGCGGAGGAAATCACGTGGAAGATTTGACAACACTATCCGGACAGGTTACTGAACTGGCCTACGCTCTGGACACCTTTTATTTCCTGGTCATGGGCGCGCTGGTCATGTGGATGGCTGCCGGCTTTACGATGCTGGAATCTGGTCTCGTTCGTGCGAAAAACACGGCCGAGATTCTCACCAAGAACGTCGGCTTGTATTCAATCGCCTGCATCATGTACATGGTCTGCGGTTACTCGATCATGTATCCGGGCGAATTTGAGGGCGGCGTATTTCAGAGTCTTTCGACGCTCGGCAGCGGGCTGCTTGGTAGCAGCGACAACGCAGCGGCCGACGTCATCGCCGGCGATGCGTACTACTCGAACCTGTCCGACTTCTTCTTTCAGGTCGTGTTTGTCGCAACCGCGATGTCGATCGTCTCGGGTGCCGTCGCAGAGCGCATGAAGCTCTGGGCTTTCTTCGTATTTGCAGTCATCCTCACCGGCTTTATCTATCCGGTACAGGGTTTCTGGAAATGGGGTGGCGGCTTCCTCCAGGAGATGGGCTTTCTCGACTTCGCCGGCTCGGGCGTCGTGCATCTCTGCGGCGCCGCCGCAGCGCTCGCGGGCGTATTGCTGCTCGGTGCTCGCAAGGGCAAGTACGGCGAGAAAGGTCAGATCAACGCGATTCCGGGTTGCAACCTGCCACTCGCAACACTTGGCACCCTGATTCTCTGGCTCGGCTGGTTCGGCTTTAATGGCGGGTCGGAACTCAAAGTGTCAGATGTCGGTGAGGCGAATTCTGTCGCACTCGTGTTCGTCAACACCAACATGGCGGCGGCCGGCGGGCTTGTATTTGCGCTGCTGCTGTCACGTCTGTGGTTCGGTAAAGCGGATTTGACGATGGCCCTGAACGGCGCACTTGCCGGACTTGTTGCGATCACGGCTGAACCGCTGACGCCGACACCGTTGGCTGCAACGCTGATCGGCGCGGTCGGCGGCCTTATCGTGGTCGGCTCCATCGTGACTCTCGACAAGCTCAAGATCGACGATCCGGTTGGTGCCATCTCGGTACACGGCGTCGTTGGCATGTGGGGGCTCCTGGCCGTCTCATTCACCAACAACAGCGGCAGTTTCTGGGGCCAACTTGGTACTCAGGTCATTGGCCTGATTTCGATCTTTGCCTGGGTCTTCATCACGAGTTTCATCGTCTGGTACGTGATCAAACTCACCGTGGGTATTCGGGTCTCGGAAGAGGAAGAATACGAAGGCATCGATATCTCGGAGTGCGGCCTCGAGGCCTATCCGGAGTTCACTTCGGCCGAGTGATGGCTCGGCCGCCGGCTCGCGGATTTTCCATAAAGTGGAATCCGCGGGCTTGGCTGGAAGCCGAACTGGCCAGAAATCCCCCCAAAAGCAAGACCTTAGCGGGCCTCACGGCCCGCTTTTTTTTGCCCGCGTCATAGTGCTTCGCGACACAATATTCGCTGTGACTGCGATCACACCAAACTGCCGCTACACGTGGTTTAATGCGTTATTGTTCAATGCCTTCGGGAAGATTTCGATGAAACGCTACTCGCTTCTAATCACTGTTGCTGCAGCGCTCGCGACTGGCGGTACGGCTGTTGCGAGCGAAATCTACAAGTGGATCGACGGCGACGGAAACGTGCATTACGAGGATCGTCCAACCGCCAATGCCGCCGTTGAAAGGCTGGACGTCGTGTCGCGCAATACGGACAACTCCGCCGTGCAGGCCCGTGTCTCGGCAAGCCGCGAGGCTCGTGCCGCGAGAAAACAGGTTGCCGCCGAGGCACCCGCCGGGATGAGCAAGGAAGAGTTGCGCGCCGAGCAGGAGAAGCGCGAGCAACAGTGCCAGACATACCGCGATCGACTTGAATCCTTCCTGCGTTCGCAGCGGCTCTATCGTGAAGACGAGGCCGGTGAGCGTCAGTATCTCGAAGAAGCCGAAGTCATGGCCGCCCGGACGCGGGTCGAAGGACAAATCAAGGAATATTGCGGCTCGTAGAACCGCGCCTGCCTTGAGCACTGTACAATTCGCTCTCCAGTCCGATGGAGCGCCAGGCTTGACCGCAGCATCCGATTCCGGGAACAACACGTCACAGGCATATCTGCCTGATTTCTGCGCTGCCAGCACGGTTTTCATCGTTGTCCTGATCGCTCAACTTATCGCGTTTCTGCTGACGATTGCGGCTTACGACACGCCGGGCATGTTCCTGATCGAGCTGTCCAAGAACTCTCTGTTTATTCTGTGGCTGGCATTGTTGAGCAGCGTCATCATGTGCCTCTTCAGAGACAAGCTCGAAAGCGCCGGCAAGACGCGTGCGTTCCTCATCAGTTTTGTGGTGCTGCTCGTGCTGTGTGCGGCACTCGCGGAGATTGCCTACCAGGTGACCCGAATATTCGGCGAATCACTCATTATCGAGGACTCTCATTCACAGTTCCTGCTGCGCACGATCGCCATCAGTTCGATCGTCATCGCGCTGGCCATGCGATATCTCTATATCTCCAGCGAATGGCGCCGCAGCATCGTTCTCGAGGCGCAGGCTCGCATCAGCGCATTGCAGGCGCTGATCCGGCCTCACTTTCTCTTCAATAGCATGAACACGATCGCATCGCTGACGCGCACGGATCCGCGCCAGGCGGAGGAAGCTGTCGAGGATCTGTCCGACCTGTTGCGCGCCAACCTCGGCGGCTCGGGCGATCGGACGACACTCAAGGCCGAGCTCGAGGTCGCGGCCATCTATCAGCGCATTGAGAAACTGCGCCTGGGCGATCGCCTCAACGTACGCTGGGACATCGCCGACTTGCCTATGCGCGCGCTGATACCAAGCCTGACCATACAGCCGCTGCTTGAAAACGCGATCTATCATGGCATTGAATTGTTGCCAGACGGCGGTGACGTCGTCGTCGTCGGCAAGCGCGACGACCGTTTTCTCGAGATTACGATCTCCAACCCGATTGCGGTGGGGGAAAAACGCGCCAAAGGCGGCAACCAGATGGCGCTGGCCAATATCCGGCAGCGCTTCGAACTCGCCTACGGCAATCGCGCCACGGTGGATGTCGAGTCAGGCGACTCTGCCTATGCTGTGAAATTGCGATTCCCGCACGATGAGAACAGCGCGTGAAAATTCTGATCGTCGATGACGAAAAACCCGCCCGTGACCGTTTACACCAGCTTGTCGACGACTTCGGCAATTACGTGGTGATCGGTGAAGCCGCAAATGGCGAGGAAGCAATCGCTATGGCCGCAAACCTGGCTCCCGATATCGTGTTACTCGATATTCGCATGCCGGGAATGGACGGCATCGAGGCTGCGCATCACATGAATGCGATGCACAAGCCGCCGGCCGTGGTTTTCACCACGGCTTACGACGAATATGCGATCGACGCCTTTGACGCCCGCGCGATCGGTTATGTGCTCAAACCGGTGCGCCGCGAGCGCCTCGAGCGAGCACTGCAACATGCGTCGCAATTGACCGGTAACATGCTCAGGGAGCTGACCGCGCAACCCGGCATCGAAAGCCGCCGTAATCATGTTTGCGCGCTCGCGCACGGTGAACTCCACCTTATTCCCATTGGCGATGTCGACTTTTTTACCGCGGACCAGAAATACGTTTGTGTTTACCATGCCAACGGAAAACACCTCATTGACGATTCATTGAAGTCGCTCGAACAGGAATTCGCCGCAAACTTCGTGCGCATCCACCGCAGTGCACTTGTCGCAGTCGATCGCATCGACAGGCTCGAGAAAACGGCTGATGGCAAGACACGGATCGTGTTGCGTGATGGCGCGAGTGGTGATCTCCCAGTGAGTCGTCGTCACCTGGCTACGGTTCGCCGTCGCCTCAAAGGAGGGTAATCGCCCTTGGATATTCGTATCGCAACGCGCAAGAGCGCGCTCGCACTCTGGCAGGCAGAGCATGTCGCGGCAGCACTCGGTGCCCTGCCCGAGGTCGACTCGGTCGACCTCGTTCCGATGTCAACGCGCGGCGACGAGATCCTCGACAAGAGCCTGCAAAAAATCGGCGGAAAGGGCCTGTTCATCAAGGAGCTGGAGGTTGCGATGCAGGACGGCATAGCGGATATCGCCGTGCACTCCATGAAGGATGTGCCCGCCGATATGCCCGCAGGTTTTTGTATCGCCGCTGTTTTGCAACGCGCCAATCATGCTGACGCGCTCGTCGGGCGCAACGGCCGTGACTTCAACGAGCTGCCGCAGGGCGCGCGCATCGGCAGCTCCAGCCTGCGCCGCCAGGCGCAGCTCAAACTGATGCGCCCGGACCTCAGGATCGAGCCGTTGCGCGGCAACGTCAACACCCGCCTTGCAAAACTCGATGGTGGCGATTTTGACGCGATCATTCTTGCCGCGGCGGGACTCGAGCGTCTCGGGCTGCAGCATTACATCAGTCAGCAATTCACACCCGAAGAGATGTTGCCCGCCGCAGCACAGGGCGTCATTGGCATCGAGTGCCTCGAATCAAACAGCACGCTGCGGTCTGTTCTGCGGAAACTCGATCACGCGCCTACCGTGCAGACAACTGCTGCGGAGCGCGCTATTGCAAAGACCTTGCAGGCCAATTGCCAGTCCCCGGTTGCGACACACGCGGTCATCGATGACGCAGCGATCACCATTACGGCCCTCGTCGCCATGCCCGATGGCAGTCGCTCGATCCGGGATGTCGTACAGGGCGCGGCACATGACGCCGAACAGCTCGGCATAGAACTCGCGAAGCGCCTGCTGCAAAGCGGCGCGGGCGAATTGCTCGCCGCCGTGGGTGCTGCCAATGACTGAAAACGAACTCGCCGGCGTCGGCGTGCTCGTTACCCGTCCGGCACATCAGGCGAGCGACCTCGTCGAAGCGATAAGGGCCTGCGGCGGGGGCGTGGTCGCATTCCCGGTTTTGCACATCGTGCCGCGGGACAGTCGTTCTATCGACGCCGAGGTGGACAAATTGCACGACCCCGACATCGTGATATTCGTCAGCCCCAACGCCGTCAGGCATGGTCTGGCCTACGCCGGTACCGGGCAGCTTGCGGTCATTGGCCCGGCCACTGCGCGTGCGATCGAGGCTGCCGGTCGCAGCGTGGACATTTCCCCCTCGGCCGGCTTCGACAGCGAGCATTTGCTGGCCAGGGCCGAGCTGCAGGAAGTCAGCGGCCGCTGTGTACGAATCATCCGTGGCGATGCGGGCCGCGAGCTGCTCGCTGACACGCTCCGCGACAGAGGCGCGACCGTCGAATACCTGCCGGTTTACAGCCGAGAGCCACCCGATTACTCGCCGTCAGAGCTGGACGATCTCGAGCGAAAATGGCGTGCGGGCAAAGTCAATGTGGTTACCGTCATGAGCGTCGAGTCACTTCTGAACCTTGTAGCGGTGTTGCCCGAATGGTGCGCAGCCAGGCTGCGAGATACCCCACTGGTTACGCCGGCCACTCGTGTGATAAAAGAAGCGCTGGAACGATTCCCCGGCATCCCGACGACGCTCGCACGAGGACCGCAGGCAAGCGACATGGTCAACGCGATCATCGCGTGCACAAAGAACCCACCCGGATAAGCACTGATGAGCAAGAAAGACAACGTTAAAGACACGCCGCCAGTTGAAGAGCAAGCGGTTGCCGAGCAAGCTGCCGAGGTCGAGGAGCTGATCGTGGAGGATGCCGTGGAGGATCCCGTGGAGGAACCCGTCGTCGAACCGGCTCCGGAGACCGAGGCCGTCGCGCAGCCAGAAGCAGCATCGGTCACTTCACAGACCAGGGGCTCGGGTGGCATTGCCTGGCTGGGCCTCTTCCTGTCGTTCGTCGCGCTCGCAGCGGCCGGCTATGTAATGGTTCAGGACTGGCGTGCAGAGCGGAGCGCGAAGCAAAGTGCGATCTCGCTGGACGAACTCCGTGATCGCCTCGCGTCGTCGAATGAAACGCTGTCAAACCTCGATCGCGACCTCGCTCGGCTTGCAGAGGCCGACGCACAAACCGCCACGGACCTCGGGCTTTTGCAAACAGACATTGACGGGCGCATGCAGATGCTCGATTCGTTGCCGCCGCGTATTGCCAACCTCGAAAACTCGCTGGCGACATTGCAGGGCGTTTCTGTCGGAGCGCGCAACACCTGGCTGATTGCCGAGGCCGAGTACTACATGCAAATCGCAAATGCCCAGCTGCAGCTCGCTGGCAATCCACAGCTGGCCGCTCTCGCACTTGGCATGGCGGATGAGCGTCTCGTGCAGCTCGCAGACCCTGCGCTGACTGATGTGCGCCGGGCTTTGTCCGACGAACTCGCCGCACTCGAGCTAATGGAAAAGCCGGATATCGAAGGCGTCACGCTAACCCTTGCCAGTCTGGCCAGGGTTGTCGACGCGTTACCGTTAAAGAAAATTGTCAGGGCCACAAAGGACGACGACGCTGAGATCGATGCCGGCCTGAGCGGCGTCGATCGCGCCTGGGCTTCCGTAAAAGGAGCGGTTTCCGGGCTGGTTCGGGTCAGCGGCCCCGACGAATCGGCAATTCCGTTGCTGACACCCGATGCTGTCTACTTCTTGCGCACAAACCTGACCCTGCAGCTGCAGGCAGCACGTCTGGCGCTGCTCCGCGGGGAACAGGCCGTGTTCCAACAAAGCCTCGACGATGCGTCGGCATGGCTGCAGCTGTATTTCGATGCAGACAGCACTCAGGTCAACGGTGCGTTGCAGACGATCGCTGAGATTCGCGATGGCATGTTCGATGTCACAACGCCCGACATCTCGGAATCGCTGCGGCTTCTGCGGCAATTCAAGGCCCTCGGCGAGCCGGCGCAATGAAATTCGGCGCCATTGTCGTTGCGGCTCTGATTCTGAGCGCCATCGCGGCGCATTTTCTACTCGGCGATCCGGGCTATGTGGCGATCAACGTCCGCGGCTACCTGATTGAAATGTCGGTGCCGGTGCTGGTCGGATTGGCGGTCCTGCTCGTCGTGACGGTCTGGCTCTTGCGACGTCTCATTCAGGCGCCGCGCCGACTCGGCGAGGCAGCCGGCCGTTATCGCGCCGGCAGGGCCGGCCTGAAGCTGACTCGCGGCATGATCGAGGTCGCCGAGGGCAATTTCGCACGTGGTGAGAAACTGCTTGCCCGGGCCGCGAGCACCAGCGACACGCCGCTGTTCAACTACCTGCAGGCGGCGCGAGCAGCACACCTGCAAGGCAACGACACACGTCGCGACGAATGGCTCAAGCTGGCGTACGAACATACGCCGGAGGCGGCTAACGCCGTGCTGCTGACCCAGGCAGAATTTCAACTCGACCGCGAGCAGTACGAACAGGCCCTGGCGACGCTGCGCCGGCTCGAGGAAAACTCGCGAGATCACAGTCATGCGCTGGCATTGTTAGGTCGTCTGTATTTCAGGTTGCAGGATTGGACACAACTGGCCGACATTCTGCCCCGACTGCAGAAACAAGGCCGCGTAAAGCAGGAAACACTCGACGCGTGGACGGTTCGGGTGCACCGCGAGAAATTCGAACGTGCCGCTGACGGCGAGGCGGTGATCGCCGAGTGGAAGAACACCGCAAAGCGCCTGCGTGCCAATACGACCCTGCTCGACGCGTATTACATGAACCTGATGCGCACGGGGATGCACGACAAGGCCGAAAAAGACCTCGCTACCGCACTGAAATCCGAGTGGCGTCCCTCGCTGGTGCGCCTGTTCGGCCTCGTCGAGGGACCGGACCCGAGCAAACAACTGAAACGCGCCGAAGGCTGGCTCGCGAAACATGGCGAGGACCCGGATCTGCTGCTTGCGGCGGCCAGACTTTGCCTGCGCAACGAGCTCTGGGGCAAAGCCCGAAGTTATCTCGAAACTGTGATCAGCCTGCGAGCGACGCCGGAGGCGTACCAGGAATACGGTCGATTGCTCACGCAACTCGGCGAGACGGACGCTGCCGCCGATGCCTACCGCGAGGGGCTCGGCATGGTGGCAGAGGGCCCGTTACCGGCAATTCCGCACCTCCAGCCGGACAAGGTGTGACCGGGGCAACGATCGCCGACGGTACGGTGTTGGTCGTTGGCGCGGGCTACGTCGGGCAGCGATTTCTCGCCCGGCAGCCGGAAGGCTCCAGCATCGGTCTCAGCCGCTCTGCAATTCCATCGTCACGACAAATCGAGATTTTCAATCTCGATATTGGCGGCGAATTGCCTCTGACCCTGCCGCGCCGGTACAGCGTTTTGTACACCGTTCCACCGGCACGCGCCTCAATGTCCGATGTTCGGCTCGAGCGGCTGCTTGCGGTATTGCAGCCCGTCCCGCAACGATTCGTCTATATCAGCACGACCGGCGTTTACGGCAATCGCGGCGGTGCGTCGGTGGACGAAACGTCGCCCCTGAATCCTGAGACGGATCGCGCCAGAAAACGTATTGCTGCGGAGAACCTGCTGCATTCCTGGGGCTCACAGACGGGCTGCGAGGTCGTGATTCTCCGGGTCCCTGGAATCTACGGTCCCGGTCGGCTCGGTGTCGAGCGCCTGCACGAGGGTGCTCCGGTCATAGCAGAACACGACGCGAGCCCCGGCAATCGCATTCATGTCGACGATCTCGTAACTTGTTGCGCCGCGGCACTGACGAGCACAACGCCGCCCGGCGTCTACAACGTCGGCGACGGCGACCATCGAACATCGACGTGGTTCACCAATGAGGTCGCACGCCAGTCTGGTTTGCCGCTGCCGCAAACGATCACGATGCAGCAGGCCGAACGTGAATTCTCGCCAATGCGACTGTCGTTCCTCGCAGAATCTCGGCGGGTCGAGACGACCAGGATGCGTGATGTGCTTGGCGTATCGCCGCGTTACGCGAATGCCGAGGACGGTATTCGCGCGAGCCTGGCCGATTCCGAGCCCTAGCATCGGCGGCGGCCGCCGCCGGGAGTTTACGGCTTGCTGCGAGCGCTACGCAGCCACGCTGTCAGCGGCTCCCACTCGTCCCAGTCCGGCCATGCAAGATATTCGGGCAACTCGAAGATGCCGAGACCGCGCGTATACGCCCGCACGTAATTTTGCGCCTCGCGCAATGCGGCGATATAAGGCACCCGCGCTTTTGTCAGGTATTCGTCGAGATCGTCGTAAATCAAGGTGTTTTCCCGTACACGATTCGCCAGTGCACCGATCTTCACCTGCTTGCGCTGCACTTTGCCGACACCCTGCAGCTCTTTGAGAAACGTCGATGTGGCCTGCATATCGATCGTCGACGGCAGAACCGGGATGACCAGGGTCTCGGCATGCTTCACGAGATCCGTCAACTCCTTGCCATGTGACCGCGCCGGCGCGTCGCTGACGACAATGTCGCAACTGCGTGGCACGTGGCGCAAACCACCGTCAAAGGCTGCCACACCGGCAATCGCTGGCCGGTTTTCAGGCCGCCTGTCGAGCCAGTCCAGGCTCGAGCGTTGCGGATCGTAGTCAGCAAGGGCGACGGTAGCGCCTTCGTTGGCAAAATAAGAAGCAATGTTGGTGGCGAGCGTGCTTTTTCCGCAGCCACCCTTGGCGTTTAATACCATTATGTGCCGCATGACCTCTCCTCAAGGGCGATGTTTTTCGAGTTTTATGTAAACTACAGCCGCCGAGATCAAATGTCCATTGCGTTGCTTTGTTGACAAGTGAAGACGTTATAGTCGATCGATCAGCTACAGCAGGAACGAAAATTTCTCTCATGCAGTTTGCATATTTGAAGATGCAAGGCGCCGGCAATCGGATTGTCGTCGTCGACCAGCGCCGGAAAAAGCAGGCACCGCCGTCGCGGGCCGAGTTGCGGAAACTCGGCGACGAGCGGTCGGGCCCGGGATTCGATCAGCTAATGTGGGTGGGTCCGGCCGTCGCCGCGTCAGCCGCCGCAAGTTACCGGGTCTTCAACGCCGACGGTTCCGAAGTCGAACAGTGCGGCAATGGCGTGCGCTGCGTTGCGTGGATGCTCGCGCAGGAGCGCGGCTCAGGTCGGACGTTTGTGCTCGAAAGCCCGGCCGGGTTGATCGAGGCAACCGTACTCGATGACGCGCGTGTCACAGTCAATATGGGACCGCCCGAATTTGCGCCAGCACGGATTCCGTTCCTTGCTGAAACTCAGGCAGATCGTTACACGCTCGACGTTCTGGGCCGATCGCTCGATGTGTCTGTCCTGTCCATGGGCAATCCGCATTGCGTACTCGAGGTTGCCGACGTCGCCACGGCAGATGTTGCTGTTCTGGGCGCCGCGATCGAACGGCATGAGCGCTTTCCTGCCGCGGCCAACGTTGGCTTTCGACATATTCGTGACCGAACCAGCATTGACCTGCGCGTGCACGAGCGTGGCGTCGGCGAGACGCTCGCCTGCGGAACCGGCGCCTGCGCCGCCGTCGTTGCAGGCCGGCAGCTCGATCGCCTGGATACTGAAGTTGCCGTGCATCTGCCGGGAGGACGACTCGTGGTAAGCTGGCGCGGCGACACCGACCCTGTATGGCTCACCGGCGATGCCGAATTGATTAGTGAAGGAACAGTTGATCTATGAGCACACAACGTAAGCCGGAATTCATCGATGAGCCCGTATCGGAACGAGCCGTACAGGATTATCTCGAAGCCCATCCGGACTTTTTTGAACGCCACAGCACGCTGCTCAGCCATCTTGAACTGCCGCATGGCACCGGCGGCACCGTGTCCCTCGTTGAACGTCAGGTGTCGATGCTGCGGCAAAAAGAGCTCAAGCTGGAGCGTCAGCTCAAAGAGCTGATCGAGGTAGCCCGAGCCAATGATCTGCTTTCCGCCAAGATTCACCGGCTCGCTTTGCAGCTGCTCGCCGCGCGCGACCTGCAGGGCTGCGTGGTCTGCGTCGAAGAGGCGATGCGCAGCGGCTTTGGCGCCGATCAGTCGGTCCTTGTGCTATTTGGCGACTCGGCGATGTTCGACGACATCGACGCTGGACGATTCTTTCGTGTCGTCGAACGCGACGACGCGCAACTCGGTCCGTTCAACACGTTCCTGAAAGGCAAAAGGCCGCGATGTGGCCAGGCGCGCGACTCGCAGCAAGAATTCCTGTTTCACGGGGATGCTGCCGAGATTGGCTCAATGGCGCTTGTCCCGCTTGGGCACAAGGCGCAAATCGGCTTTCTTGCGATTGGCAGCGCCGATGCCGACCGTTTTCACCCCGGCATGAGCATCGATTTTCTGGCGCGCGTCGGCGACCTGATCGCGGGAGCGCTGCAGCGTTATTGAGGCGGGTTGAGCATAGCGGGAGTCGGTTCGGTGGACGACGCTGAAAAAGCCTGGATCGACAAGTTCATTCGGCACCTCGGATACGAGCGCCGGCTGGCTGATCTGACGTGCAAACACTATCGCCGTGACCTCGAGGCGCTGCTCGCTTTTTGCGACGAGAATCAACTCGAAAAGTGGGGCGACCTCGACAGCGAACATATCCGCGCCTACTCGGCCACCTGTTACCGTCGCGGTCTCTCATCTCGCAGCATTCAACGGCGTTTATCGGCCGCCCGCACATTCTTTCGCTACCTGCTTCGCGAGAAGCACGTCAGGACCAATCCGGTCGTCTCGGTATCCGCGCCAAAGTCGGGAAAGCGTCTGCCCGGCAATCTCGACGCCGACCGCATGGCCCGCTTGCTCGATATTCCGGGCGACACGCCCATTATCAATCGCGATCGAGCGATGCTCGAACTGCTGTACTCGTCGGGATTACGGTTGTCGGAACTCACCGACCTGGATTGCCACGATGTGGATGCGCAGGATGCGACGGTGCGCGTGACAGGCAAGGGCAACAAAGACCGCATCGTGCCGGTCGGTAAACACGCTTTGCGTGCACTGGCGACATGGCGCAAATCACGGCCTGAACTCGCTCCTGTCGATGAGCAAGCGCTGTTCGTCAGCAATCGCGGCACGCGTATCAGCGGCCGGTCAGTGCAAGCACGCGTCTCCCTCTGGGCCAGGCGGCAGGGCATTGATACAAAGGTCTTTCCGCACTTGTTCCGACATTCCTTCGCGACCCACTTATTGGAGTCAAGTCACGATTTGCGTGGCGTGCAGGAGTTGCTCGGACACGCCAACATCTCGACGACCCAGGTCTACACTCACCTTGACTTCCAGCATCTCGCCCAGATATACGACAAAACTCATCCTCGCGCCCGGGCCAAACCAAAAGACAAAGCCTGAACGCGCCTAACCCAGGTACAGCACCATGGAACAATTTCGAGGGACAACCATTGTCTCGGTACGCCGCAATGGCAAGGTCGCGATCGCCGGTGACGGCCAGGTCAGCATGGGCAATACGGTAATGAAGGGCAACGCACGCAAGGTTCGGCAACTTGCCGATGGCCGGGTTATCGCCGGCTTTGCAGGCGGCACGGCGGACGCGTTCACTCTGTTTGAGTTGTTCGAAAGCAAACTCGAGCAATACGGCAACCTGACGCGAGCGGCGATCGAGCTGGCCAAGGACTGGCGTACTGACCGTCGCCTCAGGCGCCTCGAAGCGCTACTCTGTGTCGCTGACGAACAGAGTTCGTTCATTATTTCCGGCAACGGCGATGTCATTGAGCCGGAACACGACCTGATGGCGATCGGTTCCGGCGGACCGTTCGCACAGGCCGCAGCACTTGCATTGTTGCGGAACACGGATCTCGAAGCGAAAGAAATCGTCGAAAAAGCATTGAACATCGCCGGCGACATCTGTGTCTTCACGAACCAGAATGTCGTTATCGAAGAACTGTAGGGGCTCGCACAGCGAGGCTCGGCACCAGGATCAGACATGTCACAGATGACTCCCAGAGAAATCGTTCAGGAACTGGACAAACACATCGTCGGCCAGGACGAGGCCAAACGTGCTGTGGCGATCGCGCTGCGTAATCGCTGGCGTCGTGTCCAGGTCGATGAGCCGCTGCGCAGCGAAATTACGCCGAAAAATATTCTGATGATCGGCCCAACGGGTGTCGGCAAAACCGAGATTTCGCGACGGCTTGCGCGTCTGGCCAAAGCACCGTTCGTCAAGGTCGAGGCGACCAAGTTCACCGAGGTCGGCTATGTCGGTCGCGAGGTCGATAGCATTATTCGCGACCTCATGGATATCTCGGTCAAGATGATTCGGGAAGATGAGATGTCCAAGGTGCGGCATCGTGCTGAAGACGCGGCTGAAGAACGCGTTCTCGACGCATTGCTGCCGCCACCCAGGCAGGGCATCGGTTTCACGACCGATGCAAAAGCAGAACCCGTGGGCGGCGACACACGGCAGAAATTTCGCAAGATGCTGCGAGAAGGCAAACTCGACGACAAGGAAATCGAAATCGAGATCCAGGCGATGCCTGTCGGCGTGGAAATCATGGCGCCTCCAGGCATGGAGGAAATGACCAGCCAGTTACAGGGTATGTTTCAGAATCTCGGCGGCAATCGCCGTGCAACTCGCAAACTCAAGGTCAAGGATGCGTTAAAACAACTGACGGACGAGGAGGCGGCCAAAATGCTCGACGAGGAGGATCTCAAGTCGCGGGCCCTCGAAGCTGTCGAGCAACATGGCATCGTGTTTCTGGACGAACTCGACAAGGTTGCGCGCCGATCAGAGACGCAAGGCGCCGATGTGTCGCGCGAAGGTGTGCAGCGAGACCTGCTACCGTTGGTCGAAGGATCGACTGTCAACACAAAGTACGGCATGGTCAAAACCGATCACATTCTGTTTATCGCATCCGGCGCGTTCCATGTCTGCAAGCCATCGGATCTGATTCCTGAACTGCAGGGCCGCTTCCCGATCCGCGTGGAACTCAAGTCGCTGACGACTGACGACTTTGTTAGAATTCTGACAGAACCGGATGCCTCGCTAACCTTGCAATACAGCGCGCTGCTCGCGACCGAAGAGGTCACCATCGACTTCACCGAGAGCGGGGTGCGGCGACTCGCCGAAGTCGCCTATCAGGTCAATGAAAATACCGAGAATATCGGTGCGCGCCGTCTGCACACTGTCATGGAACGCCTGCTGGAAACCGTCTCCTTCGAAGCGTCCGACAAGAGCGGCACGCACGTGCAGATCAACGCCGGTTACGTCGACGAGCATCTCGCCGAGCTGTCCAAAGATGAAGACCTCAGCAGGTACATCCTTTGACCGGCCTGCGGCCACCCCATATGACGCCCACACCGACAGAAATCCGTCTTCAAAAACAATCGCGGCTCCTCGTCGTGACCTTTGATGACGATTCGGAATTCAGTTTTTCATTCGAATACCTGCGTGTGCATTCACCGAGTGCCGAAGTCGTCGGCCACGGCCCCGGCCAGGAGACGCTGCAGACCGGCAAGGAAAACGTCGCCATTACGGCGGTCGATCCGGTCGGTCGCTACGCAGTGCGCCTGGTCTTCGATGACGGCCACGATACCGGGCTGTATTCATGGTCCCATCTGCATGAACTGGGGCGCAATATGGAGGCGAACTGGCAACGCTACCTCGACCGCCTTGCGGCGGCAGGGTATGCTCGCGCAAAGTCTGAATAACACCCATTATGAGCAAATCCGACGCATCGGCTGAATCCACCCATTTCGGTTACAAGAACGTGCCGGTTGACGAGAAAGCGGATCACGTCAAGGGAGTGTTCGATTCCGTCGCGTCACGCTACGACATCATGAACGACCTGATGTCCGCCGGAATGCACCGTCTTTGGAAGCGCCATACGGTTGATCAGGCTGCCGTGCGCGCGGGTCACCATGTGCTCGATCTTGCCGGTGGCACCGGAGATCTCGCGCTCAGGTTCGCTCGCCAGGTTGGGCCGGACGGTCACGTCGTGCTGGCAGACATCAACGCGGCGATGCTCGAACAGGGCAGACGCCGGCTGGTGGATGCAGGTATAGCGGGTAACCTGACCATCGCCCAGGTCGATGCCGAAAGCCTGCCTTTTGCAGACAGCACATTCGATCGCATCACGATCGCATTCGGTTTACGAAATGTCACCGACAAGAGCGCCGCGCTTCGCTCGATGTATCGTGTACTCAAGCCGGGCGGCAAGGCGCTGATCCTCGAATTCTCGCAGCCCGTCGACGCACTCAAGCCCATGTACGACCTGTACTCATTCAAAGTCCTGCCGCTGCTTGGCAAACTGGTTGCGCGTGATGAAGACAGTTATCAGTACCTGGCGGAGTCGATTCGCATGCATCCGGATCAGGAGGCCCTGCTCGGCATGATGCAGGACGCCGGCTTCGAGCGCTGCCGGTACGAAAACCTGGCGGGCGGCATCGTTGCATTGCACATCGGTTACCGAATCTAGGTCATCTGCGGATGGATCCCCTCGAGACATTACTCCGCCCGTTGACGACGATTCTCAATCGCAATATTCGCGAAGTGACGCCGGCGCGCGAACTCTGCCGGCAACTCGACGAGAAGACGATCGCGGTGCGTGTCAAGGACACGGCGCTCGCGATGTACTTCGAGATTGACGATGATCTCATCACGCTCGCGAGCCGATCGGAAGCCGATCCCGATGTCATAATAACCGGCTCATTGTTGACGCTGGCGCGCATGGCCGGCGCACCTGGCGAGGGTGCGATTCGAAGTGGCTCACTCGACCTGACCGGCGACGCGTATACCGCACAAGCCTTTCAGGAGCTGCTGGCATACGCGAAACCGGACATTGAAGAGGAACTCTCGACACTGATCGGCGATGTCGCCGCGCACCGCGCCGGCGAAATTGTCAGGGGCGTGGGGAACTGGGCGAAAGATGCTCGCCGGACAATGGGCGACAATATTCGCGAGTACCTGCAGGAAGAAAGCGGCGAAGTGCCGAGCCGCTACGAGGTGGAGCGTTTTACGCGGCAACTTGAGGCGCTGCGCGACGACGTCGCCCGTCTCGAGGCTCGTGTCGATCGTCTGGCGGGCAAGTCCTGATCATGCGCCGCCGACGCACCATCGGCCGTATTCTCGGCATCCAGCGCGTGCTCGTGAAGTATGGTCTCGACGACTTCATCAAGGAAACACACTTGCTCCGGCCGCTGCGCTTTCTCTTTTACGTATTACCGCGACGCCGCGATACGTCGGCACCCGTGGGCGAACGCATCCGGCTCGCGCTCGAGGAGCTCGGTCCGATATTCGTCAAGTTCGGCCAGGCGATATCGACGCGCCGTGACCTGCTGCCGCCGGACATTGCCGATGAACTGGCCAAACTTCAGGACGAGGTGCCACCTTTTCCCGCAGAACAAGCCATTGCGATACTAGATGAAGTCTATGGCGAGCCTGTCGACCAGGTATTCAAACGCTTCGATGTCGAGCCGTTTGCGGCCGCCTCGATAGCCCAGGTGCACACCGCGCAGTTGCCGAGCGGCACAGAGGTCATCGTCAAGCTGCTGCGCCCAGGCGTGCAGGACCAGATCGAGCGCGATCTCGACGTACTGCGCATGATTGCCGGATTGGCACATCGATACTGGGAACACGGCAAGCGCCTGCGACCACTGGAAATCGTCGCCGAATACGAGCGCACGATCATTGACGAACTCGACCTGATGCGCGAAGCAGCCAACGCGTCCCAGTTGAAACGAAATTTTGCCGGCTCGGCGATGTTGTATGTGCCAGAGATCTACTGGGATTACTGCCGGCCCGAAGTTCTGGTGCAGGAGCGCATTTATGGCATTCCTATCAGTGACATGGATGCATTACGCGAGGCTGGCGCAAACATCAAAGTGCTCGCCGAGAATGGTGTGGAGATCTTCTTTACGCAGGTGTTCCGGCACAACTTTTTTCATGCCGACATGCACCCGGGAAACATATTCGTCATCACGACAGATCCGGATAAGCCCAGGTACGCAGCGGTCGATTTCGGCATTGTTGGTACGCTGCACCCCGATGACCAGCGCTATCTGGCGCAGAATTTCCTGGCGTTCTTTGACCGTGACTACCACCGCATAGCCAAGTTGCACATCGACTCCGGCTGGGTGCCCGAGGGCACACGAATCGATCAGCTCGAGACCGCCGTCAGAACCGTATGCGAACCCATTTTCAACAAACCACTTTCCGAGATTTCCTTTGCACAGGTCTTGCTGCGGCTGTTCAGGGTTGCACAGCGATTCGATGTCGAGGTTCAGCCGCAGTTGATCCTGTTGCACAAGACGCTCTTTAACATCGAAGGACTGGGCCGTGAGCTGTATCCACAACTCGACCTTTGGAAAACCGCGCACCCGGTGTTGAAGAAGTGGATGAATGAACAGGTCGGCCCAAGAGCCATTCTCGACGACCTGCGAGAGAGCTTGCCGCAGCTGCGCGACATCCTGCGCGAATTGCCAGCCATTCTAAAAAATCTCGCGGCACTCCTGGCCGAGTCGAAAACAGACGACAGCGGGACAGCGCGTTGATTCTCCCGCACGTCGCCCGGTTCCTCTTATGGCTCGGCGGCTGGACCATAGTCGGCGGCGTACCGAGCATCAAAAAGGCTGTGGTCATAGCAGCTCCGCATACGTCCAACTGGGATGGCTTCTGGGCGATCGTGTACAAGACCCTGATCGGCGTGGATATCCGCTGGTTCGTCAAGGACTCGATGTTCTGGTTTCCAATGAATATTTTGCTCAAGGCCTTCGGTGCCATACCGTTGAACCGCAAGCAGGCGCGCTCCGCCGTGGCCGAGGCGATCGCCGCATTCGACACGCACGAGAGCTTTTATTTCGGCCTGGCGCCCGAAGGCACGCGCAGCATGACCCCCGGCTGGAAGAGCGGCTTTTATCGCATCGCCGAGGGCGCCAACGTGCCGGTGATATTCGGCTTCCTGGATTACGGCAACAGGCGGCTGGGTCTCGGTCCGACACTGACACTCACCGGTGACAAGGAAGCAGACATGAAGGTCTGTCGTTCCTTTTACAGTTCCATCAGCGGACGCTGCCCTGAACAGACCAGCACGATAAATCTCACTCGCTAGGACCATCGAAGGTGGCACAGCGAAGCGCATCGAATCACCATCGACCGATCCGCAGCTTTGTCCGCCGCGCCGGGCGACTGACGCCGTCACAACAACGGGCTCTGGATGAATTGTGGCCCGAATTCGGCGTCGATTTCGAGGCAAAAGCACTCGACTTCCGCGCACTTTTCGGCCGCACTGCGAACGTCGTGCTCGAAGTAGGGTTCGGCAATGGCGAATCCCTGGTACAGCAGGCGGCCGAGCATCCCGAGCAGGATTATATCGGCATCGAAGTCCACGATCCCGGTATCGGGCATTGCCTGATCGCCGCCCGGGAAGCGCAGATCACCAACCTGAAATTGATATCGCATGACGCGATCGACGTGCTGGAGATGCAGATTCCAGCCGGCGCCCTGCAGCGCATCAATATCTACTTTCCGGACCCCTGGCCAAAAAAACGCCATCACAAGCGGCGCATCCTGCAGGCGCCTTTCCTGGCGCTCTGTGCCTCGCGGCTGGCGCCAGGCGGCGCACTCCACATCGCCACGGATTGGCAGAATTACGCGGAACACATCGATGAAGCATTTCGCCGGTTGGACCTGTTTGTCTGTGTCGAACGGCGCGAACATGACGGCGAACAGCCGCTGGAACGGCCAATGACCAAATTCGAGCGTCGCGGGCTGCGCAAAGGACACCGCATTTGGGATTGGAAATTCGCCAAGGCGTGCTAAGGTATCAGGGTCTTGAAGATTGGAATTAATGCTCTATAAACAGTAGAGAAGCTTCAAGTCCGTGAAGCTCCAGGAGTAACCAAATGGCAGTCGCATATCCGTCAATCGGCCAGTGGTTTCGCCGCCCAAATGGCGCTCTCCTCGAAGTTGTTGCCATCGATGAAGATGACGGCACGATCGAGATTCAGCTTTTCGACGGCACGATCGATGAGATCGAACTCGATGCCTGGCCGGAGCTATTCCTGACCGAGGCCGCCGCTCCGGAGGACTGGTCCGGCTCGGTCGACATGGACCCTGAGGATTACCTCGGCAAACGCAAGGATGGTCTGCCGCAAGGCTATCAAGACCCTCTGGCGTTTCTCGACCGGGCTGAGTAATCGCTCGGAGGGACAGGCGCCCTGACTTGAGTAGGCGCGGTGCCCAGCCGTGCGGTTTCACATGCTAGTCGGACCCGTCACGTAAATTACCCCGTCGCGAATCTCGACATCGACCGGTCGCAATGACTTGCCGACGCATGGGCCGCGGAAACAGAGCCCCGTATCGATCTCATACTGAGCCCCGTGAGACGCACACAGGATCGCGCTGCGATCTTTACTCAGAAATCCGTCGGGCATCCAGTTGAGTTGATGGCCGACGTGCACACAGAAATTCTGGTACGCATATACCTGGCCTGCCTGGTGCACGACGAAACCCATGAACGGCCAGTCGCCGTCACCGATTTGAAATTCTCGGCAACCCGGGTCTTCGATCTCGGCTACCAGGCCGACTGCAATCTCAGCCGTCTCGTTCATCTGCACCCCAGGGCGCTATTTTAAACAGCAGCAGCATTCCCGGAATCGCAAGCGCCGTACACAGCAGAAAGAAAGTGGTCCAGCCGACCTGCTCGACGATGATCCCGGTCACGGCGTTAGCCAGGGTTCGGGGCACCGCCGTCAAGGCGGTAAACAGGGCGAACTGCGTGGCCGCAAAAACGGGATTGGTCGTGCGCGCGATAAACGCGGTGAACGCCGCGGTACCCAACCCCACTCCCAGGTATTCCAGGGCCACCACAGTGCCGAGCAACCAGGGGTTCGCCCCCACCTCCGCCAGCAACGCAAAGCCCAGAATGCTCACGACCTGGACGACACCGAAAATCCATAACCCGCGGTTGATGCCCAGCCTGATCATCATGACACCGCCGACGAGGCCGCCAACGATGACCGCAACGAGTGATGCAAACTTGGCAATGGAACCAATTTGCGTCAGCGTGAATCCGGTATCCACATAGAATGGCGTCGAGAGCGCTGTCGCCATATTGTCGCCAAGCTTGTAGAGAAACAGGAACGCAAGGATCAACGCCGCTGCCGCGATGCCGTTGCGTTGCACAAACTCCCGAAACGGCTCTACTACCGCTTCGCGCAGGGTCTTCGGCGGCGTTGGATTCGCAATGGCTTCCTGGATCAGCAACGTCATCAGGAGTCCAACACCCATAAACGCTGCCACCACGACAAATACGATATGCCAGGGCAGAAAGTCCGCGAGGATCAGCGCCAGTGACCCGGGTACCAGTCCGGCCAGGCGGTAGGCCTGTACATGGATAGCATTGCCGAGGCCCAGTTCCAGGTCGGGCAACAGTTCGCGTCGATACGCATCCAGCACGATGTCCTGACTGGCGCTGAAGAATGCGACGGCTGCTGCGAGATAGGCCACGGTCCAGATGGACAGTGACGGCTGGATGAATCCCAGCGCAGCGATCGACAACAGTAACGCCAGCTGCGTCACCAGCATCCAGCCGCGACGACGCCCCAGAAAAGGCAGCGTGTACCGATCCATCACCGGCGACCAGAGAAACTTCCAGGTGTAGGGAAACCCGACCAGTGCAAAGAATCCGATCTCGGCCAGACCGACGCCTTCAACGCGCAACCAGGCCGGCACAAGTTGAATCAGAACGTAGAGCGGCAGCCCGGATGTAAAACCGGTAAAGACGCATATCAGCATCCGCCGGTTGAGGATGGCTTCCCTGAAGGACTGCCTCGGCATCAGCGGCGTGTGACTTCAGTCGTCATGCTGCCAATCGTAATCCATGATGAGAGGGGCGTGATCGGAAAATCGTTCGTCTTTATAGATCTCTGTCCGCAACACCTTGTCTTCGAGACCTTGCGTGACAACGTGATAGTCGATGCGCCAACCGACGTTGTTGTCCCAGGCCCGACCACGGTTCGACCACCAGGTGTATTGATCCGCGTCCTGCGGCAGTGTCCGAAACGCATCGACGAATCGATATTCACCGAAGACCTTGTCCATCCATTCGCGCTCTTCGGGAAGAAATCCCGAATTTTTTTGGTTGGCCTTCCAGTTCTTGAGGTCGATCTCCTTGTGTGCGATGTTCCAGTCACCGCAAATGACGTATTCCGACCGGCGCCGTCGCAACTTGAGAAGATGCTTGGTGAATGTGTCCATGCAGCGGTATTTGGCCTCCTGCCGCTCCTCGCTGGATGAGCCGGACGGCAGGTACAGGGACACGACGGAGATACCGCCGAGCTGCACTTCCAGATACCGGCCTTCGGCATCGAATTCCGGATCGCCGTAACCGCGTATGACTTTTTTCGGTGCCTGTTTCGAGTAGACTGCGACGCCGCTGTAGCCTTTCTTGACAGCGTCTTCGTAGTAGCAGTGATACCCCGCCGGCGAGAAGACATCGTCGCCAAGCTGATGAACTTGTGCTTTGGTCTCCTGAATGCAGACGACGTCCGCATCCTGCTGTCGCATCCAGTCAAAGAAGCCCTTGCGTGCCGCCGCGCGGATGCCGTTGGCATTCAGGCTGATTACTCGAAACAATCGGTTTCTCCGTGAGGTAACGCGTGTCATACTCCGACGCGCGATTCGAAGGCGGCCATGATACAGAAAGACCACCAACATGCAGGCCTATAAGAGGGAATTCATTGCCCTTGCTCTCGAGCTCGGCGTGCTGCGCTTTGGCGAGTTTACGTTGAAGTCGGGCCGTATCAGCCCGTATTTCTTTAACGCCGGACTCTTCAGCAGCGGTTACGCGGCGGCGAAACTCGGGCGAAACTACGCGGCGGCGATCGCCGAGTCAGGCCTCAAATTCGACATGTTGTTCGGCCCTGCCTACAAGGGCATTCCGCTGGTGGCTCTCTCGGCGGCAGCGCTTGCGGAACATCATGACATCGACTTGCCGTTTGCGTTCAATCGGAAAGAGGCAAAAGCGCACGGTGAAGGCGGCAGTATTGTCGGCGCGCCGCTCGCAGGCCGCGTGCTCATCGTCGACGACGTCATTACCGCTGGCACGGCCGTCCGCGAGGCGTATCAGGTCATCTCCGCGAGCGGTGCAGAAGTTGCCGGACTCGCCATTTCTCTTGACCGCCAGGAACGCGGCCAGGGCTCGCTGTCCGCCGTGCAGGAGCTCAAACAGTCGCTCGGAATCCCGGTCATCAGCATCGTCACGCTCGGTGACCTGATAGATACCCTCGAAGAATCAACGGAATATGAGGAGTTCCTGGATCCGGTCATGGCGTATCGCAAAAAGTACGGTGTTATCTCTTAAGCGCTTGAAATTATTGTGATATTGGTCAAAAGTTTACTTGGGTCCGGTATCGGACTAAGCTTAAATTTCGCGAACCAGTCCCGAAAAATTTATTGCTAATCGTGTCATAGTTTCGCTATGCGTATATCAGTCTTCCTAGCAGCCGTCTTTGTCCTGATGCCTGTCGCAGCCAGCGCGCAAAGAGGCACTTTATACAGTTGGGTCGATGACGAGGGCATTCGGCACTACGGCGACAGCATTCCCGCCGAGTACGCTGATAAACCGAAACAGGTTGTCAATGAACACGGTGTCACCGTAGGTCATATTGAGGGCAGGAAGACCGCCGAGCAACTTGAAGCTGAGCGCGTCGCGCAGGAACTCGCAACGGAAATTGAGTTGCAAAAACGCGCCGACCAGGCATTGCTTGCAACCTATATCGACGTCAATGAAATCGAAATGCACCGCGACCGGCGTGTTGAGTTGTTTCAGGCGCAGGCCCGGGTGACTGAGCTGTACCTGCGAAATCTGCGCCGACGACTGGATCAGCTACGAAGCGATGCCGGTCGGTTCAAGCCCTATAATTCGGACCCCGGTGCTCCGACGATCGACCCGACTCTTGTCGAGGACATAAACGATACCGAGGCGGCGATTGCGCGCCATGAATCCAACCTCAAGAAGTACCGCCAGGATGAGCAACAGATCAAAGAGCGCTTTCAGATCGACATTAATCGTTTCATGGCCCTCAAAGGCATCACGATGACAACGGCTCAGACCGTACCTGAGTGACCAAAGCCCCCGGCGCCGCGATCGCTGTCGTCGAATTCTGCAACCACGTCAAAACGAACCTGCTCAACCGGCACAAACACCATTTGCGCGATTCTCTCCCCGGGCTGCACCTCATAGGTTTTTGCGCTGCGATTCCAGCAAGAGATGAAAACCTGCCCCTGGTAGTCCGAGTCGATCAGTCCGGTCAGATTTCCCAACACAAGACCGTGTTTGTGACCTAGCCCCGAACGTGGCAGCAACACCGCCGCGAGCGATGCATCCGCGATATGAATTGCGAGCCCCGTCGGTATCAGCTCCGTCGCGCCGGGCGCAACGCTCACGGGATTGTCGATACACGCTCGCATATCGAGTCCGGCCGACCCTTCAGTCGCATAGTGTGGCAGCTCTATCGAATCCCCGACGCGGGGATCGAGAATTTTTAGTTCGATCGATCTCATGAAATACCTGGAAGAGTGTCTTATTGGTCTTTGGTGGAAATCACAGTGAGCTTTGGTTGTGTCGCAGCACCACGCGTGGCCTCGTAACGCTCTGCGATCAGTTGCACGATCTGCCGCGCGAGGTCCGTTTTTGCGGTTTTGGCGAAGCTCTGTTCGCCGTCACGCCAGTAGACGTCGACCGCATTATCGTCGTAATCGAAACCGCAATCTTCACCGACCTTGTTTGCTACGATCATATCGAGCTTTTTGTTTTTCAACTTACCCAGTGCGTAGTCACGGACGTTTTCAGTCTCGGCCGCAAAACCGATAGTAAACGGCGCATCGTCAAGCCCGGCCACTGACGCGAGTATGTCATCCGAGCGAACCAGCTCGAGCCGCATCGTTTCCTGAGTTTTTTTGATTTTCTGCTGAGGCGCGTCTGCCGGTCGATAGTCGGAAACGGCCGCCGCGGCGATAAACACATCGACGCCCGCAATACTGTCATGGGTCGCAGCATACATTTGCGCCGCGGTCTTCACGTGAATCACTTCGACACCTGCCGGCTCGGGCAATGACACCGGGCCGCTGACCAGCACGACTCTTGCTCCCTGCGCCGCTGCGGCACTGGCGATTGCATAGCCCATCTTTCCGGAACTGCGATTCGTGATGTAGCGCACCGGGTCGATCGGCTCGCGCGTCGGGCCCGCCGTTACCAGCACAGTCTTGCCGGCCAGCAGCTGTTGACCATCGGTACCCGCGAGTTGTGGCCCGCAAACGATCGCCGCGATTTCGTCCGGGTCGAGCATGCGCCCGGCGCCGGTTTCGCCGCAAGCCTGCGAGCCGTAATCGGGGCCAAGGATCCGCACACCGCGCTGTTCGAGTGTTCTGCGATTGGCCTGCACGGCCGGGTTGTTCCACATCACGTGATTCATTGCGGGCGCGATAGCGATCGGCGCCTCGGTCGCGAGACACAAGGTCGTCAGCAAATCTGCGGCGGCGCCGCTGGCCAGGCGCGCCATAATCTCGGCCGTTGCGGGTGCGATGAGGACGACGTCAGCCCAACGTGCGAGTTCGATATGACTCATCGACGCCTCAGCCTCCTTGTCCCACAGGTTCGCTCTGACCGGCCGCCCGGACACGGCCTGCAACGCCGTTTCGGTGACGAACTCCGCGGCCGAAGCAGTCGTTACGATCTGTACGTCGGCACCACGGCCCCGCAGACGCCGGACCAACTCCGGGGTTTTGTAGGCAGCGATGCCGCCGGTTATGCCGAGAAGCACATTCATGATCGGCAGCTTATCCCTTTGTTCCCCGCAAATTCCACCGAATAGGTGTTGCGGTCGACGTTTTCACCGAATCTGCCGAAGCACCTGCAATGATGAAGCCGTTGGCGCTACAGGCGATTCCCTGAGATCCGGTTCTGCAAATCCGGCCATCCTGGCCCGATTTTCGGCTGGTCGTCGAGCGCGCCAACGCCATAATCGTGTGCATGACTGCCGCTCAGCGACAAGCGATGGCCCGGACCGACGCCGAGTTACTCGCGATAATCATTCACAGCGGCTGCGGCACGCATGCGGCTCTGGATCTTGCATCCCGGCTGTTGTCTCGATTTGGCGGGTTGCGCCAGCTACTCCACGCCAATGACGATGAACTGCAGCAGGAATGTGGCATCGGCATTTCACGGTCGGAAATCATTCGTGCACTGCCCGAGTTGGCGCAGCGCTACTACGAGTCATCCCTGCCAGCAGGCGAAGCCATCAAAAGCCCGAGAGATACGGAGTCCTATCTCCACGCAAGGATTGGAAATCTCGGACACGAGCTGTTTTGTTGCCTTTACCTGGACAACCGGCACCGCGTGTTGCGTTTCGACGAAATGTTCCGCGGCACGATCGACGGCACCAGCGTGTACCCCCGCGAGGTGGTCAAAGAAGCCCTGGCCATCAATGCGGCAGCTGTAATTCTCGCGCACAATCACCCATCGGGCGTTGCCGAGCCCAGCCAGGCGGATGAGCGCATCACGAAGCGCCTCAAATCGGCCCTCGGACTCGTCGACATCCGGTTGCTCGATCACCTGATCATCGGTAACGGTGAATCCACGTCGATGGCCAGTCGGGGACTATTGTGAAGGGGCTCAGCGGCCCTTTCGCGAAAACGGCCGTGACCCTGAGCCCGGCTCTTGTATTGCGCACCTGAGGCTGGTATAAAGTTGCGCTCTCTGCCCACTGGCCGTGGGCAACTTTATCGTAAAAACAGAGACTTAGAGTAATGTCCAAGGTATGTCAGGTCACCGGGAAGCGCCCGCAGAGCGGAAACAACGTTTCTCATGCCAATAACAGGACTCGCCGCCGTTTTCTGCCGAATCTGCAGAACAAGCGATTCTGGCTGGAATCCGAGAAGCGCTGGGTGCGTCTGCGCGTCTCGCACAAGGGCATGCGCATCATCGACAAGCACGGCATCGACAGGGTCCTGGCCGACATGCGTGCACAGGGACAGCGCGTCTAAGCGCCGGAGTATCAGCTAATGGCCAAAAGCAATCGCGAAAAGATCAAACTCGTATCGAGTGCCGGTACCGGACACTATTACACGTCGGCGAAGAACAAGAAGCTTCATCCCGAAAAACTGGAAACGAAGAAATACGATCCGACGATTCGCAAACACGTGATTTACAAAGAATCGAAGATCAAATAGATTCAGCCAAAGCATTCAGATAAAGCCCGCTCAACGCGGGCTTTTTTGTTGGCAGGTCTCAAAAAGCAATCCAGGCAGTAAACTAGCGCGATGCCCGAACTACCCGAAGTCGAAACCAGCCGCCGTGGTATCTCGCCGCATATCACTGCCCAACGCATCGACGAAATCGTGATTCGTGAGCGCCGATTACGCTGGCCGGTCGGCATGGAGGTTGAGGAAGAATTGACGGGTGCGACGATCGAATCGGTGGGTCGCCGCGCGAAGTACCTGCTGCTGAACACCGACAACGGCACGGCGATCGTGCACCTGGGAATGTCCGGAAGCGTCTGCATCGTGGAGCGCGATGCGCCAGCCGGCGTGCATGATCACTTCGACTTCGCGTTCGGATCCGGAAAGTCGCTGCGCTTTCGCGACCCGCGACGATTCGGTTCCCTGCACTGGACTGACAACCCGGCGAGCCACTGGCTGCTGCGAAAACTCGGTCCGGAACCACTCGGTGACGACTTTTCGGGTGCCTATCTCTGGCGTAAGTCGCGTGGCCGCCGGGTCACCGTAAAACAGTTCATTATGAATGCCGCGATCGTTGTCGGTGTGGGCAACATCTACGCAAGCGAGTCGCTGTTTCTCGCCGGCATACACCCGCAGCGTGCGGCAGGAAGAATTGCCTTACCACGCTACGACGTGCTCGCAACGATGATCCGGGAGGTGCTCGAAAGAGCAATACGCGCTGGCGGCACGACGTTGCGCGATTTCTATGGCGGGGACGGGGCGGCGGGTTACTTCCGGCAAGAGCTGGCCGTCTACGATCGAAATGGCGAACCATGCCTTGTCTGCAAGCAGCCGATAGCAGCGAAGGTGCTTGGACAACGCTCGACGTATTATTGCAAAGTCTGTCAGACCTGATTGCCGGGACGGCCAACACGCTCAAGCAGCGCCTGCCTGACCTTGGGTGACACGAATTCGGATACATCGCCGCCGAGCTCCGCCACCTCACGCACCAGGCTTGATGAGATAAACGTGTACTTTTCGGTAGGCGTCAGGAACGCCGTTTCCACTTCGTCCGTAAGATGCCGGTTCATATTGGCGAGCTGAAACTCGTACTCGAAGTCGGACACGGCGCGCAGCCCGCGAATGATGACTCGTAGTTGATTGTCGCAGGCAAAGTCGACCGTGAGTCCCTTGTAGCCGGTCACATCGACGTTCTCGATGTCGGCCAGCGCACCCGTAGCCAGCGCCACCCGTTCTTCAGTACTGAACAAGGGCGCCTTGCTACCGGGATTGTCGGCTATTGCAACAACAACCCTGTCGAACAAGGTTGACGCTCGTCTCACGAGGTCTTCGTGACCCAGGGTAATCGGATCAAACGTGCCGGGATACATCGCTGAAATAGACATCACCTTTGGTCCTTGTCGTCAGGGGTCACAAGTGAGTAGCGTACGTTGCCTGCGGTTTTCGACTTCATTACCCGCCAGCCCTCCGGCAGCTGCAGCTCCGGACTGGCTCGATCCTCCTCCAGATAGACCAGAGCTCCGTCTGCGAATACAGGCACCTCATCCAGAAGTCTACACAAATTGTCGAGCATATCGGCGGCGAATGGCGGATCAAGAAACACTATATCGAAGCCCCTTGCCGCTTCGCTGTGCAGAAAATCGAATGCGTCTGCGTGGCAGACGGTCGCGGCAGCGTCACCCAGCAGCTCGATGTTGCTCTGCAGGACGCTCGCGGCGACCGCAGATTTTTCGACGAAGACCGCCTCCGCCGCACCACGCGACAGCGCCTCGAGCCCCAGCGCGCCGCTACCGGCAAAGAGATCGAGACAGCGGGCTCCGCTGATGCGTGGCGCCAGCCAGTTAAATAGGGTCTCGCGGATGCGTTCCGACGTTGGCCGCAAACCCGGCACATCGGCGATTTGCAACAGACGACTGCGCCAAATTCCCGCTACAATACGCAGCCTCCCCGACCGGGATTTTTTGCCAGACTTCGCGGTTCGCTTCGCCATTTTTTCTGCTGCCTGTATTGCCGCATCGCTCTACGGGCACAGTTTAGGTGATTCGCCGCCCACAGGTGACTTTGTAGAACGTGTTTCCCAGGAAAGAAAAACCCGTTGAACGCCAGGGATTCGTCAAGCGCTTGCGTGCACGCCTCAATCGGGGCGACAGCTGGCTCACGTACGACCTGGCCAATCTCGCGCCCGGCGGGAAGATCGATGAGGATGTTCTGGACGAACTCGAATCGCTGCTCGTCATGGCCGACGTGGGTATCGATACGACGCAGCGCATTATCAGCGACCTGCAGGCCAGCCTTGCTCGTAAGGAACTGAAGGACGTCGATGCACTGAGGTCCGGATTACGCCGCTCGCTTGTGGCTATTCTGGAGCCAGTGGCCAGGCCGCTGGAAATTGTCGGCGAACATCGTCCATTCGTCGTCCTGATTGTTGGTGTCAACGGTGCCGGCAAGACGACCACGATCGGCAAGCTGGCGAAACGCCTTAAGCAGGACGGCCTCTCAGTGATGCTTGCGGCCGGCGATACATTTCGTGCCGCCGCGGTCGAGCAGTTGCAGGCGTGGGGTGAGCGTAATGCCGTCCCGGTCATCTCGCAGCAGGCTGGCGCGGACCCCGCCGCTGTGATATTTGATGCCTGGCAAGCGGCCAGCGCACGCAACATCGACGTACTGCTCGCCGATACAGCGGGCCGCCTGCAGAATCAGAAGGGACTCATGGATGAGCTGGCGAAGATCAAGCGGGTTGTTGCTCGCCGCGATGAGACGGCGCCGCATGAGATCATGCTGGTTCTTGATGCGAGTCAGGGGCAAAACGCACTGGTGCAGGCAGAGAAGTTTCATGCGGCACTGGGGCTGACCGGCATTACCGTGACCAAATTGGATGGCAGCGCCAAGGGCGGCATTCTTCTCGCCATTGCCAATCAATTGCAGGTACCGGTGCGATTTATCGGCATCGGCGAATCGGCGGACGACATGCAGACTTTTTCAGCAGAGGAATTTGTTGACGCCCTGCTTGCGGGTGGCTCACAGTGATGATTCAACTCGACAATGTAACCAAGCGGTTTCCGGGTGGTCAGGAAGCGTTATCAGGATTGACGCTTGCAATCGACAAAGGTGAGATGCTGTTTGTCACGGGTCATTCGGGCGCGGGAAAAAGCACGTTGCTGCGATTGATTGCGTTGATTGAGCGGCCAACCAGTGGTCAGGTCATCGTCGACGGACAAAACACGCGGCGCGTGAAACGGCGCAGGATTCCGGCCTACCGACGGCAGATCGGCATGGTCTTCCAGGACCATAAGCTGCTGTATGATCGGCCGGTCTCGGACAACGTTGCTTTGCCGCTGGTTATCGCCGGTGTGGGCCATCGCGAGGCCGGGCGACGGGTTCGTGCGGCGCTTGACCAGGTCGGATTGCTCCACAAGGAAAAGCAGCGACCCGAAACACTTTCGGCCGGCGAACAACAGCGCGTCGGTATTGCCCGCGCCATCGTTACCCGCCCAAAGCTGCTTATTGCCGATGAGCCAACCGGCAACCTCGATCCCGATCTGTCACTGGAAGTCATGCGCATATTTCGCCGCTTCAATGAGGTCGGCGTTACTTTGTTGATAGCGAGTCACGATATTTCGCTTATCGACCGAATGGGCTGTGCCAGGATCGCGCTGGATGAGGGTAAACTTGTCGAGACCGAAGAGGAGGATGTTGCTTGGCAGTAACACGCCATTCCGATGCGGTCGCACCGGTGCGATCTTCCGGGCCATTGAGCACCTGGCTTACGCGCCATTTCAGCACATCGATAGGCGCGCTGGGCCGCTTGTTTCGACAACCGTTTGCCAGCCTGATGATCGTCCTGGTGATCGCTGTAACGTTGGCAATTCCGGCCGCGCTGAGCCTCGTTGTCAAGAACGCGCAGGCAGTTAGCGCCGGTTGGGATAACGCGCTGGATTTCTCGATTTATCTGCGTCGCGATATTTCCGAGATCGAAGCCGATGGGCTCGCGAGACTTATTCGGCAGCGAGCCGACGTTGAGGATGTACGACTCATAACGGCAAGTGCGGCACTTGGCGAATTCAAACAAGAGTCGGGTTTCGGACAGGCTCTGGATCACCTGTCGGAAAATCCCTTGCCACACACGCTTGTCGTTCGACCCAGTCCGGCAAATACGAGCCAATCGATGATCTTGCTGCAGGAGGAGTTGGGCAATTTGCCGGAGGCCGAACTTGTGCAGGTGGACACCGAATGGGTGCAGCGCTTTCACGCGATCCTCGACATCGTCAAACGCGCGATCGTCATCGGCGCATCGCTGCTTGGCGTCGCGATCGTGGTCATCATCGGCAACACCATTCGACTGGATATTCAGAATAGGCGCGAAGAAATAGAGGTCACCAAGCTGATCGGTGCCAGTAATGCGTTCGTTCGCAGGCCATTTCTCTGGTCGGGGTTTTGGTACGGGCTCTTCGGTGGCTTGCTGGCGCTCGGACTTGTGCAATACGGTCTGTTCTTGCTGGAGCAGCCGGCAGCACGGCTGGCCGGTCTGTATCAAAGCCGTGTGTCGGTGCTGTCACTCACACCGGCCGAGAGCTTTTCCATTCTCGGTGTTGGCGTCGCTCTCGGACTCGTCGGTTCCTGGTTTGCGGCCGCCCGCCACATGCGGCGCATCGAGCCTCGCTAGCGCCATTAGACATAATCCATGATCAGGCCGGCGAGTTAAGTCTCTGTTTTTCATGGGTGCTTTTCCGGGGCTTCACGGGAACCTTCTCGCTTGTTAGCACTCCAAGATCGCGAGTGCTAAAATTCGAACTGGAACTGGAGGTAACTGAATGACGACAGCTGTTGCAACAACGAATCACGACCTGATACTGGCCGGACCAGTAGGCAGCCTGGATGCTTACATCCATGCTGTCGGCGCCATAGATGTCCTGACCAAAGAAGACGAGCAGGCTCTCGCCACTCGCTTCCGCGATGCCGAGGATCTCGACGCGGCGCGCGACCTCGTCATGGCGCACCTGCGTTTCGTCGTACATATTGCCAAAGGCTACACGGGTTATGGTCTGCCGCTCGCCGATTTGATCCAGGAAGGAAATGTGGGTCTGATGAAGGCAGTCAAGCGGTTTAATCCCGACTACGGTGTACGCCTCGTGTCATTTGCGGTGCACTGGATTCGCGCCGAGATTCACGAGTTTGTTCTCAAGAACTGGCGCATCGTCAAGGTCGCGACGACCAAGGCGCAACGAAAGTTATTCTTCAATCTTCGCAAGTCGAAGAAGAGCCTGGCGTGGTTGTCGCATGCGGAAACTCAGGCTGTCGCGAAGGACCTCGGTGTAACACCGAAAGAAGTCACGGAAATGGAACGCCGGCTCAGCGCCCGCGATGCGATTTTTGATCCGGCCCCCGATGCGGATGATGACCAATCATTTACGCCCGCGGCATACTTGCCCAGCCCCGACGCAGACCCGGCTTTGCAGGTTGAGACAAACGACTGGCATGATGATGCAACCGAGCGCATGGCAAAAGCGATGACAACGCTCGACGAACGTAGCCGGCATATTCTCGAGAGCCGCTGGCTGGCAGAGAAGAAACAGACCTTGCATGAACTTGCGGACGAATACGGCGTTTCTGCCGAGCGCATCCGTCAGATAGAAGCACATGCCATCAAGAAACTGCGCTCCGTAATGGCCGTAGCGTAACAACACGAGGCGCGGCCACTGTCCTGGGTTGCTACGCGTAAGTCTTGCTTCGAAAGCGGATCCAACCGCCATCTTCTATTCCCAGCGGGTCGTGGTGCGTCCAGTGCACCAGCCCGCCGAGGTCGTTCCACTCGTACATTCCGCGAAACCGGATGCGATCGCCCATTCCAAGCGGAACACGACGCGCCAGATCTATGTTGTGGGCGACCAGCAGTGACTGGCGATTGCGCAAACGGAGTATCAGGCGCTGGTGCCGCGAACCGTCGTTGTCGTCCGATAACAAACGTCTGACAACGCCCGCGTCCTCGATCCAGCGCCCGGTATCGTCCTTCTTGTAATGTTCCTCGATGTGGCGTCTACCCTGCGGTCAGCGGCACCATCGTAATCTCAACGCGACGGTTGGCCTGGCGACCCGACGCCGACGAATTGTCTGCAACCGGACGCAACTCGCCCATGCCGACAGGAATGAGACGTTGACTCGATATTTGCCTTGACTGCAGGTACTGCGAAACGGACGCAGCGCGGCGCTCGGACAACGACTGATTGTAGGCTTCCGATCCCGTGTTATCGGTATGGCCGGCAACCTCAACCACGGTCTGCTCAAATTCCGTCAACACCTTTCCAACAGAATCAAGAACCGGAAAAAAGTTGGGACTCAGGTCAGAGCTGTTGGTCGCGAACGTTACATTGCCGGGCATATTCAGAGTGATGTTATCGCCGATGCGTGTAACGCTGACGCCAGTGCCCGCGAGCTCGGCACGCAGCTTCGCTTCCTGACGATCCATATAGTAGCCAATCGAGCCACCCGCCAGAGCGCCAACGCCGGCCCCGATCAGCGCCCGCTTGCGCCGCTCGACGGCGTCGTCGCCCGATACGAGGCCCACGACAGCGCCCGCCGCAGCGCCGATGAGCGCTCCTTTGGTCGTACTGCTCGTTTTCTCCTCACCAGTGTACGCATCGAACGTCTCGCAACCACTGAACATTACAGCGGCTCCGAGCACCGCCAACCGAACAATCCCGAATTCCATGATTCTTTCTCCTATCATGCGACAAACCCGTTCAGGGCATAGCCAGAAGTTTACTCGCGTATTTGGCGTTAGCCCACCTGAACGAATACTTAACGGCAACGCTTATTGTAGAATAAGCTGCTGCGCGACCGAGAAACACGATGACAGAAACTGACGGCTGGCTCAAACGTTACGAGGAATCCCATGCCGATGTGACTCACCCCGTGGTGTTTTGGGCAGCAGTTCCAATGGTCGTTGTCGGTACGGTCGGAATTCTGTGGACCTTGCCAATACCCGATGCGTTCCTCGAAATATCACCACTGCTTAACTGGGGCACAGCATTTCTGATGGCATCGGCCGTCTACTACTTCATCATTTCGCTGTCACTGGCGATCGGCATGTTGCCATTCATCGTCGGCATTGCTGGCGTGCAAGTGTGGCTTGCGCAATCAGCACTATCGCCTGTGCGAGTATCGCTTGGCATATTGCTCGCCGGTATCATTGGGCTCTGGATGGGACACCGCAATCAAAACGGCTTGCGGCCGCTGTTCCGGGATCTGCACCTGATGATGATTGGCCCCGCCTGGATCTTATCTGTACTTTATCGACGAATTGGAATTCCGCTTTGACCACACGACACTCAAAACTCGACCCACTTGATCTCTTCGACGTCCGATCGGAGCTGACTGATGATGAACGCATGGTGCAGGATACCGTCGCCCGTTTCGTTGACGAGCAGGCAATTCCCGTCATGCGCGAAGCCTTTGAACAGCATCGTTTTCCCCGCGATCTCATCACGCAGGTCGCCGAACTCGGATTGCTGGGCAGCTCGATAGACGGCTACGACTGTGCCGGACTCAACAGCATTTGCTATGGATTGATTTGCCAGGAACTGGAACGCGGCGACAGCGGCCTGAGGAGCTTCGTGTCAGTGCAAAGCAGCCTTGTCATGTTTCCAATCCATGCCTACGGCTCTGAAGAGCAGAAGCAGCGCTGGTTACCGGCCATGGCGAGAGGCGAAGCCATCGGTTGCTTTGGTCTTACCGAACCACAGGGAGGCTCTGATCCGGCCAATATGAAGACACACGCCAAACGCGATGGCGACGACTGGATCATCAATGGCTCCAAGATGTGGATCACCAACGGCACGATCGCCGATGCCGCCGTTGTCTGGGCCATGACAGACGAGGGCGTCAAAGGCTTCATCGTTGAAAAGGACATGCCGGGGTATACGGCGCAGGAAATCGAAAACAAGTTCTCGCTGCGAGCCTCGGTAACTGCCGCTTTGTTTTTTGACAACGTTCGTGTCCCGCAGTCCAGTGTCCTGCCTGGAGTCAACAGCCTGAAAGGACCTCTAAGCTGCCTGACGCAAGCCCGTTACGGAATCACCTGGGGTGTCATAGGCGCAGCGCAGGCATGCCTCGACGAAGTCCTTCGCTACGCTGAAGATCGCGTGCTTTTCAATCGGCCGATTTCCCACACGCAGACGATTCAAATTCGCCTCGCCGACATGGCACGGCAAATCACAACGGCACAGTTGCTCTCTTTGCAGCTTGGCCGTCTCAAGGACAGGGGGAAGCTCAGTCCGACGCAGGTTTCACTCGCAAAGTGGAATAACTGTCGTGCCGCGATCGATATCGCAAGAGATGCCAGGGACATTCTTGGCGGTAGCGGCATCAGTGCGGAGTACGTCCCTATTCGTCATATGCTCAACCTCGAAAGCGTCATAACGTATGAGGGAACCGAGACTATTCACCAGCTGGTAGTAGGCAAGGAACTGACTGGCACCAACGCTTTCTGATGAGCACCGCTTGACCGCCAGGCAGCTGCCCGGAGATCGTCAGGTTTGGCGCATCGCTGCGCCGATGATCCTGTCCAACATCTCCGCGCCACTGCTGGGCATGGTCGACACAGGCGTAACCGGCCATCTCGACAGCCCGACCTATCTCGGTGCCGTGGCGATCGGTAGCACAATCTTCGGCTTTCTTTACACCGGCATGAATTTCCTGCGCATGGGCACCACGGGCATTGCTGCGCAATGTTATGGCGCGGATGACAACGATGGTTTGCGTGTGTCGCTGGGCCAGGCCGTCATTGTCGCCCTGCTGATCGCCTGTCTGTTGCTTGCACTGCAGTGGCCAATCGGCCAGTTCGCCATGCGCTTAATCGGTCCTCAACCGGAAGTCGAGATCTTTGCGCTCGAGTATTTCTCGATTCGTGTGTGGAGTGCACCAGGAACGCTGGTAAATTATGTTTTGATGGGCTGGTTTCTGGGGCTACAGAATGCCCGCGTTCCCCTGCTGATATTCCTCACGATTAACATCACGAACATCGTGCTTGATCTGCTGTTTGTTCTCGGCTTTGGAATGAAAGTCGACGGTGTGGCGCTCGCCTCCGTCATCGCCGAATATTCCGGCCTGTTCGTTGCTTTGATTTTCGCAACCCGCGCCTTGCGTCATCGCAGCGGGCACTGGCCGCTTGTCAGACTCTTCAACATTCGCGCGTATGCGGCCTTTTTCGCGGTAAACGGCCATTTGCTTGTTCGAACCATGGCGCTGATGTTCACATTCGGTTTTGTAACGGCACAAGGCGCTCGCCTTGGTGGCCTCATTCTTGCCGCCAACGCAGTGCTACTGAATCTGCAACTGCTGACCTCGTTCGCTCTTGATGGAATCGCACACGCCGCCGAGGCGCTCGTCGGCAAAGCCGTCGGCGAGCAGCACCGTGAGTCGCTCGAGGAGTCAGTGCGACTGACGCTAAAATGGTCGCTGATCTTTGCGGCCGGTTTTTGCGCGCTCTATTTCCTTAGTGGACCACTACTGATCGGCGTGTTGACGAATCTGCCCGATGTTCGCGAAACAGCCCTGCAGTACCTGCCCTGGCTGGCCATTTCTCCGCTCGTGTCTGTTTGGTCTTTTCTGTATGACGGCGTCTACGTCGGCGCAACGCGGGCGCGGGAAATGCGCAATATCATGCTTGTCTCGACATTTCTGGTCTTCCTGCCCGCCTGGATCGCATTGCAGGGCTTCGGCAACCACGGATTGTGGCTCGCATTCACGCTGTTTATGGCAAGCCGCGGCGTTGGCATGCACTTTGGCTATCGCCGATACGTATTGCCGCAGGTCACTCGCTAGCCGCTACCGTCCCCGGGGCGTCCACGTATCGGTTTCCTGATGTGCATTTGAATAACGGTACCGACCACGTGGCAGAGAATCCCTGCATCGCCACAAGCTTGTCGGGCCACGAAATCGCCAGTGCTATCGATGCTGCAGTGCCCTCGGACATGGTGTTTTTTGTGAAGCAGGTCTCATTTTGGTAGCTCACCTGACTTCCGCAGCATATCTTGTGATCGAATCCCGCGCTTCGCGCAGCGTTGTGCTGCATCTTTACACAACCAAGTCTATCAACAGAGCTGAGCAGCGAACCGATGTGGATTCCAACCCCGATGTACGAACGCCTCCCGCACTTCCTGCTGCTGGTGGGCCTGATATTCATGTCCACCGTCATGTATCTGGGACTGGAGCATCCGCAGGCTCCGATGTACTTCGGCTCCGGCTTCTTCTGTTGCCTCTGGAGCATGGTGGTATTCTCCCTGCGCTTGCGCCACAGGCGTCCTGTCAAGCAGCCTGGTGCGCAGCGAGAATCTGTCGATCAATCGTCGAAAGACTCCGAACCTGCTGCCTGAAGCTGTCCGCGTAACTCCGATTCCGCGGCGATACGCCCGTGAACCGCTGCCTTTGCCCACTGATAGGCGAGAATACCTGAAATAATATTCGCGACCGTGTAGGCCGCAAATATTCCCCTGGCGTCGAAAAATATCATGCCCGCCATTGCCAGCGGCATGTATAAGGCGACTATCCGGCCAACACTGATACCAACAGCGGGCATCGGTTGTCCAAGTCCATTGAACGATGCGTTCATCACCATGACCATGCCGTACGCGCCATAGCTGATCGGTGCAATCAATAGATACAGGCTGGCCATTCGAACGACGTCATCACTGTCGCTGAACAGTGACGGCAAAAAATTCGATAATGCAGCGAGTCCCACAGCCAACAACAAACCGCTGGCGATGCAGAACAACATGCACAGACGCAGCGCCTGCAGGATGCGCAAATGTTTGCCGGCAGACAGGTTCTGGCCAACGAACGGGCCGATGATCGCTGACATCGCGTAGAACACGACAAGCGTCATCGATTCGATTCGGCTGGCGACACCGAAACCAGCGACCGCTTCCGGCCCGTACCGCGCAATCATTGCCGTGATAACGGCAGCGCCAATCGGCACGATCGCATTCGTGCCTGCCGCCGGAAGACCGACATGCAGAACGTCCCGCCAGGACCTGCGCAGCTCACCTGCACGCGGCTTATTGAAGCTCACCATGTTCAGCCGGCCACGCAACAAGTGAAGAGCACCAACAAATATGGTGCCACGCGCGAGCAATGCCGCCATGGCGGCACCATTCAGGCCCAGCGCCGGAATCGGACCAACACCGAATATCAATATGGGGTCCAACGCAACATTGAGAATCGAACCGAATATCATCAACTTGCCCGGCAGGCGTGTATCTCCGGTTGCTCGCATGCTCGCCATGCCCACCATGCCGACAACCACGAATGGCACACCTGCGTAGAGGATCGTCATGAAGCCGCGAATCAGCGGGATCATGTCCTCAGGCGCACCGAGCAAGCGAAAAAGCGGATCGATCGTGACAACGCCGACAGCAGAGACCGCGGCCGTCACCAGGAACGATAACAGCAGGCTATCCGTGGTAAGGCGCCGGGCACGACGGTGGTCGTTTGCGCCGATGGCGCGTGCAACGACCGACGAAGTCCCGGCACCGAGACCTATTGCGACGCTCGAGACAATCATAAGTATCGGAAAGCTGAATGCGTGTGCGGCAAGGGCGCGATCACCGACGCGACCCAGAAACCACGCATCGATCAGCGCCTGTCCCATCATGGTGACGATGCCGAGCAGAACCGGCACCGTCATCGTCACCAGATGACGCCCGACCGGGCCGTCGGTGAGCGTGGTTCTGTCTGTCTGCATCGATACTCACGCACTGCGGGTGGCCAGGGGCGCATAGGTTATCATCGACACATGAGCTGGAAGAAACTGAGTTCGCGCAGCGTCTACGAGAACGACTGGATGCAGGTCCTCGAGGACCACGTCATCAATCCCGGTGGCGGCGAAAACCTGTACGGTCATGTGCACTTCAAGAATCGGGCAGTCGCAATCATCGCGCTCGACCAGGACGACAATGTCTGCCTTGTCGGTCAGCACAGGTACACGCTCAACGCCTGGTCATGGGAGCTGCCGATGGGCGGTGCACCTCTTGATGAAGATCCCGTGGTCGCAGCGAAGCGCGAACTCAAAGAGGAGACCGGCCTCACTGCAGCGCAGTGGACCGAGGTCATGCGGCTTCACCCGAGCAACTCGATCACGGACGAAATCGGTATCGTTTATCTGGCCGAAGGCCTGACCGCGGGTGAACCCGAGTTTGAAGAAACTGAGGACCTCGAGATTCGGAAGCTGCCGCTGCAGGATGCCGTTGCCCTGGCCAGCAATGGCGAGATCACTGACGCGATCAGCGTGGCCGCCTTGCTGCGAATTGCCGCCATCAAAAGATCATCTTCGCTGTAACGACGTAACGCAGCGGGCCGCCGACTTCACGTTCGTCAAACGGATAACAGGTTACCAGGCTCAGGATCGCTGCTTCGGTATCGAGCAACAGGCTGCCGCGCCGGGAATCAACCACATCGATGCCGATTACCTTGTACAGGTGCTTGCGGCCACCAATCTTCTCTATGACAAGCGACTCGCCGATGCCAAGGTCGCGCAGGAAATTGAAATGTGTGTCCTTGTGGCCAGCGATGACACTGTTTCCCGACTCGCCCGGCAAGGAACTCGCGCTCAGGTGGCCGGGACCAAAGGCCAGCGTTCGACCCGAGCCCCCGGCGAGAATGATTAGATCGACCTCACCTGACTTCGCCGACAACCGGGCCACTGGCCACGTGTCCGCCCAGGGCCAGGGGGGTTGCCGGTCGTCATCCTCCTCGGCCGCGCGCGCCCAGGCGCGCTGCATCAACTCCTGGGCGAGCCACGCCTTGGCGGGAATGTAGGCGCCCTGGCCAAGCTGCCAGAAGCCAAGACACAGCAGACAGGCCACAGTCAGTCTCTGCGCCGACCTAATACGCCAGGCCATGGGTCACCCTTCTTCGCAATGCAGGCATTGCAAGCATCAACAGTGCTGCCAACAGCGTAAGCGCTCCGCCAAGTCGAAGGCCGGGAGCATTTGTTGCCGTCGCCGGAAAGCCGAAGATCGCCGACCCGCTCTGGCCGTATGGCATCAGATTCGGCACCTGCTCGCTCGCGAGCGGATCCCCGGCCGGTCGAACCGGCGTCTTGTCGACCGCAACAAGGCTCGTGTGTTTGCTGACAAGGTGATGGGCGAGCGCCGTCGCGACGACCGCCTGTCGCGTCACCTCGGAATCTGCCCCGCGCCGTTCCGCATCAAGGAGTTCGGCAATTCGCGCACGCGCCCACAGTGCAGCAACGCCAGGACTTTGCGCATCGACATCCAGCGCGACGTCGTGCCCCCACGCACCGGCGACCGAGTCGCCCTCGATGCGTATCGTGGCGCCTGGACGAAAGGCTCCCGAAGCCTTCGCTTTAACGCTGATGGGCTCGCCGAGATACAGGTCGGGAACGACGGATGGATAGCTGTCGACGAGTGTTCCGCCTGGCCATAGCAGATTGATGTTCGTCACCTGCGGGTGCTCGAGCTTGCGGAACAGGCGATCCATTTTTTCGGCGACTTCGTGCAGGGCACTGATCGTCGTAAAGGTGCCGCGGCCGCTTTCGGCAGCTTTGCGCATGAACCAGCTGTTCGGTGCCGAGCCGATGCCGACGGTGAACATGCGTGCGCCATCGAGTTGCTTTGTGATCAGCTCGAACAGCCCCTCTTCGTTGCCGACGGCGCCATCGGTAATAAAAATGACTTGCCGCAAGAACGCTTCCGTCGGTGGTGTTCGCAGTGCGCGACGCAGAGCGGACTGCATCTCCGTACCGCCGTTTGCTCGCAACCGGCCGACGAAGTTCTGCGCCATACCGACGCTGCCAGGCTCAACCGCCACGCTGTCCTCGAACAACGCGTTTGCATGTGAGTTGAATTCGATAACGTTGAATCGGTCCCCGGGATGCAGGCCATCGAGCGCCCGTTGCAGAGCCTGCTTCGCCTGTTGCATCGATACACCGTGCATCGAGCCCGAGGTGTCGATAACGAAGATCATTTCCCGAGGCATGCTTGCCGCGGTCGAAGCATCGCCGTCCGGCGGCATTACCATGAGCAGGTAATGTGGCTCGCCATTAATGGTCTCTGCAAACGCCATCGCGCGCGGCGCAGATGAGGAAACCGGACGCCACAGCAATTCGAAGTCATGGTCCATTGGCACCCGGCCAGAGGCGAGGGCGACCCGGTACTGACCGCTGTTCTCGCTGACATTAACCGGGTGGTAACGGCTCGCGATGATTTCGAGCGGCATGCCTGCATTGACGCTGACCTGAAGCGACACCTTGTGGCCGCGAGACGCGTTAACCATGGGCGGCGTGATCAGCGACGCATCCGCGACGAGAGACGTGTCCGCAGACCAACCGCTACCCTGTCGGTCCGTCAGTGCCTGCCCCGGGATATACCTTGGCGTCAGCGTCATCGGGAAGCGCAGGCTGAATGTCCCGTCGTCGTAGCGAATGTTCTCGAGGTATTCGATCTCGACGATAACCGTCTCGCCGGGCGCGACGTTGGCAATCGAGGTCGTAAACAGGTTGGCCCGCCGCTGCTCGACCAGGCTTGTCTTCTTGCCCGCCTGTTTCGCCTGTTCGTATTCCTTTCTGGCCTGCTGCTTTTCCCGGATTTCGCCTTCGATCAGGCGGTCACCGATATAGAGACGCATGCGGTCCACGGCCGCGTCGTCCGGTAATGGAAACACGTAAATGCCTTCTACCCATTCGACTCCCTCGTTCTTGAATTCCTGCATGACCGAGACCCGCGCAACAAGTCCATTGACTTTGATGTTGACGTCTGTGTTCAGCAGCGCTGCGGTTACGTACCCTCCGCTCATGCGCATCAGCAGGCTGCCGGTTTGCATGTCGGCCGGCGACAGGGTTTTTGTCGACGCGAATCCAGGACGGACCGCCAGTATCGTCAACAGCAGCATGATCCAGGCCGGTGCCGTGTTACGCGCTTTCTCGTGCATTACAGATCTCCTTCTCTATAGCGCACCATTGAAGCAAGCCAAAACGGCCCGCTGCGGGCTGTGACATGGCAATGCACCGGCGGAATGTGGCAAATTGTGGCGAGGAGCGGCAGCCTTGCCGCTCCGAGGTCGATTATTGGGAGTGGCGGTGGCCAAACGTATTGCGATTGTTGAGGATGAGCCTGCGATCCGCGAAAACTACGCGGCGGCGTTCGAGCGCGAGGGATACGAGGTCGATGCCTATGACGCGCGCGATTCGGCATTACAGGCCTTCGACCTGCGCCTGCCCGACCTTGTAGTGATCGATGTCAATCTGCGGGACGATGTAGAAGGAGGTTTCGAACTCTGTCGGGAACTGCGTTCCAGGGCGGCGGAGTTACCCATCATCTTTCTTACAGCCCGGGACAGTGAATTCGATGCTGTGTCCGGACTTCGACTCGGGGCCGATGATTACCTCACCAAGGACATCAGCCTGCCGCACCTGATGGCCCGCGTTGCGGCCTTGTTTCGACGGCTCGATGCCATGCAGAGACCGCAATCCAAAGAAAATCGAATCAGGCGTGGCGACCTTGAAATCGACACAGACCGTATGACCATACTCTGGCAAAACCAGGCTGTCGGTCTGACGCTGACCGAATTCTGGCTCGTACACGCCATGGCCCGCTACCCCGGGCATGTGAAGAATCGGCAACAACTCATGGACGCTGCGCAGGCTGTGCTGGATGACAACACGATCACATCACACATCAAACGCATACGTCGAAAATTCGTGGCCATTGACGCGACTTTTGATGCAATAGAAACAGTGTACGGCATGGGCTATCGCTGGCTTGCCGACTAGTCGCTGCCACCAACAATGAACCTGAAACGGCAGTTGCTACTCGTCAGTGTGCTGACACTCGTACTGCCATGGGCCGGCTACCAGTTCATTCATGAAACCGAGTCCGCGTTACGCACAGGACAGCAGCAAATGCTTGGGGGCACCGCCAGAGCGATAGCCGACTCCCTCGCACAATATCGCGAAGAATTTCCGGATACCGAAGGCAGCAGTCACGTCTACGGCGAACAGCTCTATGGCCACCCTCTCGAGACGCGCCCCGAGATAGATGGCTACTTCGACGACTGGACGCTGGAACGCGATTCCCTGCAGTTGCTTCGCGGCACCGATGGCCCGGTTCGGTTTGCCATCGGCGTTTTTGATCAGGCCGTTTTTCTGTACGTAGAAGTCAGCGACGACAATGTTGTTTTCGCCAGCCCCGGGGTGATCGCAGTCGACGATGGGCCGCGCTTCGCCGATCGCATCAGCATCATCAGCACCAGTCCGCCGTATCGGAATGAAACACTGACTTTCGCCGCGGAAGCGCCTGGTCCGGTGGTCGCGTATGTGCGCAACGAATATGGTTTCGGCCCCGACCCGACAATACTTTCGTATCTACAGGATGTTCCGCGGGGCTATCAGTTCGAAGCACGTATTCCGGCAAGCAAACTGGGCACCCACCTGGGCATCATCGTCAGTAACACCGCGAGCGAGTTCGAATCGCCGGTACGCAGTGCCAGTTTTTCGTCACGCACGCCAGGGGCGTTTGTCACGGTGTCGCCTGATTTAAATGCGGTTGTGACGGGTCTTGCGCAGGCCGGCATGCGCCTTATCGTGACCGATGCATCGGGCTGGAGGATCGCTGCGGGAGGCGCGCTGTCGAGCGCGAACGTATCGGCGGACAACGCCAGGTCGGCGTGGCTGCGCATTGCCTACGATGCTCTCGTCGAGTCCGGTGAAGACGCCGAACTGGCAAGGCCCGATCCCAGCGGTCGCGAGCAGCAACGCTATATTGCCGATGCCCTGAACGGCGTTGAGTCGGTCGGCTGGTTTCGCAGTGCTGAAGGTGGCCGAGCGATCGTTGCCGTGGCACAGCCTGTGGTGGCAGACGGTGAGACCATCGGTGCGGTTGTGCTGCAACAGGGCACCGACGCAATTCTGAGCCTGACGAATCAGGGCCTGGTCCGCCTGTTGAACGTCACGTTGATCGCGACGTTGCTCGTTGCCGCGGCATTGCTTGGCTATGCCACCTGGCTGTCGCGCCGGATTCGCCGGCTGAGCATTGCCGCCGAAGACGCCCTGGAGCAGGACAGTCTGCGGGTCGAATTGCCCAGCGTTCACGCCGGAGATGAAGTCGGCGATCTGTCGCGCAGCTTTTCCTACGTGCTACAGCAACTGGGAGACTACAACGAGTACCTGCGTTCGCTGGCGTCGAAGTTGTCGCACGAACTGCGCACCCCGCTTGCAATAGTCACCTCCTCTCTGGAGAACCTGGAGCACGAACCGCTGAATGAGGCTTCGTCGGAGTACGCGTCGCGCGCACGCGACGGCGCTGATCGACTGCGGCGAATTCTGACGGCGATGAGTGAAGCCAGCAGGGTCGAAGAACTCATGCAACACGCCGAGCCGGAGACCTTTGATTTTCATGCGGTGCTGGCATCCACCGTCGCCGCGTATCGCGATGCCTACTCCGATCGTGAATTCGAGTTCGCATCCGACTTTGACATTGCAATGATGCGCGGCTCGCCCGAACTACTCATACAGATGCTCGACAAGCTCGTCGACAATGCTGTCGGCTTCAGCAAGGACGGCGACGTCATCGACATAAGCCTGACGGCAAACGGTTCGACCTTGTTGCTGACGGTGACAAACACGGGGCCGCCACTGCCCGAGCGTATGCGCTCACGAATGTTCGACTCGATGGTGTCGGTGCGCGCGGGGCGCGGCGACAAACACCTGGGGCTCGGATTGTACGTGGCAAGGCTCATCGCGGAGGGTCATGACGGGAGAATTGATGCGAAGAACACCGACGACGGTGTCGCCGTCTGCGTTATCTTACCGCGAGATACTGATGGCAGATGATGGCTGCCACGAGCCAATCAGCGAACCGGGTGATAAAGCCCGTGACAGCCGCGTCGGGTTTCGCATCAGTTCGTGATTCGTTCGAACACCAGATCAAAGCCGCCACTCACAGTCAACATTTCGTCAGGGCTGATCGTGAACACTGAAGGCGGCTGCTCGACCGTGCCTGTAACCTCGAGATTGTTGTAGATTACTTCACGGAAACCGGCGCCGATCAACTGGAACTCGTTGTCGAGTTCCCACACGTAGCCGCGCAGACCAACGCTCCCGTTAAACAGCGTATCGAATCCGCTGCCCGAATCGTCGAACCAGCAGTCTGTGAAAGCCCATTCAAAGTTGTCGCCTTCGCTCGGTGCGTTTCCAGGGCCAAGCCAGGTCACCGTACTTTCGCCTTGCACAAGCACGTTTGCCGGTGGAGTGCCTGTAAAAGGATCACAGGCGATAGCTGCAGGGTTGACGTTTAGCATTTCATCGTCGATGTAGTTGAATGTATCGGCGATTGTGGCGATCTGAATCAGAACGAAGTCGAGCACCTCGGTCGCCAGCGCCGCACGACGTTGCCACGCTGGTGCGAGCTTGTCGTCCAATGATGCAGCCAGCTGGTCCCAGGACAGCCAGACAGACCCACCCGCGCCCACGCTGATTTCGACACTGCTGAAGGGACCGGGAATGACCTGCACATTGACTATCTCGGCGGGTGATATCACCTGATAAAAGCCCCAATTCGGCGGGTGGTGTGGGACGTTGGGCATGTACACCAGGTCGCCGATGACTTTGACATCGAACACTCCAAGGAACGCCTCGTCGCCAACGTCAGAGTCCACCGTAAACGACGACGGTGTCTTCACCGTGTAGTCCTCAACGCTCAGGTAGTCGTTGTCATCGACCACGAAGCTGATCTCCCCTCGCAAGGTGCTGCCGAAGTCTACGCTGACACCCCACATCGAGCCATCGCCGGGGACACTCACTTGCAGCAGATCACCTGCCGCCGTCGAACTGACCTCGAAGCCATATTCCGGCAAGATAACGGCGTCAACACCAGCAACTACAGGTTGCGAAACAAATGTACTCGGAGAATCGCGATCACTGTCGCCAGTACAGGCGGCGAGTGCAATCGTGACCAAGACAACCAGAATACGCACATTACTCACCTCCGTTTTTCATGTGGTATTACAATTTTGATTTTCAATAAGGAGATGTCGCAGAGGCCGACCATGACAAACAGCGGATTCCTGCTTCGCTCGATTAGCGATTTGTCGCGGGCTTCGGGCGGCTACTCGATCGGCATGACATGATTCGCCTCGAAATCACACACACCGAGTTCGTAATCGTAACTCCCGCCTTTGTCCAGGCAATCGTCGACTCGTGCCCAGTCGATAAAAAGTATGACTGCCCACACCACGAACAGCAGAAATGTCGCAGCGCAAAGCGATCCCAACAGCAGGACCAGTTTTCGTTGCCAGGGTGGTGCCGCCTGTTTCTTGTATTTACTGAGCATGAATGTAGATGAGAATGGCCATTTTGGGTTGCGGCCGCAATCGGCGGCACCTGGGTCCTAACTATAGAGCGGAGGCTGACGCAGATGAAGCACCGATCGGGAATTTGTCGGGCCGGGAGCGACTGATGCCGCAGTCGACAGCGGCAGTCGGGCTGCTAGAATGGTGCTTGGCTGCAGATGAGCCATCGCAGTAGTCTGCTCGCGATCGCTTGCTACCCTTCGTGTTCTTGAAATCTGCAAGGAGTTGATTATGCGCGGTTTCAACATAAACGGTATTCGCATAGAGCTTCTTGAGTTACCGCCCGAGTCGCTCCCCGCACGCGCCATGGAGCGCTGGAAATAGTCCGGGTTCAGTCGCAGTGACAAGATCGCACTTTCACAACAAGCATCCGCCTGTCGCAGAGCGTCTCTCACCTTGTCACGCGAACATGCCACGCCGGGATTTTCTGAAGTCGGGCATTGCGCTTGGGCTGAGCAGCACGCTGCCCCTCGCGTTGATATCCCGATCTGATGCGAATCATCACCCCCATCCGCACGAGGGCAGCATCGACTTCCTCGATCGCAATATGTACATACACGACATGGAGGTGCTGCAGCACTTCGAGGCCGGCAAGAACCGCCGCGGTGATCTCCAGTTCATGAGTCGGGGCGCGGAGCGATTTCTCTTTCAGCTGACCTCTAAAGGCTGTTCTGTCTATGACATCAGCGACCCGCTGCGCCCTTCAATTATCAACGAAGGCGCTTTCGATGCTCAGCAGATTCAGCTGGCCTACAACCGTAAGGCAGGCAAGTGGATTGTGATCGCGGCGCAGCATTCCGACCCTGCAAACGTTTACCCGTCCGCGGAGTATCCACAAGGACGTTACGACAACCCGCGTATCGAAGATGCCTGGCGAGACTGGAAAGGTCTGCGGGGAATAGTGATCTGGGATGCGACAGACCCGACCGATATCAGGCAGCTCTCCGAATACAATACGGACGGGGGAGACCCTTCCCGCGAGGTTCAGGAGGGGATGGGGGTCAAGGAGTCTTTCTACACAGGCGGCAAGTACTGTTTCCTCGATACGTCACCTGACAACAGCTTTATTCACATGGAATCTCCGCTTCGGTATTACTCGAATGCCATTCAGGTGATCGATGTGGAAGATCCGGAAAATCCCAGGTTCGTCTCCAACGCCTGGCTGCCGGGTCAGCGCGCCGGTGAAGAGGCAGCCTACAGGGCCTGGCCGGAGCATGGCGACAAGCTGTCGTTTACCGGCTTGCACAGCGGCACGGCCGTGCCCGTGAACATCGAGGATGGTGGGCGGTACGGTTACTCGGCGTTCGGCGCCCTTGGCATGGTCATCCACGATTTCTCACGACCTGAAAGCCCTCAAGTCGTGGGGCATTTCGATCCGCCGTCCAAACCCGGCGCCATTGCCATGCATACCGTCGACGTCACCCGCATAGATGCGCGTGGCATAGTGCTTGTCGAGCCCGAAGCGGTGAATCCGGACTGCAATGAACCGCAACATCCGATCTGGATCGTGGATGTCACCGACCCGGCGAGGCCCAGGCCGATCTCTCAGCTCCCCAAGCCCGTGCCGCCGCCCGAAGCACCGTACCGCGACTTTTGCGACAAGCGCGGGCGTTTCGGCACGCATGCACCACCCGCATGGAACGCACCCGGCAAGGTCGACCTCAACCTGACCATGTATCCGTATTTCATAGCCGGGTTGCAATGTTTCGACATTACGAACCTGGCCCGGCCCACGATCGCCGCCTACTTCATACCGCCTCAGGCGGGCAATCTCGAGGACCCCGGGAGCTACCATCGGACCGTGGATCACATCCTCGTCGAGTGGGACCGAAACCTGATCTGGGCCGGAACCGACAGCGGCGTTTATCTTCTCTCCACGCCGCGCCTGGGTGAGCCCATCGTCGATCCCATGCCGGTTACGGAGTGGTCGCTGCCGGGCTCCAACATCGGCCACGACGCTTCAGAAGCAGGCTAGCGCCGATCTAGACACCCAGGAAGCCGGCAATCCCTTTCGCTGCCTCCCGCCCCTCGAATACAGCCGTTACAACGAGGTCGGAGCCACGCACCATGTCGCCACCCGCGAACACTTTCGGGTTGGTCGTCTGAAACGGGTACTCGCCGAGTGACGCAACGCGTACACGACCGCTCGGCAGCGTCTTGACATTAAATTCGTCGAACCAGGCGGGTGGGTCAGGCTGGAAGCCGAAGGCGATGACAACGGCGTCGGCAGGCAGAATCTCCTCCGTGCCGGCCACGGGTACCGGTCGCCGACGCCCATCGGCGCCGGGCTCGCCAAGTTCAGTCGCAATGACTTTGACACCTGTCACGCCGTCCTGACCAACGATCTCGAGCGGCTGCCTGTTGAACAGAAACTCGACCCCTTCTTCCATGCTGTTCGCAACCTCGCGTCGCGACCCGGGCATGTTCTGTTTGTCGCGCCGATACGCACACTGAACGCTTGTCGCACCTTGTCGGACCGCGGTCCGGACACAGTCCATGCCAGTGTCGCCGCCACCGAGTACAACCACCCGCTTGCCGGCGAGATCGATGTAGGGATTCAATTCATCATCGTGACCCAGCTCGCGATACACGTTACCAATGAGATAGGGCAGCGCCTCATGCACCCCTTGCATGTTTTCGCCCGGGAAGCCGCCGCGGACGAAGTTGTACGTACCCATGCCCAGGAATACGGCGTCATAGTCGGCGAGCAGTTCGGCAAACGGCTTGTCGTGTCCGATCCGCGTGTTGAGAATGAACTGCACGCCCATGCCCTCGAGAATTTCCCGGCGTTGTCTCACGACCTGTTTTTCGAGCTTGAACGGCGGGATACCGTAGGTCAGCAAGCCGCCTGCTTCCGGGTAGGCGTCGTACACGACAGAGCGGATGCCCTGCCGCGCGAGAACATCCGCTGCTGCAAGGCCTGCCGGACCGGCACCGACGATAGCGACACGCTTGCCCGTATCCACCACGTGCGACATCTCCGGTCGCCAGCCCAGTTTGAGCGCCTCATCCGTGATGTACTTTTCAATATTGCCAATCGATACGGCGCCGATGCCATCATTGAGCGTGCAGGCACCCTCACACAGGCGATCCTGCGGGCAGATGCGGCCGCAGATTTCAGGCAATGAATTCGTCTGATGCGACAACTCGGCCGCCTCGAACAGCTTGCCCTGTTCCACCAGGTCCAGCCAGTTCGGAATATAGTTGTGTACCGGACACTTCCATTCGCAGTAAGGATTACCACAGGAAAGACAACGCCCGGCCTGTGCGGCAGCGCTTGCGCTGTCGTATTGGCCGTAGATTTCGCCAAAATGAAGCACACGCTCTTCCGCCGCCTCCTTGTCGGGGTCGCGTCGCGGAATTTCCAGAAACTGCAGCGGATGCTTGGCCATGATCGCGTTACGCTGCCTGCCGCAGGGATTCGATCAGTGAGCCCAGCTCGGCGGCTTTCGGCTTGACGAGCCAGAACTTCGGCAGGAACGTGCGGTAGTCGTCGAGAATCAAACGACCCCACTCGCTGTCAGTTGCTTCGACGTGCTGCATGATCAGCGACCGCAGATGATGCAGGTGCGCCTCCATGCTTTCGGGCGTTATGCGGTGGATATCGATGAGTTCGTGGTTGTAGCGATCGACAAAGTCGCGATCGATATCGAGCACATAGGCGAACCCGCCCGTCATGCCAGCACCAAAGTTGACACCGGTAGGGCCGAGGACCACGACAACACCGTCTGTCATGTACTCGCAACAGTGATCGCCCGTGCCCTCGATAATAGCGGTAGCGCCCGAGTTTCTAACGGCGAATCGCTCCCCGGCAGTGCCCGCGGCAAACAACGCACCACCGGTCGCACCGTACAGGCAGGTGTTACCAATGATCGCCGTCTCGTGCACGACGTAGTTGGCATCTTCCGGCGGCCGAATCACAATGCGACCACCGGCCATACCCTTGCCAACATAGTCGTTTGCGTCGCCGATCAGCGTCAGGTTGAGTCCCCACACGTTCCAGACGCCAAAACTTTGCCCTGCCGTACCCCGCAGCAGGATTTCGAGCGGCGTGTCCCGCATGCCCTCATTGCCGTGTTGCCTTGCTATCTCTCCGGCGAGTCGTGCGCCGATCGAACGATTGAAATTGCGCACCTCGAAACCGAAGCGTCCACCCTCTTTCGCTTTGATGGCAGGCATGGTGGCTGCGAGCATTTCCTCGGCAAGTTCACCCTTGTCGAACGGCTCGTTGCGCGGTTCCGTGCAAAACTGCGGCGCGTCTTTGGCGAGCCCCGCGTCAGACACGATCGGCGACAGATCGAGGCGAGCCTGCCGATCCGTCACGCCGCTTTCCAGGGCGAGAAGGTCGACACGACCTATCAGCTCATCGAGCTTGCGAACGCCAAGTCCGGCCATCAACGTGCGTGTTTCTTCGGCCACGAAGCGGAAGAAATTGATCACCATCTCCGGCAGACCGACGAAGTACTCGCTGCGCAGAATGTTGTTCTGTGTCGCAACACCGGTGGCACAGTTGTTCAGATGACAGATGCGCAGATACTTGCAGCCCAGCGCGACCATTGGCGCCGTGCCAAAACCAAAGCTCTCCGCGCCCAACATCGCAGCTTTGACGACATCCACCCCTGTCTTGAGACCGCCGTCGGTCTGGAGTCGGACCTTGTGACGCAAATCATTCGCTCTCAACACCTGGTGCGTCTCGGACAAGCCGAGTTCCCAGGGGCTGCCGGCGTATTTGACCGAGCTCAACGGACTTGCGCCGGTGCCACCGTCGTAACCGGAAATCGTAATCAGGTCCGCATAAGCCTTGACGACGCCAGCGGCGATGGTGCCAACACCCGGCTCGGCGACCAATTTGACCGACACCAATGCACCCGGATTAACCTGCTTGAGATCGAAGATCAGCTGCGCGAGGTCTTCAATCGAGTAGATGTCATGATGCGGCGGGGGTGAGATCAATCCGACGCCAGGCTTGGCGTAGCGAAGTCGGGCGATCATTTCATTGACTTTGTGACCCGGCAACTGGCCACCTTCGCCCGGCTTGGCGCCCTGGGCAATTTTGATTTGAAGGACTTCGGCGTTGACAAGATACTCAGCCGTTACGCCGAATCGGCCTGACGCGACCTGCTTGATCTTGGAGACACGCTCGGTGCGATATCGTGACGGATCTTCGCCACCCTCACCGGAATTGGAGCGTGCGCCGATGCGGTTCATCGCGATCGCCAACGCCTCATGGGCCTCGGGAGAAAGTGCCCCCAACGACATGCCGGCACTGTCAAAGCGGACCAGGACATCCTCAACTGGCTCGACCTCGTCCAGCGGAACTGGCGGTCCGGCAGGCTTGAGTGACATCAGGTCACGCAGTGTCGCTACCGGCCGATCGTTGACGAGTTTCGCGTACTCCGTATATCGATCGAAGTCCCCGCTGCGTACTGCCGCCTGCAAGGTGGCGACGACATCCGGGTTATAACAGTGGTACTCACCGCCATGCACGTACTTCAGCAGCCCGCCCTGGCCAACCGGCACACGTGGTTCCCACGCCATTTCGGCAAGCTGTCGCTGATCGTCCTGCAGATCGGCAAAATCAGTTCCCTGAATCCTCGAGCTCGTACCCGCAAAGCATCGCTGCACGACGTCCTCGTGCAAACCAACGATCTCGAACAACTGCGCGCCACGATAACTGGAGATCGACGAGATGCCCATTTTCGACATTACCTTGAAAAGGCCCTTGCGGACCCCGCGCCGAAAGCTGCGACCGAGCTGTTGTTGTTTGTCGAGATTGCCGCGCTGCGCGATATCGTGCAACGACTGATAAACAAGATACGGATACACCGCCGTCGCACCGTATCCGATCAGACATGCGAAGTGATGCGGGTCACGCGCAACGCCTGTTTCGACGATGATATTGACGTCGCAGCGCAGGCCGAGGCGAACAAGGTAATGGTGCACGGCGCCTGTCGCCAGCAGCGCATGCACGGGCAATTTGCCCGGTTCGAGGTAGCGGTCGCTGAGCATCAGAATCAGCTTGCCAGCACATACTGCCTGTTCCGCTTGTGCGCAAATTTCGTCGAGCGCCTCCGGCAGGGACAGCGACTCGCTGATATTCAGATCAATAAACGCATGGCTGTCTGCGTACATGTCGTCGCTCAACAGCTGCCGCAATTTCATTTGCGACAGCACTGGCGAATTCATGATGACGTGCTCGACATGTCCGGGGCCGATATCGAACAGGTTCGATTCGCGTCCGATATTCGTCTGCAGGGACATTACGATGCGTTCGCGCAGCGAATCGATCGGCGGATTCGTTACCTGCGCGAACTGCTGCCGGAAATAATCAAACGGTGAACGTATCTTCTGCGACAACACGGCCATCGGCGTGTCATCACCCATCGAGCCCACCGCCTCCTGCTCCGCCTGGGCCAGCACCGCGACGATATCGTGCAACTCTTCTCGCGTCAGATTGAACATCTTCTGATACGTCGCGAGCACCTCCGGCTCCATCGGCTCGGCCGCAGTGCGCGTATCGATGAGTTCTGAATCGAGGTAGCGCACGCCCTTTTTGAGCCACTTCTTGTACGGCGCGCGCGTTTTCAGGATGTCGTGAATGTCGTCGTTGTCGAGAAGCACGCCATTCACGAGGTCGACAGCCAACATCTCACCAGGGCCGAGACGGCCTTTGGTCACAACATCCTTTTCTTCGTAATCGTAGACACCGATCTCGGATGCCACGGTGATGTGCCTGTCTTTCGTGATGACGTAGCGCGCCGGACGCAGCCCGTTCCTGTCCAGGCAACACGCGGCATAACGGCCATCAGTCAATACGATCCCGGCCGGACCATCCCAGGGTTCCATCTGACAGTCGAAGAATTCGTAGAACGCCCTGACATCGGGGTCGACGTCGTCAACTGCCTGCCATGCCGGCGGCATCAGGATTCGCATGCCCTGCAAGACGTCCATGCCACCTGCCCGCAGAACTTCGAGCATGTTGTCGAGGCTCGACGAGTCTGATCCGACGAGCGAGATAATCGGATCGAGATCGGATATGTCGTCCAGTTTGTCCGAGATGAAGTTTTTCGCTCGGGCTTGCGCCCAGTTACGATTTCCCTGAATCGTGTTGATTTCGCCGTTGTGCGCGAGGAATCGAAATGGCTGTGCAAGTCGCCACTGCGGCAACGTGTTGGTCGAGAATCTCTGGTGAAAGACACATACCGAGGATTCGAGCCGCGGGTCCTGCAGGTCCGGGTAAAACGTCGGCAGCACTCCCGGCATGATCATGCCCTTGTAGCTGATCGTGGCCGACGACAAACTCGCGATATACGCTGCACCCTCACCGATGCGCTTTTCCGCGCGGCGCCTGGCGAGAAACAGGCGCCGGTTGAAACGACCGCGCGGCATGCCGTCCGGTGCGTTTACGTACACCTGCTCAATACGAGGCAACGTCCTGAGTGCCTGTTCACCACAGACCGACGGGTCGGTCGGCACCTCTCGCCAGCCGGCGACCTCGAGACCGATCTCGCGAACTGCGGTGCCGATGACGTCCCGGGCTGCGTCCGCGCGCGCTTCATCCTGATGCAGAAACACACTGCCAGCGGCAAACCGTGCGTTGAGTGAGAAGCCCAGATCTTCGCCGACCGCGCGCATGAATGCCTTTGGAAACTTGAGCAACAGCCCACAGCCATCGCCGGTCTTGCCGTCTGCCGCGACTGCGCCGCGATGCGTCAGACGGGCGAGCGCGGAGATCGCCGTATCGACGACCCAGTGGCTCGGCATGTCGTCGAGATTTGCGATCAGTCCAAAGCCGCAACTGTCGCGCTCGAATGCCGGGTCATACAGACCTGCTGCTTGTCGCTCGGTCATAGACGCCCTGAGAGTCACGCGATCCGCGCGCCCCGTTAATTATCACATTGAGGTGGCGCTGCAAGCGCCGGATTGGGCCAGCACGCTGGAGTACGCCGCCGCCGCCCGAACGATGAAGTATATGTTAGGTCTTGCTCGAGCAGCCACCGCACGGGGACAAAAGCCTCAAAACGAACCAGTTTCGAGGCATTCGCCGCCAATTCCGACCAAATTCATGCCACGCAAATGATGGTTACGCGCGTAACCAAGAGGCACGGTCGGCGATCTGAATGGCTAGCGAGCGCTGGCTCGCAAGCGAATGTCGCCCGTCGACTCGAACGACACCGGCCTGGTCAACGGAATGCCGAGCCCGAGTTGCCCTGTCAACGCATACGGAATGTCACGCATTACGCCATCGCGGACGATATACATGAGCTGCGGTGCGGTCTTGAGCAGATTGAGTTCGACGCTGATAGCAAACCTGCCGTCGCCGGACGCCGGAATAGTAAATCCACCTTCGGTTTCACCCGTCGCGAAGCGCAATCCGTCCAGGTCGACCCCGTAGGATACAGCCGTTATCGGCAATGGAAACGGGTTTGGATTCGTCACATCAAAATCGAGCACAAAGGTCTGACCCGAGAAATCGATGCCCGTCATCTCGATGTTGCTGAGACGAACGCTCGGCGCACTGATCAAATCGCCTGTGCTGGCGCAGGCCGAGAGCAGGCAGGCGGCGATCAACGCACTCGCGTGATGCTTCAGTGTGAGTCTCGGCATGTGCAGGTCCTCCGTATTGTCCTAGAGCAGGTCTCCGCCGATATCGCCCCATCTGGCCGACGTCAGCAGCCATTTGCCGCCCTCCAGCTCGAATTCCATCTCAAAGCGGTAAGCATCAGCACTAAAGCCCAGGGTGCCATCGTTCGTCCCCGCCATGGCCACAGAAAGCACGAGGTCGGCGGCCGAATCCGCGTGGATATTAAGTTCTTCGATGCGGGTAATCAGCGCGACTTTATTCTGGCGCAGGAAATAGATTCGGAACTTGTCTTCGATATCATCGCGGTTGTTACCCCGGGCATCGGTGTAATTGGGCGAGATCATCCCGACGAGTGCGCGGCGATCTTTGGCCTCGGCCAGTTCACGTCCCTGCTTGACCCAGCTGCGAATCGCTTCCTCGGGGCCTTCTGCGGGACCACCACAGCCACACAGCCAGACACTCAAGAGTCCGGCGATTGCAATTCGAGACGGGATTGCGCTAAGGACAGCCATCATCTGCTAAAGTCTACTGGGAAATGCGTCCATAAATGGACTGTAAATCCCAAATCGTGACCTGGGTCGCAAAACTCTTGCTTCGCGGCGTCACAATGAAACGAGTATCGACACGCAACATGGCCCGAGACTAGTCAGATGTCCGTAAAACTGCTCAGTGAAAGCATGGATGCGACAATCACCGATGAGGATCAGATCCGCATCGACGCCATCCTGTCCTTTTGGTTCATGGAGCAGAAGCTCTCGGCGCCCCAGATCGATCAGCGCATGGACATCTGGTTTGGCGCCGATCCGGTATTCGATCACGAGTGCAAGAAAGAGTTCTCCGACGATGTCGACAAGGCCAGCGACGGCAGACTTAATCACTGGGCGCACAAAAAGCGTGGTCGTCTGGCGCTGATATTGTTGCTGGATCAGTTTCGCCGCAACATCTATCGCAACACGGCCGATGCCTTCGCCATGGACAAGGTCGCGCTGAAACTGTGTGTCGAGGGCGCAATGCAAAAGAACGACCAGGGATTGACGCCAATCGAGCGCGCTTTCTTTTATATGCCTTTGCAGCATGCCGAGTCTCGTAAAGTGCAGGCGAAAGCCGTGCAAATCTACAACCGCCTGGCTGAAGCCGTTTCACCGACCCTTCGCGAGACTTTCGAGACAATCGCGCAGTTTGCCGAGCTGCATCACGACATTGTTCAGCAGTTCGGCCGATTTCCACATCGCAACAAGTTGCTCGGTCGAAAAAACACACCCGAAGAAGACGAATATCTGGCTGGCGACAGCCCCGATTTCGGTCAGGGCAGCTAGACTTAAGAAAAACAAGAATCGAACAAGGGGAACTCCATGCACAGACGTACGTTCTGCAAGTCCGCCGTGGCCGCGGCCGTGGCGGGCACGCTTCCCGGCTGTAGCTCCGAAAAGCGCGAAGTGGATGTCGGCAGCCGGATTGCCGCTATCTCCAGAGAAGGTAATGAACTCTCGATCGAGACCGCGGCTGTCAATGAGCTTGCAGATAGCCTGCAAGGATCACTTTTTCTCCAGGCTGACGAGGGTTACGCCACGGCAAAGCAAGTCTGGAATGGCATGTTCGATCATAAGCAGCCGGCGATAGTCGTACAGTGCGTGACGGTCGACGACGTGGTCAATGCCGTTACTTTTGCCCGTGAACGCGACCTTCTTCTGTCGGTGAAATGCGGTGGGCACAGCCTGCCCGGCAAGTCGACAAGCGACGGCGGCATGATGATCGATCTGTCGCAAATGCACTCTGTTGACGTTGATGCCGACGCCATGACGCTCCGGGCGGATGGTGGATCGTTGCTCGGCCACATCGACACCGCCGCATCGGCGCACGAAATGATGACCACAACCGGTATTGTCTCTCACACCGGTGCGGGCGGATTCACACTGGGTGGCGGCTTTGGGCGTACCGATCGCAAAATGGGCCTGGCTATCGATAATCTGCTCGCGGCAACCGTTGTAACGGCCGCTGGCGATGTCGTTCGCGCCAGCGAAGACGAGAACCCCGACTTATTCTGGGGGCTGCGGGGCGGGGGTGGCAATTTCGGCATCGCCACCGAGTTCGTTTATCGCTTGCACCCGTTCAATCCCGTTGTCTACGGCGGTACCTTGTTCTACAAATTCGACAAGGACTTTCTCGATTTCTATGCTGAGCTGCAGGCAACGGTGCCTGACGAAGCCAATATCGAGCCGAATTTCGTCCCGGGCGAGGACGGCAAGACGATCGCCATGGTTGAGGTTGTCTGGTGCGGTGATCACGCGGCCGGCGAAAAGGCTTTGGCGCCAATGCTGGCTCACCCCGGCCTCGTGAATGGCGACCTCGGGCCATTCCCGTATCGCGAGATACAAACCAGTGTCGACGGCTTGCTCGGTCATGGCAAACAGTACTACCTCAAGTCGAGCTTTTTGAAAGAGCTCACTCCGGACGCCATCGATGTCATTGTCGAATTCGCAAACCGTGGCACGGTAGGTTCCTGGTTCCAGCACCTCGGTGGTGCCACCTCAAGAGTCGCAGCGGACGCTACTGCCTACGCGCACCGCGACGTCGCTCTCAATTTCGGCATCATGTATTTCAGCGAGGACCCGACGCAGAATGAAGCCAGGATTGCGGCCGTACGTGAGTACTACAAGGCGATGGAGCCGCATATGGCTGGCTTCTATACCAACCTCAATGAGGATGACGAGAAGAGGACCTGGGGCAACTACGGTGAGAACTATCCGCGCTTGGTTGCACTGAAAAACGAATACGACCCGATGAATCTGTTCCGTCTCAACGCCAATATCAAACCCGGCATCTGAGCAGCGCCGTCAGTCCGCCAGGTACTTGCGAGTAATCCTCGCGTAGCGCCAGGTCAGCAATATCGCCGCGACAGTGAGACCGATGACAAATCCGCCCCAGACGTAGCTTGGAGGTGATTTGAATGTGACGGCTGCGAGGTAAGCAAGCGGGAAGGCCAGCACCCAGTAGGCAAATATGTTGATCACCATCGGTACCCGGGTGTCCTTGAATCCGCGCAACGCACCCGCTGCGCCTATCTGCACGCCATCCGCTACCTGAAACACCGCGGCCATCAGTAACAGGCTTATGGCGATACTCGAAACAGACTGGTCATTTGTATAAACGCTGACCACCGTATCGCGAAATACCAGTAGAAATGCCGCAGAGAGGCTCATAAACAGGCCACAAATCAAAATACCCAATGCGCCGCTGAATCGGGCCGCATCGGTGTTGCCGGCTCCCAGCGCGTGCCCGACACGAATTGTGATAGCAGAATTCAGCGCAAGCGGAATCATGAACATTGTCGCTGAGAAGTTGATGGCGATCTGGTGCGCAGCCGCAATCGCGGCTCCACGAGTTCCCATCAGGATCGACACGGCATTGAACAGCCCCGCCTCGGCTGTGATCGTCAATGCGATGGGTACACCCAGGACTACGATTTCTTTTAGCACCGGCAGCCGTGGCGGCTCCCACCGGGAAAATATCGCTAACGGCCGGAATCGACGACTCGCGAGTGTGTGGATCACCAGAGACAACATGACGATCCACATCGAGATTGCGCTCGCAAGGCCACAGCCAACCGCACCGAGCGCCGGGGCACCAAAGTGGCCATACATCAGCACATAGTTCAGGAACACGTTGCACACCAACGCGAAAATCGACGTGTACATGATGGGTTTCGTATGACCGATTCCCTCTGTCGTAAAACGCAGGGCCAGAAACGCAAATATAGCGGGGGCGCCGGGTATGATAGCGAGCACGTAGCCAACCGTAATATCCCGAAACCCTGGATCGATGCTTATCGCGACAAGCACCGGCTCCACGAGAATGTGAGCCAGGATGATCAGCAGCACGCCGAAAGTCACGGCGATGTAAATGCCTTGCCGCGTATAACGACCGATCAGTTGCAGGTTACCAGCGCCATAGTGCCGTGCCACGATCGGCGAGATCGCCATCAGGATGCCCAGACACAGCGTAAAACCGAGAAACCAGACGCTGCCACCGACGGCAACCGCGGCCAGCGACTCCGCGCCCAGACGACCGGCCATGACCGTATCGGCGAATTGCATTCCGATGACCGCAAGGTTATTCACGATGAGTGGCCCGGCGACACGAAAAAGCGCCGGGACTTCCTCGCGCCAATTCTCGGATCTCCACATTCGGCAAATGTATCCCATTCCCGACGGCAGATGGGAGCGCCGCGCAAATTCGCACCCTTCGCGGGGCGGTTATCGCGGGCGAATCCGGCGGGCGAATCGTGTAAAGTTAACGGCGCGCACAAGGCCACAAGATCTGTACGGAGAAAACGCATGTTGCACGATGGTCGAGCTAATCGAGTTGCAGTTATCGGGGGTTCCCGAATCCCGTTTTGCCGGTCGCATTCAGTTTATCGAAAGTGTTCCAACCAGGACCTGATGGCTGCCGCGCTCGGCGGCCTCATCAACAAATACGATCTTAAAGGGCAGACGCTCGGTGATGTCGCGCTGGGCGCCGTCATCAAGCATTCGCGCGATTGGAATCTGGCGCGCGAATCCTTACTCGACGCGGGACTGTCGCCACAAACACCGGGCGTTGACCTGCAGCGCGCCTGCGGCACGAGCCTCGAGGCCTGCGCGATGATCGCGAACAAGATCGCGCTTGGACAGATCGACTCCGGCATCGCGGGAGGCACTGACACCATCAGTGACGCACCGATCGTATACAACGACGACTACCGGTCCATTCTCCTGGACGTCTATGCTGCGCGTTCTGCGATGCAGCGCATACTGCCGTGGTTTCGCCTGCGGCCGTCACACTTCAAACCTGCGTTCCCTGGTGTAACCGAGCCACGCACCGGACTCTCGATGGGCCAAAGCATGGAAATCACTGCGAAGCAGTGGGAGATTCCGCGCGAACATCAGGATCAACTTGCGTTGGCAAGTCATGTCAAAGCTGCTGCGGCCTACGACGCGGGTTGGTACGAGGACATGGTTGTACCCTTCATGGACTGCGAAGAGGACAATAATGTTCGCCGCGATACGACGTTCGAGAAACTCTCGGCATTGAAGCCCGTATTTGACAAGGGCGAAGACGCGACAATGACGGCAGGTAACAGCACGCCATTGACCGACGGTGCCGCCGCTGTATTGCTTGCGTCCGAAGACTGGGCGCGCCTGAAGAATCTGCCCGTATCAGCCTACCTGACTTTTGTAAAAGTCGCCGCCGTGAACTTCGTCAATGACGAGGGCCTGCTGATGGCCCCCGCATATGCCGTGTCGGAAATGCTCAAGGCCGCCAACCTGCGCTTGCAGGACTTCGATTTCTACGAGATTCACGAGGCTTTTGCGGCGCAGACGATCGCAACCTTGAAGGCCTGGCAGTCCGAACAGTTTTGCCGCGACCGCCTCGGCCGTAACCAGGCGATGGGCCCCATTGACTTATCCAAGCTCAACGTCAAAGGGGGCAGCCTCGCAATTGGCCATCCGTTCGCTGCCACCGGCGCACGCATCGTCGCGACGATGGCGAAGCTGCTGAGCGAAAACGGTTCGGGCCGCGGCCTTATATCGGTGTGCACGGCTGGCGGCATGGGTGTCGCTGCGATCATGGAAGCCGCCTAAGAGCGGCATGGCCGTGTAATTCGGTCCGCGAATGAGACGAATCTCAGTGTTCGTCTTCATTACGACGGCGCTGCATGGCCGCCATCGCTTTCTCGATCCGCTCCTTCGCTTGCGACGTGACCGCACCTCGCTTGTATTCGTCGACAAGGAATGACTCGAGTCGCGCTACGACCTGATCGATATCGCCGTCACCAAAGCGATTCTCTTCGACGACTTGCGGCGGCGCATTCTTCAGCGCTCCGAACAGATTGATCCAGTGCTCGCTCTGCTTGCCGACACCAATCAAGGTATAAAACTCGGGACCCGGCTTACCGTCCTTTGTCCTCACCAGACTGACGACACCCGCGATCAGCGACGCAGGAACCAGTATCAGGTCGCGAGCGCCGTCAACGATGAGTTTGACCTGCAGGACCGCGATATCGCGTATCAGAGTCCACAGGGGAGGGTGACTGTTAGCACTTTCAGATTCCGGGTTCATGCTTCGCTTCTTGTGACAATTTCCAATCAAGACAAAGGATTATAGACCTGCCTGGTGGCGCAGGAACGACCTTTGGTTTAATGTTAGCGCGTCCGAGATGGCTTGAAAGGCACATGCCGACGTTCCAATCCACACCGCAATACGAGCATGGGCTGCCCGAGTCCCTCGGCGTCCTGCTGGTCAACCTCGGCACGCCCGACGCGCCGACGACGGCAGCCGTGCGACGATACCTCAAACAGTTTTTGTCGGATCCGCGCGTAATCGAGGTCCCCCGGCCATTGTGGTGGATCATCCTGAATGGATACATTCTGCGCGTGCGCCCCGCCCGATCCGCAAAGGTCTATCAGAAAATCTGGACCGAATTCGGCTCACCGCTGCTACTGCACTCGCGAGACATTAGCGACGCTATTGCCCAGCAACTGACCGCTCGTATCTCCGGGACCGTCAATGTCGAACTGGGGATGTCGTACGGGGAGCCGTCTATCCCGGCCGCACTCGGTCGGCTTCAGGCGCAGGGAGCGCGGCGCATCGTTTGCCTGCCGCTGTACCCTCAGTACTCAGGCACAACGACAGCATCGGTCTTCGAAGCGGTCACTGCCGAGATGCAGAGCTGGCGCTGGGTTCCCGAGTTTCGCTTTATCAGCCACTACCATGATTCGCGCGGCTACATTGCCGCGCAGGCGCAGAACATTCGTGAGCACTGGGAGCAACACGGCCGCGGTGAGAAATTGCTGTTCTCATTCCACGGCGTACCACGGGAAACCTTGCTCAAAGGCGACCCCTATCACTGCCAGTGCCAAAAGACCGCGCGTCTGATAGCAGAATCGCTGGAACTCGCCAATGAGGATTGGGTCGTGACGTTTCAGTCGCGCGTCGGACGCGCCGAGTGGTTGCGACCCTACACCGATGAAACGGTCGCCGAACTCGGCCGCCAGGGCGTCGGCCGGCTCGATGTTGTCTGTCCGGGATTTGCCGCCGATTGTCTCGAAACACTCGAAGAGATCGCGATGCAGAATGCGGAAATTTTCAGCGCGGCAGGCGGTGGCTCCCTCAACTATATTGCGGCGCTCAATGCCCGCGATGATCATGTTGCGTTTCTAACCCGCTTGATCGAGAGACACATCAGTGGCTGGCCCGAGTCGTCTCCGGACTGGAGCGCCAGCGACGTTGCTCGCGAACAGGACAAGTCGCGACAGCGAGCGCTCGCCATGGGCGCGTCATCGTGAGCAGCCTGGGTCGCTTTCTCGAGTTCAGCGTACACACTCCGGATATCCTCGAATCACTCAGCTATTACAAGCTACTCGGTTTTACGGAGCTTGAAATCGGCGAAGTCTGGTCGCACCGTTATGCCGTCGTCAGTGATGGCGTATTGTGCATCGGTCTTCACGACCGGGTTTTCGATGCACCGGCGATTTCGTTCGTGCAACAGGATCTTGCCAGGCACGCACGCGCAATGACCGACCACGGCTTCAATTTCAATTTCATGCGCCTTGACGAAGACGTGTTTAATGAGCTCCGCCTTGCCGATCGCGATGGCCATATGGTCACCATGCTCGAGGCGCGCACATTTTCCGGCGGTGACCAATTCGATAATGATTCAGTTTGCGGAACCTGGTTTGAGCTATCTTTGCCCGTCCGCGACGCTGTTCGCGCCGCCCGCTTCTGGGCTTCCGTAGCGCCGAACTTGCTGCGCATGCGGGAAGAACCGACAACTCACATGCGTTTCGATGCCGGTGGCGCACCGCTGGGCCTGTCCGAGAGTATTGCTCTTGGCGGGCCATCGTTGTGCTTCCGCTGCCAGGACAAAGACGCAATCAGTGCGTTGATCGCCAGGCACGATTTACCACATCAGAAGTTTCCCGGGTTCGAGGGTGCATTCATTGCCCTGCAAGCGCCCGAAGGAACGATGCTGTATGGATTCGATGAGGACTTTCTCGGTGAAGCGATCGAAGTCGAGGAGTCCGACGATCTGAGTCAGTTCCCTGGCTAGGTCAGATCTTCGATCAGGCGTACTGCTCGATTCAGATACGATCGGCCGAAAAGATTCAGATGATTGAGAACGTGATACAGCTGGTACAGCCGGAGGCGTCGTTCGTGCCCGGGCGCCATTGGCCAGCTCTTTTCATACGCTTCGTAGAATGGCCGGCCGAAGCCGCCAAACAGCATTGTCATCGCGATATCGGACTCCCGATCGCCGTAATAGACCGCCGGATCGTATAGCACCGGCTCGCCATTGACACTTCCCCAGTTGCCACCCCAGAGATCACCATGGAGCAACGAGGCAACGGGCTCATAGTTTTCGAATAATCCGGACAGTTCGCGCGACAGGCGATTACCCCGGACTTTGACCTCCCCGCCATAACCGTTCGCCGCAGCGAGCTCGAGTTGATAGTCGAGTCGCTTCTCACGGAAAAACGCCACCCAATCGTCCGACCAGCCATTGATCTGCGGTGTCGGCCCTATCGTATTGTCGCGAAACCAGCCAAATCGCTCTGCCGTGTGACGATGTAACCTGGCCAACTGCTCACCGAGTTTTGTCTCGGTGTCCGCCGTTGCGCGATCGAAGGTAAAGCGCTCGAGCTCGAGAAAGCTCTCGCCATTTTGGATGCCACACCCCAGTATTTCCGGAACACGAATCGTCCGCGTTGCCTGAATTTCCCGCAGGCCGTCCGCCTCGGCCTCAAACATGGCCAGTGCGGATTCAGGGCCGGTTTTGCGGAAGGCGCGGCTAATCGCAGCTCAGATCCGATATTCGCTCAGCTTGCCGCCGCAGCGCCGTACCGATATCCGCCTCATCGAACAGTGCATTGATATCGCCGAGTTTCGGCCGTGATCTCCGCAACGACGTTTCGGCATCGTCGAGCGGCGCATCGCAGGCAATCCCGGTCAGTCTCCGCGCGAGGTATGCCGCGTCTTTGTGCTTTGCCAGTTTCTCACCCAGTGTCCTGGATCCACGTACGTTTATTTCATGCACGTTGTCGAGATTGTCGTAGATACTATCGAGGCTGCCGAAGTTTTCCAGCAACACCGTCGCCGTCTTCTTGCCGACACCCGGCACTCCTTTGATGTTGTCCACGGCATCACCCGCGAGCGCGAGAAAGTCGGCGATCTGTTCGGGCGGCACGCCGAACACGTCGACAACCTGTTCGTAACCGATCTTGCCTTTGCCGGCGAAGTCCCAGAAGACATCGTCCGGCGATAATAACTGGGCCAGGTCTTTGTCACGCGTGACGATGGTTGACGGCCGGTTGACAGACCGTCCGTGCTCTACGAGCGTCCCGATCAGGTCGTCGGCTTCGTATCTTGGACTCCCCCAGTCCATGATGCCCAGCGCACGAGTGAAGCGCCGGCACTGACCAAACTGGCGCTTGAGGTCCTCGGGTGCCGGGTCTCGATTGGCCTTGTACTCGGGATAGATTTCCGTACGAAAAGACTTCGAAAGACTCTCATCGAAGAGCACGGCGATGTGTTCCGGATTGACCTGCTCCATGAAGTCGCCGAGGAACCTGCAGAATCCGTACAAAGCGTTGATGGGGTTGCCGTCACCGTCAACCATATCCTCGGGCATCGAGTAGTAGGCCCGAAACACGTAAACACTCGCGTCGATGAGATATTGCATTACACCCAAGTATAGCCACGCGGATACACGAGCGGGGCATTTGCTTCACTCACGGCTCGCTTCGCTGCGCTTTACTTCGCGCAGCAGACACCCCGCTCGAGATCGGCACCGTTATTCATGAAAGTGAACGTCGACGATTTCCTTGCCGTCGGCGAGATGGCCGCTCAATCGCGCGTGTAGCGGGCTCGAGCGCGGAATGTGTGCAAGCAGATACTGCATTTGATCAGCGAGAACCCGGCGCCCCTTGAGATAGATGTACTCAGCGTACGTGGGCGTGAACGGAACAGCGATCAACTGCATGGCCGCCTGCTCAGGTGTGCGCCCGCCTTTGTAATTGTTACAGCGGCGACAGGCCGTCGCGACATTATTCCAGGTGTCGCCACCACCCTTCGAGATCGGCGTGATGTGATCGCGAGTCAGGTCACGAGTCGGATAGCGCATCGCGCAATACAGGCACAGGTTTGCATCGCGCTTGAACAGCGTTCGATTATTGAGTGGGGGAACATACTTGTCGCGATTGCGGGAAAGACCCTGACTCGTGCCATGCGTGGCGATGATCGAGTTGACGTCGACCTTGCTGCGGGTACCGTCGATGCTGCTGTATCCGCCAAAGACGGTGTAGAGGAGCGTTCCGGTCTGATAGGCGACCTGATCGGCATGGTACAGCCGGACCGCCTCCCGGTAGTCAATCCACTCGAGTGGCATCCCAGCTACATCCGTTCGCAGCACCTGCTGCGAGATATCGGAAGCGATTCCTGCAAGCATCGGTAAGCCTCATCGCGCCCTGCGCGACTGTATGCTTCCTAAGTTTGCCGATCGCGTGTCAAAAAGCAATACGATTCGTCACAATGCTTTGAACACCGCATCGAGGCTGTCTTTGGCGTCGCCGAACAACATCCGCGTGTTCTCCTTGAAGAACAATGGGTTCTGCACACCGGCATAGCCCGTCGCCATACTGCGTTTCAGCACGATTGTCGTCTTGCCTTTCCACACCTCGAGCACCGGCATCCCCGCAATCGGGCTGTCGGGCTCTTCTTGTGCCGATGGATTCACGATGTCGTTCGCGCCAATTACGATCGACACATCGACGTTGGGGAAGTCTTCATTGACCTCGTCCATTTCGAAGACGATATCGTACGGCACCTTCGCTTCGGCAAGCAGAACATTCATGTGTCCCGGCATACGTCCGGCGACTGGGTGAATGCCGAAACGCACGTTGACCTTGCTATCGCGCAGAGCGCGTGTGATCTCGTAAACAATGTGCTGTGCCTGGGCGACCGCCATGCCGTACCCCGGGACGATCATCACTTCTCTTGCACCAGCGAGCAGAGCTGCGGTTTCCTGGGCGTCGATTGGTACGACTTCGCCCTGCTGTTCGCCGCCAACGCTGGCAACTGTGCCACCACCCGTACCGAATCCGCCTGCGATCACCGCGAGGAATTTTCGGTTCATCGCACGACACATGATGTAGCTGAGAATTGCACCGCTCGAGCCGACCAGCGCGCCCGTTACGATCAGCAGGTCGTTGCTGAGCATGAATCCCGTCGCGGCGGCCGCCCAACCGGAGTAGCTGTTCAGCATCGAGACAACCACGGGCATGTCTGCTCCGCCGATCGCCATCACCATGTGAATGCCGAAGATCAGCGCGATGACCGTCATGATGATCAGGGGCTCGAGTCCACCGCCTGCGGCCGCTTGCAGCACGAACTCGCGACCAAACCATATCGCGGCAATCAACAGCCCGAGATTGAACAAATGCCGTCCGGGCAGGGTCAGTGGAGTGCCGCTGATGCGGGCACTCAACTTGCCGAACGCGATGACCGATCCCGAAAAGGTGACCGCACCAATGAGGATGCCGAGATAAACCTCGATGTTGTGAATCGTGTGTTCCACACCCTCGAAATGTGCGGACGGATCCATGAAGCTGGCGAAACCGACCATGACAGCCGCAAGTCCGACGAGGCTGTGCAGGATGGCGACAAGCTCGGGCATCTGGGTCATCTGTACGCGACGCGCCAGTATCAGGCCAATGCTGCCACCGATCAGCAACGCAACAATGAGGGTCACGTATTGCTGTGTAACGACTCCGAGGATGGTCGCCAGCAGCGCGATTGCCATGCCTGCTATGCCGTACCAGTTTCCTCGACGTGCCGTTTCCGGATTGGAAAGTCCGCCGAGGGCGAGAATGAAAAGGACCGTCGCAGCGATATACGACATTGTTACGATGCCAGCGCTATTCATCTGAATCTCACTTCCTGAACATTTCGAGCATGCGCCGAGTGACGGCAAAGCCGCCTGCAATATTGATGCTCGTTATCAATACCGTGGCTGCAGCGATCCACATGATCACTGTGTCTGTTGAGCTGATCTGCAACAGTGCGCCGATCACGATGATGCTCGATATCGCATTCGTCACACTCATTAGCGGAGTGTGCAGCGCCGGCGTGACATTCCAGATAACCATGTAACCGACAAAACAGGCCAGCACGAAGACCGTGAAGTGCGCCATGAATGACGGCGGCGCAACAGCGCCGAGCGCTAACAGGGCCAGTGCGCCAATCACCATCGCGATGACGGGTCCCGCCACCGACTTCTTGCCTGCGCTTACAGCGGGCGCCGGGGCCGGCGCTGCCGCTTGCGGCGGTGCCGCCGAAAGCTTGGGCGCGGGTGGCGGCCAGGTTGTCTCGCCATCTTTGCATACGGTCGCGCCACGAATAACCTCGTCTTCCATATCGACGACGATATTGCCGTCCTTCTCAGGACACAGCTCGGCGATCAGATGGCGCAGGTTGGTGGCGTATAACTGGCTCGATTGCGTGGCCAGCCGACTCGGCAAATCTGTGTAACCAATGATGGATACGCCGTCTCGCTGCACAACCTTGTCTGCTTCTGTCAGCTCGCAGTTGCCTCCCGTTTCGGCGGCAAGATCAACGATGACACTGCCATCATTCATCATGCTGACCATTTCTGCCGTAACGAGTCTCGGCGCGGGTTTTCCGGGAATCAACGCCGTTGTAATAATGATGTCGACTTCCTTGGCCTGCTCTGCGAAGAGCGCCATTTCAGCCGCGATGAATTCGTCGCTCATCACTTTGGCATAGCCGCCTTCACCCGTGCCGTCTTCATCTGCGAAATCGAGCATCAGGAATTCACCATCCATGCTCTCGACCTGCTCTTTTACCTCGGGGCGAGTATCGAAAGCGCGCACGATGGCGCCCATGCTTTTTGCGGCACCGATCGCCGACAACCCGGCCACGCCCGCGCCGATCACCAGCACCTTTGCGGGAGGTATCTTGCCGGCTGCCGTTATCTGGCCTGTGAAGAACCGCCCGAAGTGTTGTGCCGCTTCAACGACCGCACGGTATCCCGCGATATTGGCCATGGAGCTAAGCGCATCCATCTTCTGTGCTCGCGAGATACGCGGCACGCTGTCCATCGACAGGGCGGTAGCGCCACTGTCAGTGAGTTGTCCGAGTAGCTCGGGGTTCTGCCCGGGAGCGAGAAAACTGATCAGGATCTGATCTGCCCGCAACAGCTTTTCCTCGCCGTCCTCCGGCGCTCGCACCTTTAGAACCAGGTCCGCCTGCGACCAGAGTTCGGCCGCCGTTGCCACTATCTCGCAACCCGCGTTCTCGAAGGCCGCGTCCGAGTAGCTCGCCGCGGCACCAGCGCCTGTCTCGACAGCGACGCTAAAACCCATCTTGATTAACTGAGATGCTACATCAGGCGTCGTCGCTACGCGCCGTTCACCCTTGTGAATCTCCTTTGGTACACCGATCTTCATTGCTTAGCCTCCCGTAGGACGGGCGTACTCTAACAACATCGGTATTCGGGGTCGAACCGGGATTTCTACTTAGATGCGGGCGAAGCCGGCTAATCCCGGCTTGTGGTGCGCGGCCTGTCCGTCAGTCGCTCTCGAAGCCGCTTGCGCTGCTCGGGAGACATGTCGCGATAGCGATCGCGCAGCATCTGCCGGCGCTCCAGCGGCATTCTCTGGTAGCGGCGGAAATTGTCTCTTACGCGCTTCTGCTCATCAGGTGCCATCTCGCGATACACCTGGTAGCGGTCACGAATCTTCTCTCTGCGATCCGGCGGCAGACTGTTCCACTTCCTGAAGCGTTCCTGGGCAGCGGTTCGTTGCTTGGGCGTCATGCTCGCCCAGCGATCTGCGCCCATTGATAACCTTGCCTGCCGCTCCGGCGCCAGGTTGTCCCAGTCATCCGAGAAGCCACTTAGCACACGCTGTTGCTCCTCGCTCAGGCTTTCCCACGCAACGCCTTCCTCGTCGGCCACAGCGAGGCCTGCAAACATGAGCAGTGCGATAGCCAAAATAGTCCTAGCTCTCATCTGTCTTCTCCGTCGATTCTTTACCTTCCGGCACGGGATCGCTCCGTTTTTCCGCATCGGCTGTGATCGGTTCATCAAAAATCAACCAATCCTCGTCCGATTCCTCCCAAAGTCCCAGGTACTCCAGAAATGCCACGTCGGGAACTTCATCATCCGCGGCGAGCACCACACCGCAGCCCAGCAACAACGAACCGATCAGTGCCGACCTGCTAGCCGACATCGCCATTCGCTTCCAGATCTACCTCGTCGAGCAAGGCGTAGAACTCGAGATCTTCAAACATTTCCAGACTATCTTCCTCGAGCAACATCTCGAAATCTGACGCCGTTACCGTCTCCTCCATCAGGTCCAGATCCGCAGTACCGCGCACGACCAGAACCGTCACGAGCACAGCGGCCGCAACACCCGTTGCCGGCAGCCATCCGCCCCACTTGATAATGCCGGCGGGTTTTTGAAGTTCTGCCAACGCCTTATGCCTGCCCCGGTTAAGGCGCGACAAGGTCGCCGCGTCGAGCGTCTCGACGCTGTCATCAAAGAGTTCCTTCGCCTGCCTGGCGATGCGCTCTTCATTTCCTGGTTCATTCATTGCCAGTGGTCTCCCAACTTATTCCGCAGCGCATGTACCGCCCGGGAATAGTGTGTCTTGACGCTGCCGGCACTGCACCCCATCGCAACGGCGGTTCCCGCAACATCAAGCCCTTCAAATGTGCGCAGCATAAAAGCCTCGCGTTGTCTCCCCGGCAGTTCATGCAGCGATGCTTCCAGGTGTTGCATGGCTTCATGCGTCTGCAACTCAACGTCCGGTGCCCGGCCCGCCGGATCCGGCGTGTTCGCGGCGATATCGTAATCATCCTCGCTGGATGTGCCGCGCCCAAACCACACCATCACACGATTCCTGACCTTTTGACGGCGATGCCAGTCACGAACTCCATTTTGCAATATTCTGTAAAACAATGGCGTCCACTCATCCCCCGGGCGATCGGCGTAGTTCCGTGCCAGCTTGATCATAGCCTCCTGCACCAGATCGAGCGCTTCATCCCGGTCACGAACCGCAATCTCGGCAATCCGCAAAGCCCGCCGCTCCACGTCAGCCAAGAACTGATTGAGTTGCTGTTCGCGTTGCAGCGTCCCCGCCCCCGTCGATTGCTCGCGAGTGCACGATACCGCAAAAACACCAGCCGCGGCGTTCATGCGGTACCACTCCATGTCAACATGCCGACAAGATCCATCTTCCGGGTCCTCTTGACTCCATCACGAGGTGAACTACCGTGTCACATAGATTTAACGCCCTGCCGGATGCCCGGTTGACATCTATCGTCAACAAGTCGAATTTTATTATGTCAAGTAATCGCTCGTGACCAGTACCTGCATCCTCAAGGTTGCCATCAATGTGCCGTTGTCGCGCGAATTCGACTATTTGCCGGCTGACCGCGGGGCTCCGGCGCCACCCGGCAGCCGCGTGCTTGTGCCCTTTGGCCGGCGCCGCCAGGTTGGTGTCGTCATGGCGCACAGTGACAGCAGCGAGTTGCCGGCGTCGAAGATGCGCCATAGCCTTGCGACGCTGGATGACAAGCCGTTGCTCGGTGACGACGACCTGTGGCTCATTCGATTTGCGAGTAACTACTACCACCATCCGATAGGCGAAGTAGTGGCCGCCGCTCTGCCGACTCTGCTGCGGCAGGGCAAGGCACTTTACCCACGCGTGGCGTGCGTCGCCATCACCGATGCAGGCGAATCGGTCGACAGCGGCATGCTTGCGAAACGCGCGCCCAGACAGGCGGAGTTACTCGATTTGCTGCGCGATGCCGGCGGCAACGGCATCGATGTCGAGTCTCTGACAGAGCAGCTGCCAAACTGGCGCCGCGCGGCGAAGACACTGCTCGAAAAGGGCCTGATCAGTCGCTTCGAAGCCGTGGCCGATGAGGCCCAACCCGCCGCGACCTGCCCGGGTGAGCCGGGGCCGGAACTGGACGAATATCAGCGCCAGGCCCTCAGCTCGATTCGCAAGGCGAAGGGCTTTGAAGTCTTCGTGCTCGACGGTGTCACAGGTAGCGGCAAGACCGAAATTTACCTGCAGCTGATGCGAGAGGTACTCGACCATGACAAGCAGGTGCTCGTGCTGGTGCCCGAGATTGGCCTGACGCCTCAGCTTGTGTCGCGCTTGTCGAGTCGACTCGGTGTAGCTCCAGCAGTCCTGCACTCCCGGTTGACGGATACGGCGCGCCTTTCGAGTTGGCGCAGTGCCCGTTCGGGCGCGGCAAAGCTCGTCGTCGGCACCCGCTCCGCAATATTCACGCCGCTGCCGGACGTCGGGCTGATCGTGATCGACGAAGAACACGATCATTCCTTCAAGCAACAAGAAGGCTTGCGTTACTCCGCCCGCGATCTGGCCATTGCGCGCGCCAAGCATCACGACATTGCTGTGGTGCTGGGCTCGGCGACACCCACACTCGAGATGCTGCAGCATTGCGCTGCGGGCAATTTCCAGCGCGTCGTGCTTCCGGAGCGCGCCGGCGGTGCAAAACCACCGACACTCCGGCTTGTCGATCTAAGCCGCGCTGCGGCAAGTGATGGACTGAGTGATGTGTTGCTGAAAAGCATCAGGCAACATTTGCTCGCAGGTGGGCAGGCCCTGATTTTTCTGAATCGTCGTGGCTTTGCGCCAACTCTGATTTGCGCGAGCTGCGGCCACGTCTCCGAGTGTGAGCGTTGTGACTCGCGCATGACCGTGCACGCAAAAGACAAGCAGCTGCGCTGTCACCACTGCGGTGCGACCAGAATTCTCGACACAAGCTGTTCGGCCTGCGGCTCGGAGGTTCGACCGCTGGGCGAAGGTACGCAGAGACTCGAGCAAGCGCTGTGTGAGCATTTCCCCGACCACCGAATTGAACGCATCGACAGCGACAGCACGCAAAAGAAGGGCGCCATCGACGCAGCGCTGGCACTCGCCGAGCAAGGCGGTGCCGACATTCTCGTCGGTACACAGATGCTCTCGAAGGGCCATCATTTTCCGCAGCTGACGCTGGTCGGTATCGTCAACGCGGACCAGGGACTGTTCGGTACCGATTTTCGTTCCGCCGAGCGTCTCGCACAGTCCATTGTCCAGGTCGCGGGTCGCGCCGGTCGCGAAAGTCGCCAGGGCGAGGTGATAATTCAGACGGCGTTTCCGGATAACCCGTTCTGGCAACGCCTGATCAATGGCGGTTACGGACAGGTCGCGAATGATGCTCTCGCCGAACGTGAAGCGACTCGCTGGCCGCCCTTCACGAGACTCGCATTGATTCGATCTGCTGCCCACCAAAAGCACGACGCGCATGCATTTCTCGAAAACACGAGGCGGCGAATTGAGTCGTATCAGGTCGGTCAGCTGCGGGTACTCGGGCCGGTCGACGCACCAATGGCTCGCAGGGCGGGACGCTACCGCGCGCAGTTGTTACTGCAAAGCGCAGACCGCAAAGCACTGCACGCAGTGCTCGGCAGGTTGCGGCCGGCACTCGAAAACGACACCGCGGCACGCAAGGTGCGCTGGTCCATCGATGTGGATCCGATTGAGCTGTTTTAGCCGACAGCATCAACTAATCACTGTAGAATTGCCGCCTCGCAAATCGGGGCCGAACAACCACCGGGGTCAGAGGCTTTTTGTCATAAAGGGCTCTGACCCGGAATACTCCAATGAAATCCATAGTCGCACACCTTCTTGAGAACGCTCTGGCCACGCTGCCGGAACTGGCTGACGCGTCCGCCGATATTGCCGTTGCCAGCACAGTCGAGCGAACACGTGATCCCAGCCACGGTGACTTTGCCTCCAACATCGCCATGCGCCTTGCAAAACCGGCGCGAATGAGCCCGCGTGATATCGCGGCGAAGATTATCGAGAATCTCGCTGATAGCGAGCTGGTCGACGAGATTGCGATCGCGGGCCCGGGCTTTATCAACTTCCACCTTAGCGCCGTGGCGTTGCATCGCGAATTGCTCACCGTGCTTGATCAAGGGACCCGCTATGGCCGGCAACCAGCCAGAAAAGCGCCGCGCATATTGCTCGAATTCGTTTCCGCAAACCCCACCGGCCCGCTGCACGTAGGCCACGGGCGACATGCGGCTTATGGTGCGACCGTGGGCAACCTGCTCGAGGCGGCAGGCTACCCGGTGGAACGCGAGTATTACGTCAACGATGCGGGACGTCAGATGGACATACTTGGAGTCAGTGTCTGGCTGCGTTGGCTCGAAGCACAGGGAGTAGACATTTCATTTCCCGAAGCCGGCTATCACGGCGACTATATTCGCGACATTGCCGACAGCATAAATACCGAAGCCTGTTCCGTTGTCGACGCCGAACGGCTGGTGCACGGCCTGCCCGAAGACGACAAGGAGGCAATCATTGAGGCGCTCATCAAGACGGCGAAGGACGCGCTGGGTGCCGATGGCTTCGATCACATTCGACAACAGGCTCTGGAATCGATTCGGGCGGATATCGAGGAGGACCTGGCTGAGTTCGGCGTCACTTTTGATCGCTGGTACTCCGAGCAAAGCCTGACGACGAGCAATCGCATAGACGAGGCGCTGGCCGTGCTCGAGCAGCGAGGCATGCTCTATGAAGAGGATGGAGCAACGTGGTTTCGCGCCACGGACTTCGGCGACGAGAAGGACCGCGTCGTGGTTCGCGAGAACGGCAACAAGACCTATTTCGCATCCGATATTGCCTATCACTTCGACAAGCGCGAGCGGGGCTTCGATCACCTGATCGACATCCTGGGCGCCGATCATCACGGCTATGTAACCCGTGTTCAGGGTGGTCTGGCAGCGATGGGCTACGCCGCTGAGGATCTCGAAGTAGAACTCATGCAGTTCGTTGCGCTGTATCGGGGTAACCAGCGAATGCAGATGTCGACGCGTTCAGGAGAATTCGACACGTTGCGACAGCTTCGGGCCGAAGTTGGAAACGACGCGGCACGGTTCTTCTATGTGTCCAGATCCAACGACCAGCATCTCGACTTCGATCTCGATGTCGCCAAATCGGAGTCAAATGATAACCCGGTCTACTACATTCAGTATGCACATGCCCGTATCGCCAGCGTATTCCGGCAACTCGCGGAAAGATCGCTTGAATGGGATACGCCAAGTGGCAGCGAAAACCTTGCGCTACTGACGGAACCGCAGGAAAAAGCGCTGATGACGACGCTGAGCCGTTACCCGGAGGTCATTGACCTCGCCGCAAACAATCGTGCGCCGCAACATCTGGTGCACTACCTCCGGGACCTGGCGAACGATTTTCACACCTACTACAACGCCCACGCGTTCATAGTCGATGATGACAAGCAGCGCAACGCGCGACTCTTGCTGATTCGTGCGACGCAGATCGTTATCGCCAATGGCCTCGCAATTCTTGGTGTATCCGCGCCGGAGACCATGTAATGGCGAAACGCAAACGCCGCCACTCGAGCCGCCGGTCGACGAAGAATCAGGGGTATCCCGGCTGGCTGTGGATGCTGTTCGGACTGTCGCTCGGGCTGTCTGTTGCTTTTGCGGTTTACGTTAAGGACCGCAAGCCAGCAATCACAGCGCAACCAGCCGCGGTGCAACCGGCCAGCCTGCAGAACTCCCTGGATGACAACGGAGAAGGTGTCGCGGGTGACAAGCAGGAAGCCGCACCGTCGGAAAAGCGCTTTACCTTCTATGACATGTTGCCGAACTTCGAGGTTATCATTCCGGAGCAGGAAACCGATGTCGCCGCCGACGTTGAGCCCAAGGCTGTCCTGGAACCCGGTCTCTATGTATTGCAGGCGGGGTCCTTCTCAGCCTATGCGGATGCCGATCGGCGGCGTGCCGAGCTGGCCTTGCACGGCATCGAGTCGCAGATACAACGCGTCACAATTGACGACAAGACGTATCACCGTGTACGTATTGGTCCAACCAACGATCTTGGCGAACTCAACACGCTGCGCAGTCGCCTGCGCTCCGCGCAGATTGACGTACTTCGCATCAGGCTCGGTGACTAAGTCTGCGGCGATCATGGCTTTGCTGGCGCTGGCTGCGCTCGCTGGCTGCGCGACCGCTCCGCCCGATGAAGCACCGGCGCCAGTAAAGAAGGTCGAGCCGGCGATGCCGCGACCGTCTGCGCCAATACCGCCTGCCAAACCCGACAAGAGTTTGATGCGGATCAGCATTGCGTCGGTTGGCGACATGATGCTGGGCACCGACTATCCCCGGAATCATCTGCCTGACGACGACGGCGCAGGCTTTCTGGCTGACGTGACAGCCGTCCTGTCGTCGGCTGATCTGGCTTTCGGCAACCTCGAGGGTGTTCTTGTTGATGGGGGCGAACCGGCCAAGACATGTAAAGACCCGAACGCCTGCTATCTGTTCCGCTCCCCAACGCGCTATGCGCGCTATTACCGCGACGCCGGTTTCGATGTGTTGAGTCTCGCGAATAATCATGCGCGTGATTTTGGCGAGGAAGGCCGCAGCTCCTCGATGGCGGCGCTTGATGCGGTGGGTATCCACCACACCGGTCGAGAGGGCGATTTTGCGAGCCTCGTCGTCAACGGCCTGCAGGTAGCTGTGCTCGCCTACGCCGTCACAAAAGACTCAAATATGATGCTCGACTATGCGCTTGCGGAAGCGACCGTCGCCGAGTACGCCGGTACGCATGACATCGTCATTGTTTCGTTTCACGGTGGTGCTGAAGGCGTCAATGCCAGGAACCTGCCGTTCGCCGAAGAAGAGTATTACGGCGAGCCGCGCGGCGATGTCGTGCTGTTCGCGAGATGCATGGTTGATGCCGGAGCCGATCTTGTCATTGGCCACGGCCCGCATGTCGTTCGGGCCGCGGAGCGTTATAAGGATCGCCTGATCGCTTACAGTCTTGGCAACTTCGCCACCTACTACGGAATCAGTGTTGCCGGAATAAAGGGTATCGCACCAATACTCGTCACGACACTGGATGGTGACGGACGTTTCGTCGAGGGCGAGATTATCTCAACGATTCAACTGCGACCCGACGGACCCTCCATCGACCCCCGACAACGCGCATTGAACCTGATGCGCGGCCTCAGCGCCGAGGACTTCGACAACCCGGGCCTCCGTTTCCTGCCGGATGGGCGCGTACTACCGGCAGACCGACAGTTGCCACAGGACCGTGAGCGAGATATTGCTCATCGAAAGTAAGGCGCAGCGCAGCGAGCCGTGACGACGAACAATGTGTCGTTCGCGGCCCTCAATCCTCTGCTGACACCGACTTGAAATCGACGCCCAACGATCGCAGCTTCCGATACAGGTGAGTTCGTTCCATGCCGACGCGCTTCGCCAATTGTCCAACCTTGCCTTCGCACAGCACCAGCTGTTGTTGCAAATACGCCCGCTCGAACTGTTCTCGTGCTTCACGCAGCGGCAATGCCAGCAGGTCCTGCTTGACCAACGGTTCGTCCGCCGGCGCTCCCGCGCTGATTTCGACTTCGACTTCTTCGAGCGTGATGTCTTTGTCGGAACCGGTCAGTAACAGGCGCCTCACGATGTTCTTCAGTTCGCGTACGTTATCGGGCCATGGGTAGTTGCGCAGTCGATTCTGCGCGGCAACGCTGAATCGACGAAACGAAAGACCTTCGGCGTCTACCAGCTTGTCGACGTAATGCGCCAATAGCTCGGGAACATCTTCGGAGTAGTCCCTGAGCGGTGGAATCCTGAGACTCAATACGCCCAAATGTGAGACGAGGTCACGGCGCAACGAACCGTCTTCGATTCTCGCTTCGTAGTCAGCGCCAACGCTTGCCACGACTCGCGCCCTGAGCTTAATGGGCTCGGTTCCGCCAATGCGACGATAAGCCCGGTCTTCCATCACGGCGAGCAGTATCTTTTGCGCCGCATTATTGAGGTCGCCTAACTCGTCGATAACCAGCGTGCCGTTAGCCGCTCGATCGAACGCGCCCGCGTAAATTTCCCCGTTCTGTTCGCGTCCAAGCAGCTGTTCTTCGGCGCTGCCCTCCGTAAGCGAAGCGGCCGTTACACTCACCAGCGGCTCATCAGCGCGCGAACTCAATGCGTGCAAATAGCGCGCAAACGCCCCTCGCCCCGCTCCCGGTTCACCACTTAGCAATACAGACTCATCGTGCCCTGCGTACTGCTGCACCTTTTCACGCAGCGCCTGCATCTGCGCGCTTCGGCCGACGGGTGCCAGCAATGACGGCAGTATTCTGCGCGCACCTGCTGATGGCTTGTCCGCTGATTCCAGCGCCGCCTCGACGGTGCGCAAAAGCTTCGCAAGCGACAGCGGCTTTTCGACAAAGTCGAACGCGCCGAGTCGTGTCGCTTCGACGGCTGCATCCACAGTGCCATGGCCCGACATGATCACCACCGGGCAAGTCAGGTCACCGTTCTCGGACCATTCTCGTAGCAGCGTAATGCCGTCGGTATCCGGCATCCATATGTCCAGGAGGATCAGATCAAACTTCTCATCTGCCCGCGCCCTGCGCGCTTCGGCCGCATCCGCCGCTACAACCACGCCGTAGCCCTCGTCGGACAAGATGTCCTGAATCAAGGCGCGAATGTCGGCCTCATCATCAACTACCAATACATGAGAACTGCTCACCCTCTTTCCCTCCTCAAGTCAGCACGGGCCGGCGCCTTGGTAATTATCGCTTCACGCGCTGCTTCATTGAGCGGCAATCGAAGACTGATCACTGCGCCGCCCTCCGTATGGTTATAAGCTCTGATCGAACCAAGATGTTCCTCGACCAGTTTCTTGACGATAGCGAGCCCGAGACCCGTGCCTTTCGGTTTCGTCGTCACGTAGGGATCGAACACCTGGCTGAGCGAGCCCTCTTCAAAGCCAGGACCGTTGTCCTCAACCCTGATTTGCACGACGTCGACTCCGTCTATTTCAGCAGCACTGACATGCAAATCGATGCGCCCATTCGCCGTGTTCTCGAGTGCCTCGGTAGCATTTCGAATCAGGTTGTGCAGAATTTGCCGGATCCGGCCCATGTCCGCCTCGATCATCGGCATGGTCGGGTCGGACGTCAGTACGATGTCGATGCCGCTTTCCTGCGCACGATAAAGATCGACAACCTCGTGCACGAGCTTGTCCATGTCGAAGATCCCGAGCTCGATGTCCGGCGCACGCGCATAATCGCTGAATGCATTGACCATCTCTTTCATCGCCTCGACCTGCTGCACGATCGTGTGCGTTGCCCGATCAAGGATTTGCGCGTCCTCTTCGGGCATGGTGTCGAGATACTTGCGCCGCATTCGTTCAGCGGACAACTGAATCGGGGTCAATGGATTCTTGATCTCGTGCGCCAGGCGTCGTGCAACCTCGCCCCAGGCGGCATCGCGTTGTGCCTGCAGCAGCGCCGTGATGTCGTCAAAAACGATGACATAGCCGGCGGAATGACTTTCGTCCCCGGGCAGCGTTGTGCAGGCGCAGGTCAATACGCGCCGACCGACCTCACCACGCAACACAATTTGCTCGCGCCACTCGGTTTCGCCAGCCCTGAGATGCACCTGCGCCACATCGACGAACTGTTCAAGCAGCGATTGACCCTTCGCAACATCGGGCAGGTATTCGCCCGTCCTGCTCTCGAGATCGACGCTGAGAATCGCGCCGGATGCCTGGTTTGCTGTGCGTATTCGCAGATCTGACTCAAGCGCCAGTACACCGGTTGACAATCTTGCCAGAATCACCTCCAGGTTAGTTCGTTCGGCTTCCACCAGCGCCTGCGACAAACTCGCCTCGCGTCGTGCAGTCGCGAGCCGCTGTGTCATATCGTTGAATGAGCTGATCAGGAACCCGATTTCATCGCGTGTCGGCGTTGGCAGTCGTGTATCGAAGTCTCCCTCGGCGACCGCTCGCGTACCGGCCACGAGATCCTGAATCGGAGCGACGAGACGACGCGACAGCACGAAGGCGCCGTAGATGGCCGATAACAGGCTGAGCATCAGGACAACCGTCAATGTCAGCGTGAACGTGCTCTTCAGCGGCTTGCGAAGAAATACGAGCTGTTGATACTCTCGGTACGAAGTGTCGACACTATTCGCCATGCGAGCAAGCCGCTCCGTCACCGGGAAGTGTGCCTGTAATACGCCGATCGGGTCGGCGCGACCGCGACTGGTGAAAAGTACGGCTGTGCGAATCTCGAAGTCGTCGGGATCCAATGCGACGTAAGGTCTGTCCTGCTGCATCTGCAACAGCACTTCTTCAGCCAGGGGTCTGGGCAAGCTCGCCGACGAGCTGTCCGAGCTCGTCGCCAGAATTCGATTGTTTGCTCCATAAATCGTAATTTCGCTGGCGCCACTTTCGCGGCGCATCATGCTGAGTTCGAAAATCAACTGCCGCTCGCTGACATCACTCAGGCGTTGCGAAATCTGCTGGGTAGAATACAGATGCTGGCGCATCTGCATCTCAAGGGCAGCGCGACTCAACTTGAGAGCATTTTCCAGGCCTGCCTCGACTTCGACGTTAAACCATGTATCGATACCGCGATTGATGAACTGGATAGAGAAATAAAATACGACGAGCAATGGCAGTACGGCGAGGCCGACGAACATGCCGACAATACGTGCCTTTAGTTTCGCTCCTGGTACGTGCGTCCGGTACTCGCGTAATAACCGTGACAGATTGCCGACGAGAAAGACGAACAAAACAACGACGCCCGCGACATTGATCGCAAGTATGACGTTGTGCAAACGATTAAAGTCGTCCGAGTTTTGCGCGGTGCGGCTGAGCAAAAACAGCGCGACAAGAACAAGGCCTACGCCAGCCGCAGCCAGAACTGTATATGCAACCCGTTTTATCGCTCTAGCAACCATTCAAACCATTCGCTTTGTAACTGCCACTGGTCGCGCCAGAAGAAGAGCAATCGGAGCGGCGCAGGGTATTGCTGAGTATTGAGCATTGCGCGTAGCCGAATGCGGTAGACCCGATCCGCCTCCAGTAGCGCGTCGTCAATAATTGGCAGTCCCTGCACCCGACCGAGGCTGTTCAGCGCGGAGTAGAGTGTTGCGAAGGAATCCTGGTCACCACTGTTTAGATTTCTGACGATATATCGTTGACTCAGCGGCCGATACTCGAGTTCATACCTGACCGCCAGCTCGGCTTCTACGTCGTCCATGTAAAATCGCCGCACGCGAATCATTTCGATCTGTAACTCGATCGTGAGCGCGACACCGCTCGCCAGAGCGTCGAGCGCTTCGCTGCTGAGCACGAGCTGCAGCCGCGCATCGAGCGTATGCACACCGTCCAGCAGCTGCGATGACGCCGAGCGCACCTCGAAATAGCCTGGCCGATCGACGTTATCCTGTGCCGAGGCCGGCTGAACCAGCAGACACAAGGCCGCAATAGCGCTCAGACAACGTGACCTCGTCGTGCTCCGTTGGCTGTGGCTGTTGATGAATGCGCGCGACATCGTTTCTTCAGGAGACCTTCACAAGACCTGCGTAGTAAAAGCCATCCATACCTGCCGTTCCGGGCAGAATCTGGTAGCCACAGGTCTTGCTCCGCATTAGATCGCGGATGTTGTTATTTTGCAACAAGTCATATTCCCGTGCATCCCCGGTCTCCCGCAGAAAGCGTGCCACGACCGCATCGTTCTCCGCCGCAAAGACGGAGCACGTCACATACAAAAGACGCCCATCCACCGCCAGCAACGGCCACAGTGCCGCCAGCAGGCGAGCCTGCAAGGCCGCACCCTTGTAAACATCCGACGCACGCCGCAATAGCTTGATGTCCGGGTGGCGGCGAATCACGCCACTGGCTGAACACGGCGCGTCGAGCAGGATGGCATTGAACGGCGAACCATCCCACCATTCCTCAGGTTTCGATGCATCGGCGGCGATAAGGGTTGCATCGAAGCCCAGTCGATCGAGATTCGCCGCGACAGTGCCGAGTCGCATCTCGTCACTGTCTACGCAGGTCAGGTCGATTCGGTCTCCGCCGAGTTCGAGCAGGTGCCCGCTCTTGCCGCCCGGCGCCGCGCAGGCATCCAGCACCCGGCCTCTCGTGCCATCGATCAGCAACGCCGCCGCCAGCTGCGCGGCCGCATCCTGCACGGACACGTGCCCGCTCGCAAAGCCCGGCAGGTTATCGACAGGCCGCGGCTCGGTCAGCCGCACGGCCTGTGGCGCTGCAGCCAAAAGCTCGCACGCTATCTCCTGCGCCGCAAGCTGTTCGGCATATTCCGGCGCCGATGTCGCTGCCGGGTTCACCCGCAGCCACATCGGCGCACGGGCATTATTAGCCGCGACGATATCGCGCCAGTCATCGGGCCAGTCGGTCTTCAGCACGTCAAGCAACCACTCTGGATGATCATGCAGCGCACACTCATTTGACGGCAGCGTGTCGAAAATCCGGTCGCGCAGCGCGCGTCTCAATATTGCATTGATCAGTGACGCGAGCTTCGGTCGACGCAACGATCGCGCTGCTTCAACGGTTTGCGAGACGACTGCGTGATCCGGTATACGAGTATCGTTGAGCTGATAGAGGCCGACCGCCAGGAGTGCATTGACGACGCGGTCGCCAGGCTTGAGCGGTCGGTCGAGCAACGCCTCGATCCAGAATTGCAGCCGCCAGTAGTGTCGCAAAACCCCATAGCAAAGCAGACGCAGCAATGCGCGATCATCCGCAGCAACACGATCTTCGCTCGCGCGCAGCGCCGCATCGAGCGAGCGGCCGTCGCTGACGACGGCATCAACGATTTGCGCCGCCGTCGCCCGCAGCCTTGCACCCCTTCTGATGCCGCTCACAAAACCCGACCGACAAGATCGACCTGCGATGAGAACTCGCCGGCGGTTACGGCACGCCTGCCAGGCCGCTGCAGCGAATCGATCAGCAGCGCACCTTCACCGCAGGATACGGTGATGCCGTCATTGCCGGCCCCCACGACAGTGCCTGGCGCCGCATCAACTCCCGCCAGGCATCGCGATTTCCAGCATTTGATGCGGACCTCATCGAGCATGAACCATGCGCCCGGGACGGGATTGTACGCTCGCACCCGGCGATCCAGTTCCACGGCCGGCCGTCGCCAATCGATTTCCGCGTCGGCTGTTTTGATCTTCGGCGCGTAACTGGCGAACTTGTGGTCCTGCTGTCTGGCTTCGAGTGCGCCATCAATGATATCGCCGAGGTGTCTGGCCAGCAGGGCGGCGCCAATACCGGCAAGTCGATCATGCAAATCACCGGCGGTCTCATGCTCGCCGATCGACACCGCCTCACTGACATAGACCGGCCCGGAGTCGAGCCCCGCTTCCATGGACATCAGGCATACACCCGTCTCGACATCGCCCGCGAGTATGGCCGCTTGTATCGGCGCGGCACCTCGCCAGCGCGGCAACAGCGAGGCATGCACGTTCAGACAACCGGCGGGCGGAATATCGAGCACCTCCTGCGGCAATATCAGGCCATACGCGGCAACGACCAGGATATCCGGCCGAAGCGCCTGCAGTTCCGCAACAACTTCTGCATCGCGTAAAGTCGCCGGTTGCATGACCGGGATGTGCTGCCGGATTGCGTATTCTTTCACCGGGCTCGGTGTAAGACGCTTACCGCGACCGGCAGGTCGGTCTGGCTGTGTCAGGACGGCAACGGGCACGAAGCCACTTTCGACAAGTGCCTTGAGGGAGGCAACCGCAAATTCCGGCGTGCCAGCAAAAATAACTTTGGGATTCGTCATGGCGATTGAATTCTTTGAAGCCACAATTACAGGGGCGGGCACCTCATCTCGCCGCTGCAAAGCGCAAATACAGAGGGTTCAGGGTGCCTGTCCTTATGACTGCCGCTGTTACAGTGTCACAGCCTCGGCTGTCCGATGTCGTTTGTCTTTGACCAGGCGTTTGCGAATTCGTTGTCGTTTCGCCTCGGAGAGGTAGTCGACAAACAACTTGCCATCAAGATGATCGATCTCGTGCTGAATACAAACGGCGAGCAAGCCTTCGGCATCCATTTCCACGTCATCGCCCTTGCGATCCAGATAGCGAACACGAATATGCTCGGCGCGTTCAACCTCTTCGTAGTAACCCGGCACGGACAGGCAACCTTCTTCGGTAACGACCACACCGTCTTTCTCGATAATGACCGGGTTAATGAAGACGTACGGCGAACTCTTGTCCGCTGACACGTCAGCAACCAGCAATCGCTTGTGCACGTCGACCTGCGTCGCCGCCAGACCGATGCCGGGAGCGTCGTACATCGTCTCGAACATATCGTCGATCAGCGTATCAAGCTCAGCATCGACAGATTTTACCGGTGTCGCCCTGGTTCTGAGCCGTGGGTCCGGGAACTCTAAAATTGTCAGTTTTGCCATAATTTCGTTGCGGTAATTCCGCGCTTTATTCGTGTAAATTGCTACAAAAACGACCTAAATGTTTGACTTTATTGAATAAGATATCAGACAATGCCGCCAGAAAAAGTGCCTTTCAACCGCCGCCTGGAGCCGGAAGTGTGACGTGATTGGCAGCTTCAGCGGCACCGGAACGACATATTATAGCAACGCTAAAAAGCCACAGGTCCCAGTACCTTGTATGGAGCACGAGGAATATGTCCCTCAGCAAGAAATTTCTGAATAATCGTCTTCGGTTGACCGTTGTTGCGCTGATCGCAGCACTGTCTCTGGGGTCGCTCACTGCGTTTTCGCAAGATAGCGCTCGCCTCGCCGCAGACGCCCCTGACGAATATGTCGTACAGGTGGGCGACACGCTCTGGGATATCGCCGCAACGTTTCTCAGGGACCCCTGGTATTGGCCCGAAATCTGGTATGTCAATCCACAGGTCGAGAATCCGCACCTTATATACCCGGGTGACGTACTTGGGCTCGTCTACGTCGACGGCACCCAGCGCGTCACCACCGTCCGCGGCTCCAGCTATCGCCTCTCTCCCGAGGCGCGGGTTACGCCTTTGACCGAGGCAATTACGAGTATTTCCTATGATTCGATCTCCGCGTTCCTGAGTCGTGGGGTCGTTATCGAAAAGGGCGAGGTCGACTCGCTGCCGTACATTGTGTCGACGAAGGGCGATCATCTGATTGCTGCTGCCGGGAACACCGTTTACGTGCGCGGTAGCAGCGCCAACCCCGGCGAACGATTCAATATCGTGCACATTGGCGACAAGCTTATCGATCCGGAAGACAATCGGCTGATTGGCTACCAGGGCATCGAGATCGGTGACGGCGTTGTCACGCGAGGCGGCGATCCGACGACGATGAATCTGACTTCGTCGAAGCAGGAGGCCGTCCAGGGCGACCGCTTGATTCCGGCCGCCGTGGAAATTCCGCTGAACTTCTTCCCGAAGGCGCCGTCCAGCAACATCGAGGGGCAGATCATCGCGGTTGTCGGCGGTGTCACGCAGATCGGTCAATACCAGGTCGTGGTGATGAATCGCGGCAGCAACGACGGTCTGGCTGTTGGTGACGTGTTGTCCGTCTGGCAAAGGGGCGAGGTCGTAAAAGACCGCGTCGAAGGCGGCAGCGTCCGGATTCCCGATGAGCAGGCCGGCACCCTCATGGTCTTCAAGGTTTATGATCGCATCGGTTACGGCCTCGTTATGGAAGCAACGCAGGCTCTGCACACGCTCGACTACGTTCGTAATCCAACGTAATTCTGCGACAAGCTTTGAATTAAAGACGGCGCTTTTAAGCGCCGTTTTTTTTACACTGCAGAAATGGACGAGAACGACTGGTTACAGCAACCCGCACATCACCTGATTCCCCGTGGCGATGCCGGGTATCCCGACCTTCTCGAGCAGATCTCGGGGGCGCCCGCACAGTTATTTGTGAACGGCGACCCTGGCCTGCTGCACATGCCCGCTCTCGCTATCGTCGGCAGCCGTAACCCGACGCGAGCCGGTGCCCGTAACGCATTCGAGTTCGCGCGTCATCTTGCCAGCTGCGGTTTTTGCATCGTCAGTGGTCTTGCCGAGGGAATTGACACTGCGGCGCACCGTGGCGCACTCGATGCCGGAGCAGCGACGATCGCGTTTCTCGGTCATGGCATCGACCGCGTGTATCCGGCATCCAACCGGGACCTCGCACACCAGATCGCGCAACATGGTGCCCTGGTCAGCGAGTTTCCGCTGGGAACGCCTCCCGGCAAAGCCAACTTCCCGCAACGAAATCGCCTGATCAGCGGCGTCAGTATCGGCACGCTGGTGGTCGAGGCCGCACGCCGGAGTGGTTCACTGATAACGGCGCGGCACGCTGGCGATCAGGGTCGCGAGATATTCGCCTTGCCAGGCTCTATCCATAATCCACTTGCGCGAGGCTGCCATCAACTCATACGACAGGGCGCGAAACTCGTGGAAACGGCCGATGACATCCTCGCAGAGCTTGCACCACTTGTGGCCCATATCCGACAAAACACTGTGAAATCAACAGCAAGTGCGACACCTGCCGACGTCCTCGACGATGAATACCAACTTCTAAAGAAACATCTGGGCCATGATCCGGCCGGTATCGACGAATTAGCCGAAAACTCGGGTTTGACGATTGAGCAGGTTTCCTCCATGCTCCTGATCCTGGAGCTAGAGGGAGAAGTTGAATCGCTGTCGGGTGGTCGCTACTCGCTGCTGGGCTGAAGCAAACTGGATTGGACAACGGACGGGAGCCGCTCCAGGCATGAAAGAAAATGTACTCGACGTACTGATGTATCTTTTTGAGACTTACGTCGACACCGATGAAGAACCCGAAGCCGATCACAACGAACTGCGCGACGAACTTTCGCGGGCAGGTTTTGCCGACCTCGAGATAGACCGCGCGCTGGAATGGCTCGATGGATTGACGGACCATCAGAACGGTCTTGCATTCAATGCACAGACCGCGCATGGCACGCGCATCTACAACGACTTCGAGCATGAGCGCCTCGACTCCGCCAATCGTGGCTATATTACTTACCTCGAGCAAATCGGCATTCTTTCGCCGACACAACGCGAGATCCTGGTCGACCGATTACTTGCGCTGGAGTCAACCGACATTGACGTCGAGCAAATCAAGTGGGTCGTACTAATGGTCCTGTTCAGTCAGCCGGGACAGGAGCTGGCCTATGCGCGCATGGAGGACCTTGTTTTTGAAGAGAGTACCGGCTCGATACACTGACTAGCGATTGTCGCTGCATAACGCCTCCACAAGTACTTTTTGAGCCCGGTTCGCGAGTCATGCGAACCGATTTCCTTGACACACGACTATCAGGCATTGTATTGAACCGCGGCACTATCCGCGGTTGTCTGCTTCTGAGCACCTATCTTTATGTCCAAGAATCTCGTCATCGTTGAGTCGCCGGCCAAGGCGAAGACGATCAGCAAGTATCTGGGTAAGGACTTCGACGTCCTGGCCTCTTATGGCCATGTGCGTGATCTGGTGCCCAAGGTCGGCGCGGTGGATCCCGACAATGACTTTTCGATGAAGTACCAGGTAATCGAACGCAACGAAAAGCATGTCAAGGCAATTATGCGCGCGCTCAAGAAAGCCGACGCCTTGTATCTCGCAACTGACCCGGATCGCGAAGGCGAGGCAATTTCCTGGCATCTTATCGAGTTGCTTAAAGAGAAAAACGCGTTGAACGGTAAGCCGGTGCATCGCGTCGTGTTTCACGAAATCACCAAGGCCGCCGTGCAGGAAGCGATCGAGAACCCACGTGACCTCTCGGACGATCTGGTCGGTGCGCAGCAAGCACGCCGGGCGCTCGACTACCTGGTCGGTTTTAACCTGTCACCGCTGCTGTGGAAAAAAGTCCAGCGCGGCTTGTCGGCAGGTCGCGTGCAAAGCCCGGCACTGCGAATGATCGTCGAGCGCGAGCTGGAAATTGAAGCGTTCAAAGCACGCGAGTACTGGACGATAGAGGCCGACGTCAGCAAGGACGAACAACCATTCGTCTCCCGCCTCGTAACCTATGGTGGCGAGAAAGTCGAACAGTTCAGCTTTGAGAACGAAGCAAGCGCACGCGCTGTCGAAAGGACCATTCTGGCTGCAGCCGATGGGAAGCTCACGACGCAAAGCGTCACCAAACGTCAGCGCAGGCGCAACCCGGCCGCACCATTTACTACCTCGACTTTGCAACAGGAATCATCGCGCAAGCTTGGCTTCAACACGCAGTGGACCATGCGCGTCGCACAGAAGCTCTACGAAGGCATTGAATTGCCTGACGAAGGCAATGTCGGCCTGATCTCCTATATGCGTACCGATTCGGTCACTCTGGCCGATGTCGCCATTGACGAAATACGTGAGGTCATCGCCGAGCGTTACGGAAAAGAAAACGTTCCGGAGTCGCCGCGCACATTCAAGACGAAAGCAAAGAACGCGCAGGAAGCTCACGAAGCAATTCGGCCAACATCCGTTGCACGAACCCCGGAGTCTCTCAAGGGCGCGCTTGATGAGGATCAGTTCAAGCTTTATTCCCTGATATGGAAGCGAACGATGGCCTGCCAGATGGTACCTGCCGTATTTGACACGGTTGCCATCGAATTTTCGGCCGGACCGGCCGATGACGGCCATACGTTTCGGGCCAACGGCTCGATACTGGTCGAACCGGGTTTCATGGCGGTCTATAAGGAAGGCAAGGACGACGCCGGTAAGGACGATGATGGTGACAGGCTGTTACCGAACATCGTGGAGGGCGATGTCATTAGCCTCGACGAACTGCGGCCCGAGCAGCACTTCACCGAGCCACCGCCGCGATTTACGGAGGCAAGCCTTGTCAAGACGCTCGAAGAATACGGCATCGGCCGGCCTTCAACGTATGCAAGCATCATTGCGACTCTGAAGAACCGCGAATACGTCGAGATTGACTCCAAACGATTTTATCCAACCGACATCGGTCGTATTGTGAATGGCTTCCTTACGGATCATTTTGCGCAATATGTCGACTACGATTTCACCGCGAAGCTCGAGGATGACCTCGATGAAGTCTCGCTCGGTAACCGCGACTGGGTGCCGCTGCTGGACAGCTTCTGGAGGCCTTTCAAGAAGCTCTGCGACGATAAGGAAGAATCAGTCACGCGTGAACAGGTCGCTCAGGCTCGCGAACTCGGCACGGACCCGAAAAGCGGCAAACCAATGACGGTTCGCATGGGCCGCTACGGACCGTTTGTGCAAATTGGCACAAAGGACGACGAGGAAAAGCCCAAATTTGCCGGGCTGCGACCTGGTCAGAAGATGAACGAGATTACTCTGGAAGAGGCGCTCGAGCTGTTCAAGCTGCCGCGCAAACTCGGCGAGACGGCTGACGGCCTGCCCGTATCTGCGAGTATCGGACGCTTCGGTCCTTACGTTCGTTACGGCGACAAGTACGTGTCCATCAAGGATGACGACCCATATACGATCGATTTGCCGCGCGCCCTCGAGGTTATTGAAGCGAAGAAGATCGAGGACGCAAACCGCATCATTCAGGATTTTGAAGAACAAGGTATCCAGGTACTGAATGGTCGCTATGGCCCCTACATAACCGACAAAACCAAAAACGCTCGCGTACCAAAAGACCGCGAGCCAACGTCTCTCACGCTTGAAGAATGCATAGAACTACTGGCTGCCGCGCCGGTCCGCGGCAGACGCGGCAAGAAAAAGGCCTCGAAAAAGAAAACCGCCGTCAAGTCCACCGAAAAGAAGAAAGCCGGGAAAAAGGCCAAAAAAACGGCGAAGAAAAAGGCGCGCAAGAAAGCCGCCAAGAAAAAGTCCGGCGACTAGACGTACACACATCCAATGAGACTAGCTATCAACCGGGCCGCTGATGTACTGCTCGGCGGTGGCGTAATCGCCTATCCCACTGAAGGTGTCTTCGGTCTCGGCTGCATGCCAGACGACGACGCGGCCATACTGCGAGTCCTTGCCATTAAGCGCCGCCGCCCCGACAAGGGGCTGATCCTGATCGCTTCGAACAAGCAGCAACTGCACGACTGGGTCGATCTGCGCGATGGCCAGCTACCCGATGCGCACCCACTCCGGCCAATAACGTGGATAGCACCGGCAAGACCTGGCGTCTCACCGCTGCTCAGGGGACACCATCGAACCCTCGCCGTCCGCCTTACGAGTAACCCGACCGCAGCGGCAATCTGCGATGCGGTGGACTCGCCTGTCGTGTCAACGAGCGCCAATCTCGCCGGCGAAACGGTGGTCCGTAACAACCTGATCCTGCGCCGCAAGTTCGGCGGATGTGTAGACTATATTGTACCGGGCAAGTGCGGACCCTCACCGGGTCCATCAGAAATCCGCGACCTCGCAACAGGCAAAATACTACGACCGGGCGCAGCATGAACGAACTCAATCGTGTCAAGGATTACCTGCAGGCGCTGCAGAGCCGCACCGTCGCGGAACTGGAGCAACTTGATGGCAAGGCCAGCTTCCGCCGCGATGCATGGGATCGCCCGGGCGGTGGCGGCGGCCTGAGCTGTGTCCTCAGTGATGGCAAGGTTTTCGAGCAGGCCGGCGTCGGCTTCTCGCATGTGTTTGGCGACAAGATGCCACCATCGGCGACCCGCCACCGGCCGGACCTGGCCGGCTGCAGCTTTCAGGCCGTTGGGGTCTCGCTCGTCATTCATCCTCGTAATCCATACGTGCCGACAACGCATGCAAATTTTCGCTACTTCACAACCAGCGGTGCCGGCGAGCCCGTCTGGTGGTTCGGGGGCGGCTTTGATTTGACCCCTTACTACGCTTTTGAAGAGGATGTCATTCACTGGCACGAAACTGCACGTGCTGCATGTGCGGCGTTTGGTGGCGATCTGTATTCGCGTTACAAAACCTGGTGTGACGAGTACTTTTTTCTCAAGCATCGTAATGAGACGCGAGGTGTTGGCGGACTGTTCTTCGACGACGTGAATGAGCCCGGATTCGAAAAGAGTTTCGAGTTTCTGCAGGCAGCCGGTGATGCTTTTCTGCCCGCCTATCGGCCAATCGTAAAGAAACGCAGGAATCATCCCTACGGAGAACGGCAGCGTGAGTTCCAGCTCTATCGTCGAGGTCGTTACGTCGAATTCAATCTGCTCTACGATCGGGGCACGATTTTCGGCTTGCAGTCCGGCGGCCGCACCGAATCGATATTGATGTCGCTGCCGCCACGGGTGCGCTGGGAGTATGACTGGCAACCGATCGCCGGGTCTCCAGAAGCAAAGCTCTACACGGACTTCCTGCGGCCACGTGACTGGCTCGGCATCGACGGAGCATCGACGCGTGAGCACCACTGACAACACACTTAATCCATTTCACCTGGCGATCCCTGTAAGCGATCTGGCGGCTGCCGATGCTTTTTATTGCGGCCTGCTCGGCTGCGCAAAGGGACGAACTGCGTCGCGCTGGATCGACCTGAATTTTCATGGGCATCAGGTCACTTTGCATCTGGTCGACGCGGCGGCTGGCGGCCCGGGCATGAACCCCGTCGACGGTGACCAGGTACCAGCCAGACACTTTGGCGTTGTCCTGCCCATGCCGGAGTGGCAGGCGCTCGCCGACAAACTCGAGTCATGCGGCTACGAATTTCTGATCGCGCCGAAAGTGCGATTCAAGGGCGAGATCGGCGAACAGGCGACCCTGTTCATTCTGGATCCTGCCGGAAATGCGTTGGAATTCAAGAGTTTCGCTGATCCGGCCATGCTCTTCGCGACCTGAGCGAAATCCTCCCGCAACCCTCACGGGACATTCTCTTTTGACCGCTTGAGTGGTAACGTCGAGTGATGTCCTGGATAGAAGAAATCGACGTCGACGAGGCCGACGGCAAGCTCGCGACTCTGTATGCCGAGCTTGTCCAAAAGCGCGGCAAAGTATCGAACATTCTCAAGGTGCACAGCCTGAATCCGACCGCGATGGGCAATCACCTCGACCTCTACATGACCATCATGTTCGGCAAGTCCGGGCTCAGTCGTGCGGAAAGAGAAGCGATCGGCGTCGTGGTGTCAGCGGAAAACGAATGTGCTTATTGCGTCAATCACCACGCCGAGGCGCTGCGGCGCTACGTCAAGGACGATGAGACCCTGGAAATGCTGATGACCGCGGACGGCCTCGAAACCCTCGAGCCGCGCCTGAGCAACATCGTTCGTCATGCGGAAAAACTGACGTCGGCACCGTCAGCCATGACCGAAAGCGATCTCGGCGAACTCCGCGCCGTTGGGCTGTCGGATAGCGATATTCTCGATTTGACCCTGATCGTCGGATACTTCAATTTTGTCAATCGCATTGCACAAGGCCTTGGCGTGCAGTTTTCCGATGAGGAAATGAGCGGCTATAGCGACGACTAAATGAAACTGATGCGACTAACGCTGCTTGCCATCTTGCTGTTTTCGCTGAGCACGCAGGCTCAGTACGAATCCCGACTGCGCGATGCGGGCAGTCTCGGCGGGATTCGCCTGGCCGGCAGCGACGATCCGAACATTCGCAAGGTTTACATTGTGCAGCTCGCTACGCCGTCGGCAGCCGATTATCATGCCGGTCTGGTCAAGGCAGCGACAAAGGCCGCGTCGAGAAAGGCGCCGCGCGTCCGGTTCGATAAAGCAAACCCCGCAGTACAGAGCTATGCAGACAGCCTGATTCCGGAGCAGGACAAGGTATTGTCGAAAGCCGGCAGTGGCACGGAATTGATCTATCGCTATCGCTTCGGGCTGAACGGCTTCGCAGCCAGGATGCATCCTTCACAAGCGCACAAACTGGACAGCCTGCCCGAAGTGCTGCATGTCTGGGAAGACGAGATTCGGCCTCTGGCAACGAACTATAGTCTTGATTTTCTTGGGCTTTTTGATGCCGAGGTCGGCCTTCGAGGGGCGCCGGGGCTGGATGGCGAAGACATTATCATCGGCTTTATCGACAGCGGTGTCGCACCCGCGCACCCGGCCCTCAAAGATACCAGGGAAGCAGACCGGCCACGCGCCTGCCAGGGTGACTGGGCCGAAAACACGTTCCTCGGCAAATGGTTGTGCCGGCGCTTCGAGAAGCGCGAGGATACGCTTATTTTCGAACCGCCCGAGAACTGGAATGGCGTTTGTCAGAGCGGCGAGCAATTCGAAGCCGCCGACTGTAATAACAAGCTGATCGGTGCGCGCTATTTCATCGATGGTGCGGAGGCTTCGGGCCCGATCGACGAAGGGGAAATCCGCTCGGCCCGTGACGTCGATGGGCACGGCACGCACACAGCGACAACTGCTGCCGGCAATCGTGTCAAAGCATCGATATTTGGAACGTTCATTGGTCGCGTTGAAGGGGTCGCGCCACGTGCAAGAGTTGCTGTCTACAAGGCTTGCTGGCTGCGACCTGGCGACCAACGAGCGAGTTGCAACACATCCGATCTGGCCAATGCGATTGATGCGGCGGTCGCAGATGGTGTCGATATCATCAACTACTCGGTCGGCAGTTCACTGCTGCGGCTTACCGCGCCGGACGACCTTGCCCTGATGGCCGCCACCAAGGCTGGCGTTTTGACTGTCGTGGCTGCAGGCAACGAAGGGCCTAACCTCGGCACGATCGGGTCGCCTGCAGGCGGCCCGTGGGTGATTACGGCGGCCGCGTCCAGCCGTGACGGCGAGACCTCGCTGGAGGCACTGGAAATTACCGCACCGCCCGCCATTGCCGGAAAGTACGCTGTCAAGGAAGCAAATTTCACGCCACCACTGGCCGACAACGGCCCGATCGAAGGTAACCTCGTTCTCGCCGATGACGACGATGACACGCTGGATGATGGCTCCGCCGGCACAACCAGCGATGCGTGTGAACCGCTCGTCAATTCGGTTGACGTGGCAGACAACATTGCGCTGGTGCAACGTGGCGGTTGTGAATTCGATGTCAAGATCGCGAATGCTGAGGATGCCGGCGCGATCGCCGTGCTGGTTTATAACATCGCCGGTGACCCGATCGTGATGAACGGCAACGCTGAGCTTGCCGGCATACCGGCCTTGATGATCGGCCAGGCTGACGCCAACCTGATCCTCGCCGAGCTCGACGCCGGCAATGTCGTTTCGGTCGTGATGGACAAGGACCTGCTGCTGACCGAGAGCGAGACAGGTAACGTGATGGCTTCGTTCTCGGCGCGCGGCCCGGGGCCTGCCGGGGACATACTCAAGCCGGATGTCACGTCGCCAGGTATTAACATCCTTGCAGGCTTTACGCCCGATGCAGCCAACGCGATGCCGGGTGAGAACTTCGCTTATTTGTCGGGAACCTCGATGTCCACGCCGCACGTGGCCGGCGTCGCTGCTCTTCTGTTGCAGGCTCATCCGGACTGGAACCCTTCCGCCATCAAGTCCGCCCTGATGACGACTGCGCGGCAGTCAGTCACCGCCTCGGACAGCGAAGATCCCGCAAACCCTTTCGACTTCGGCGCCGGACATATTGTGCCGAACGATGCCGTCGACCCGGGACTCGTTTACGACGTCGGCGACGACGAGTTCGATGCGTTTGCGTGTGGCACACAGTCACCCGCCGTTGCCGCGGAGCGTTGTGACGAACTGGCGCTGGCGGGATTCTCATTCGCAGGAGCCGACCTGAATCAGCCGTCGATAGCCGTTGAGCGTCTGGCGAATCAGCGCACCATCAGCAGAACCGTCACCAACGTCAGCGATCAGGCAGAAACATACACCGCGAACATCGTGGCACCGTCCGGTATTGCCGTTACGGTGAACCCGTCCAGCATCAATGTGCCTCCAGGCGCTTCGGCAACATTCGATGTCACGTTCACTTTCCAGTCCGGTCCACTGGATCTGTGGCGATTCGGCTCGCTTAGCTGGGACAGCGGTAGTCATTCTGTCTACAGCGCGCTTGCCATCCGTCCGATATCCGTTACGGCGCCTGCCGAGGTCACCGATTTCGGCGCCAGCGGTACGCTGGTCTTTCCGGTCGAGTTCGGCTACACAGGCGCCTACACGCCGGGCGTGCACGGCCTGCGCCTGCCGCTCGTCGTACTGCAGGATGATGGTTCGCAAAACTTCGTCGACGATGACTCGACCAAGACATTCTCTTTCCGCACCACCAATGGCGTAACAGCACATTTGATCGACGTGCCGGCCGACGAGGCCTATTTGCGATTCGCGCTATTCGACAGCCTGACGGACGGCAACGATGATCTGGATCTATACGTTTACTACTGCGCCGACAACATCAACTGCGTGAAGATCGGCGAGAGCGGCGAGCCGACATCAAACGAAGAAGTCAACTTCCTGTTACCTGCCGGTGGTCGCTATGCCGTGCTGGTGCACGGTTTCGCAACGGATAACGTGATCGGCGGACGGGGTGCGCGCTACACCTTGCTCGCCTGGTCTTTCGGGCTGGTGGATGATCAGGGCAACATGACCACCAGCGGGCCCGCGTTCGTCAATGCCGGGACAACAGACAACGTTACGGTGAATTGGTCGGGGCTGCTGGCGGATACGATTTATCTCGGCGGAGTCTCGCACAACACGCCGCAAGGTCTCTCGGCAATAACCGTCATCAGAATCGGCAACTAGGCAAGCCAGCCTTTGTTTCTTGCGGAGCGCGAGTACAAAAGCAGCGCGACGCCAATGACAATCACGATAACGGGCAGAATCACACCCTCCATGCCCCAGACCTCGATGCCGTTGTTCATCACGAACGCATTGACGTCCTGCACAACGATGCCAAGCAGCGACAGGATAAACATCGGTGTCGCCCATGCCTTGCGCAGTAAGAGAAACAGGCTTCCCAGCACGCCTGCATTGACCGCCGTTGCATACGCCGCGGTCGCCCACGTCGGCGTTGCTGCGAAAAAGTCCTGTTGCGCCTGCGTGAACCCGGCCAGCGCCTCAGGAGTCATGGTGACGTGGCTGTAATAAAACACCAGGCCGATCAGGTTCCACACCAGTGCAGCCGCACCAATGATCCAGAATGCTGTCGATGGTTTGCCATCCAGGAAGTCAGTCATTGCGATCCCCTGTTTGTGGTCTTGTTCGCGGGATGCACCGATGATCCACCGGCAAAATGCCAAATGCAAGTATCTGCAGGCAGTTCAGGAACGCGCTTTGCCCAGTGCGGCGCAGGGTTTGTGCCGAAAACATCCAACCACGTGGTCATTGACAAGACCCGTGGCCTGCATGTGCGCATAGATGATGGTGCTGCCGACAAACTTGAAGCCACGCTGCTTCAGATCCTTGCTCAGTGCATCAGACTCGGCTGAAGTCGCCGGTATCTCCTCATCTTTGCTGAAGTTATTCTGAATCGGTTTGCCATCTACAAAACCCCAAATGTACTCGCTGAAACTGCCAAACTCCTTTTGCACCGCAAGAAACGCTCTGGCATTGTGTACCGCGGAACGCACTTTGAGCCGATTGCGCACAATGCCGGGGTCTTGCAGCAATTTTTCGATGCGTTTGTCGGTGAAGCGCGCGACCTTTTGTGCATCGAAATCAGCGAAAGCTTTCCGATACCCATCCCGCTTGTTGAGAATTGTGGACCAACTCAGGCCCGCCTGTGCGCCCTCGAGCAGCAAGAATTCAAACTGCACGCGGTCGTCGGTAATCGGCACCCCCCACTCCAGGTCGTGGTATTCGATGTAGTTGAGCCCAACACCCTCAGCCCATTTGCAGCGCGTTACTGTTTTAGTCATTGTGGTCCCGTTTTGAGGTTCCCGACCTCTTTTGATCCGGTTATTCTAGCCACCGCAACAAGCGTCTGCAGCACCTGATTCCAGTCTTTGATTGCATAATCGTTGCTGCGAGTCGCCCCGGCACATGCCCAAAAAAAAGCCCGCGCACTGCGCGGGCTTTTGTCTGCATTTGTGAGCAGAGCTTGCCAGTGATCAGACAGAGCCACCGCAAGAGCCTTCACCGCATGCGCCTTCAGCTTCCTTATCGCCGCCACAAGAGGCTTCGCCTTCCTTGTCGCCGCCACAAGAGGCTTCGCCTTCCTTATCGCCGCCACAGGACGCTTCGCCTTCCTTGTCGCCACCACAGGACGCTTCACCTTCCTTGTCGCCACCACAGGACGCTTCACCTTCCTTTTTCTCTTTGTCGCCGCCGCACGAGCCTTCGCCCGCACCCAGCATATAGCCGGCACTCAGCGTTGACATTGCGAACGGGCTCTCGACCGTATCGGCACTGGCAATGCTGCTGGACAGCGCGAAAGAACCAGCAAGGGCAGCGCCCACAGCTAGAGCGATTGGCTTAACTACTTTTTTCTCTGACATTTTCTCTCTCTCCTACTAGGGGTTGTTCGCCCGAGCCGGGCAGCTTCTCAGGCAGTGCATTGCTTATGTGCTCCACACTACCGTTTTCAAAACCTGTTGCTCGATTCTGTCGAGGTTTTCTTCGCTTTCACCGAGGATCGCAATACTGCCGTTACCCACCGGCAAAATGACGCCATTGATGCTGTCGCCTGTTATCGACTGCGGACCGTCCAGCATCTCCTCAGGCATCAGCAAAATGGTCACCGGTCCGCGCTCGCCCTGGATGACGAGATGCGGCACATCGTGACCATTGATCACACAATTCTGGGCATACGAGATCAGCCCGACGCTGCGATCCACTCGTGCGACGTCGGCGCTCACGACTGAATTGAGTCGCTCATCCGTTATCGCCACGTCGGTAACACGCAGCGCATAAGGTTCGTGGTCGAGGTGGGCGAGGATTTCGTCAGCCAACGACTCGTGTTCTATGCCCGTACCGATCAGGCGCACACCCAGCACCGCAGCAACAACGACCGTCGCAGCAACCGCAAACCAGCTTGGAGTCACCCACTTCCGTTTCGGCAGCGCGATCACATTGTCGGACCCGGACTGAGACAACTCGGGCAATTCCGGCATGCGAAGAGCGGGCACCTCGAGCGCAAGCGCGCGGCTGATCGCATCATCAAGCGCTTGCATCTCGGCGCGATACGCCTGGCAGGCGGCACATTCCGTGAGGTGCCCGGCCCCGCCGTCGAAGGACGGGTCTGCTGCTATCGCTTCTCTGTAGTCTTCACAATTCATTGTCGTGCCATGTGTTCCCTGAGCTTTGCTCGCGCCCGGTGCAAGCGTGTCAGCACCGCTCCTTGCTTCAGCTCCATCTGCTCTGCGATCTCGTTCGTGCTGTAGCCCATCAGGACCTGTAGCACGAGCGGTTCGCGGTAATCATCGTCCAGTTCGTAAATCGCCTGCCGCATGTCATCGAGCTCTTCGTTCGGCTGCTCTGCCAGCAGAGCCGCCTGTGACGCCGTCAGATTGTCAATATCGACCGTTTCGAGCCGTTTGCGCTCAAAGTAGCGCGCGTTTTCTCTCCTCACGATCGTCAGCAACCATTGCCTGGCAGACGATTCGTCACGCAGCGCATCCAGCGATTTCCAGGCCCGTAGCAGGGCCTCTTGCACGACGTCCTCAGCTATCGCCTTGTCCCGGCTCAGCCAGGCTGCGTAGCGGTACATGTCCTGATGGTAAACGCCCACGTACTGATCAAACCGCTGACGCCGCTCGATCGCGGCTTTACTGCTATGCATTTGAGATGACCCGCCTCGTCTGATTTTTATTACTGATTCGGCCGAAAATTGTGCTTCAGGCGTAGAAACCCTACCTAAATACAGGGAAAATAAAAAATTACTGTGTTTATATCGACTTGCTATGAGTGCATCCGAGCCCGGTCAGTTCCCCAATACCCGCCTGCGACGCAGCCGCAGAACGCCCGCGCTGCGGCGCCTCGTGGCCGAAACGGAACTCGGCCCCAATGATCTGATCTACCCGCTGTTTGTCCTCGAGGGCGAAAAGCGCGAGGAAGCCGTGCCGTCCATGCCGGGCGTTCAGCGCAGGAGCATTGATGGTGTAATCAGGGAACTCGCGGAAGCGGTAGACCTCGGCATTCCCGCGGTGGCGCTGTTTCCGGTCATCGACACCAACAAGAAGAGCCTCGACGGGGCCGAGTGCGCCAACCCCGAGGGTCTGGTGCAGACGGCCGTGCGGGCCATCAAGGCCGAGTATCCGGATCTGGCCGTCATCACTGACGTTGCCCTCGACCCTTACACGACGCATGGCCAGGACGGCATCATTGACGCGTCGGGCTACGTGCTGAACGACGAGACCGTTGCCATGCTCGTGCGCCAGGCGATATCGCATGCTGACGCCGGAGCCGACATGCTCGCGCCGTCAGACATGATGGATGGACGGATTGGTGCGATTCGGTCCAAACTCGAAACGAAGGGCCACATCAACACGCTGATCCTCGCCTACGCCGCCAAGTATGCATCGTGTTTCTATGGGCCATTTCGCGACGCTGTTGCGTCGGCGGCCAACCTGGGCGGTGGCGACAAATCAACCTATCAAATGGCGCCCGCGAACAGCGACGAAGCACTGCGAGAAGTCGGCCTGGACCTTGCGGAAGGAGCCGACATTGTCATGGTCAAACCGGCGCTGCCGTACCTCGACGTCGTTCGTCGCGTGCGCGAAACCTACCGGGTACCGACATTCGCCTATCAGGTCAGCGGCGAGTACGCGATGCTCAAAGCAGCATCCGACAATGGCTGGCTGGACGAGCGGTCTGCCGTACTCGAGGCGCTGCTGTCCATCAAGCGAGCCGGCGCGAACGCGATTCTATCGTACTATTCGATCACGGCCGCCAGATGGCTTAACGATTGATGGATGCAACTGTGACGATTGATCGCTATGGAGTGATGGGATATCCAGTCTCACACAGCCGCTCGCCCGTCATCCATCGTCTTTTCGCGTTGCAAACGGGCCAGGACATGCAATACGAACTGTTGCAGGTTTCGCCCGATAAGCTCGAGACCGCGATACGTCAGTTTCAACGCACGGGCGGCAAGGGTCTCAACATTACCGTGCCGCACAAAAACGCCGTTACTCGCATGGTCGATCAAATGAGTGAGCGGGCCAGCACCGCCGGTGCCGTGAACACTATCGCGTTCCGCGGTAGCGAAATGTATGGCGATAACACCGATGGTATTGGCCTTCTGCGGGACCTTGGTGTCAATCTGGGGATAAACCTCGAAAATGCGAACATTCTGATTCTGGGCGCCGGCGGTGCGACTCGCGGTATCGTAGGCCCGTTGCTGGAAATGCAGCCGGCCTCGCTGCGAATAGCGAACCGCACGATCGAAAAGGCACAGATGCTGGTCAAACAATACGCGGCGCAAGGACCTGTCAGCGCCTGCCGATTCGATGTCGTGCCAGTCAGCGACCCTTACGACCTGATCATCAATGCGACTTCGGCCGGTGTGCGCGGTGAAATGCCACCGTATCCCGAAGCCGCGATCTCAGCCAATACGTTTTGCTACGACTTGTCTTACGGCCTCAGTGCCACCCCGTTCAGTGTCTGGGCGGCGCAGCACGGAGCCGCAAGATCTGTCATGGGCTGGGGCATGCTTGTCGAGCAGGCAGCGGAATCGTTCAAGCTATGGCGTGGTGTGCGTCCCGATACGGCGCCGGTTCTCAAGCAGATGCATATCAACGCATAGTGACAAGCTCTTCGGCATTGGTCGGGTGTATTGCGACCGTATCGTCGAAATCCGCTTTCGTCGCACCCATCCGAATCGCCACAGCGAAACCCTGCAGTAATTCATCCGCACCATCGCCGATGACGTGGCAGCCAACCACCTTTTCGTCGTCGCCTGTCGTGATCAGCTTCATCACCGAGCGTTGCTTCTTCTCGCCCAGCGCATAGTACATCGGTGTAAACGCGGACGAGTAGACCCTGATGGCGTCACCGTACCGGGCGCGCGCCTGCTGTTCGGTCAATCCGACCGTGCCAATCGGCGGGTGGCTGAATATGACGGTGGGAATCAGCTCGTAATCGAGATGTCTGCCTTGCATGCCGCCATACAGGCGGTCGGCGAGGCGCCTGCCGGCGGCAATAGCAACCGGAGTCAGCGCTGCGCGACCAGTGACATCGCCGAGTGCAAAAATGTGTTCGACATTCGTCTGCTGCAGTTCGTCTGTCGGGATAAATCCGCGCACGTCGATTGCCACGCCGGCTTTTTCCGCCGCAAGGCCCTCGACATTCGGCGCACGTCCGATCGCCCACAACACTGCGTCAACCGGACCAAAGCTTCGGCCGTCTTGGGCATGCAGGACAAGCCCGGCAGTCGTCTTTTCGATACGCGCCGGAATGAACCGCGTCTCTACCTGGATGCCGTCATGTTCCATCGCCTGCATGAGTTGTTCACCCAGCATTTCGTCAAACTCCCTGATGACGCTGTCCTTGCGGACCACGACCCGCGTTTGGCTGCCCAGTGCATTGAACACACCTGCCAACTCCACGGCGATGTAACCACTGCCCGCGACGAGGACCCGCTCGGGCCGATTCTCAAGTTGGAAAAATTCGTCCGACGTAATGCCATGTTCCGCGCCCGGGATGTCAGGCACCTGCGGCCGTCCGCCGGTGGCAATAACGATGCGCTCGCCACGGTATTGTCGATCGCCGACCGCCACAGTGTGCGCGTCCACAAACCGCGCTGCGCCCGCGATGTAGCGAACACCACTGCTGTCGAGGTTGGACTCATAAATCCCGTTCAGGCGGCTAACGTAGGCGTCGCGGCGCGCTTTCAGCGCGGCCCAGTCGTGCCCATCGACATTGACAGTGAAGCCATAATCAGCGGCATGCTCGAAATGATGCGCGTGGCTCGCTGTGTACCACATGATCTTCTTGGGCACGCAACCGACATTGACACAGGTGCCTCCTAACGGCCCGTACTCGATAACGGCCACCTGCGCCCCGTATTCAGCCGCTCGACGGGCATGCGCGATGCCACCACTGCCACCGCCGATAACGACAAGATCAAATTTTTCGGCCAAACCAACTTCTCCCGATGTGGTGCAATCTGGCAGGTTCAGATCCCTGTTGAGCAAAAGAGCTCTGACCCCCGGTGTTGCTGTGAGCTTATGCTAGAATCCTGCGCCTGAAACGGACATCAGATACGCCAATGCCCAACCCGCTCCACAATACCTCGTCATTACCCCGATTCGCTGAGCTTGATCCGGATCAGGTCGTGTCGGCGCTGAGCGAGCTTATCGCAGCACATCGGCAAAAGCTCGAAGCGCTGCTCGACGCAACCCCGAATCCGGATTTCGATTCTCTCGTGATGCCGCTCGAGGACATGGAACACGAGCTTTCCCGCGTCTGGTCTCCGATCAGCCATCTGCAGGGTGTGCTCGGTTCGAGCGAGTGGCGTGATGCGTACAACGCAGCACTTCCATTAATGACCGAGCATGGCACCGAGATGTCACAAAACCAGCGCCTGCAGCAGGCCTATGCCGCCGTTGACCGACAACTGCCCGATGACGCCTGCCCGGCCCAAAAAAGTGTCGTCAGACAGGCTTTGCGGGATTTTCACCTTGCGGGTGTCGACCTGCCCGAGGCCGACAAAGCGCGATTCAAAGAAATCCAGCAGCGGCTGGCCGCGACTCAGGCAGCGTTCGGGCATAATATTCAGGACGCGCAGGACGCCTGGTGTCTGCACATAGACGATGAGAGTGAACTGGCCGGCCTCGCGCAACAGATTCTGCAGCGCGCGGCAGCCGACGCGCGCAAGCGCGATCGGCAGGGTTGGCTGCTGACACTCGACTACCCGACCTACGATGCCGTCATGCGGCACGCCGAGAAACCTGGCCTGCGCGAGACCTTCTACCGCGCCTGGGTCACGCGCGCATCGGATCAGGGAGATAACCCCGACTGGGATAACAGCCGTAATATCAACGAGATCCTGGCCCTGCGCCACGAGGCAGCGCAGTTGATCGGTTATGCCAATTACGCCGAATACTCGCTCGCAACGAAGATGGCGGACACACCCGACGAGGTCATCGGCTTCCTGCAGGAATTGGCTGAACGTACCCGAGCCTCAGCAAAGAAAGACCTCGCCGAGCTATCTGAATTCGCCGGCATCGCGCTAAAACCGTGGGACTACCAGTTCTGGCTCGAAAAGTTCAAGCAGGAAAAACACTCGATTTCGTACGAGACACTGCGCCAGTACTTCCCGGTGCAGACCGTTACTCGTGGACTCTTCGAACTCGCGGAACGCCTCTACGGTGTGAAGCTCGAGGCGCATGAAGATGTTTCGACGTGGCACGAAGATGTCCGTTACTTCTCGGTACAGGACAAGGGCGCACCGATCGGCGGCTTCTACATGGACCTTTTCGCCCGCAGCGGCAAGCGAAATGGTGCCTGGATTGACGAGTGCATTGTACGCAAGCGTCTGAATGGCCAAACGACCTTGCCCGTAGGCTATCTCGTCTGCAACTTTCCGCCGCCGGAAATCGGGGCCGACCATCAGTCTTTACTGACCCACGAAGATGTCGTCACGCTGTTCCACGAATTCGGCCACATGTTGCATCACCTGCTGACGCGCATTGACTATCCGAGCATCGCCGGGATCAACGGCGTTCCCTGGGACGCAGTCGAGTTGCCGAGCCAGTTCATGGAAAACTTCGCATGGAATTTCGACGTGCTGCGGCGATGCTCGGCACATGTCGAGACAGGAGAGTCGCTGCCTCGGGAACTTTTCGACCGACTGGACGACAGCCGCCATGTGGGCGCAGCAATGGCAATGATGCGACAGCTCGAATTTTCGCTATTCGACTTTCGCGTGCATGCCGAGTACGACCCGGTCAGGGGCCCTGCTGTGCTCGAAACCCTGCGCCGCGTCCGAGAAGAGGTCTCACTGCTCTCTCATCCTGACTACAACCGCCTGCCGCACGCTTTTTCGCACGTATTTGCTGGTGGCTACGCGGCTGGTTACTACAGTTACAAGTGGGCTGCCGTGCTGGCTGCCGACGCTTTCGGCGCATTCGAGGACAGCGGCATTTTCGATCGTGAAACGGCTCAGCGGTTTCGCAGCGAGATACTCGAGATCGGCGGCAGCTGCGACATCATGCAGGCCTATGTTGCGTTTCGCGGTCGCAAGCCGGAGCTCGACGCATTGCTCAGGCAGAGCGGAATCTCCGCCGAGTGAAGATCGCAACGTGGAATGTGAATTCCATGAAGGTGCGGCTGCCGCAAGTGCTCGAGTGGCTGGCAGCGAACGACCCCGACGTTTTGGTACTGCAGGAGATCAAGCAGGTCACGGAAGCGTTTCCCGGCGAAGCCCTCGCCGAAGTGGGTTATACCTCGATCGCCAACGGCCAGAAGACCTACAACGGCGTGGCAGTAATCAGCCGGTCCGATCCTGCAGACCCTGTGATCGAGCTACCCAATTTCGATGACCCACAACGCCGGGTCCTCGCTACGACAATTGATGATGTGCGAGTCGTAAATCTGTACATCCCGAACGGCCACTCGGTCGGCTCGGAAAAATATGAGTACAAACTCGGCTGGCTCGCCGCATTGCGCGACTACCTGGCCGAGGAACTGGCCCGGCACGACAAGCTGGTCGTGCTCGGCGACTTCAATATCGCCCCTGCCGATCAGGACGTTTACGACGCCGAAAAATGGGGAGAAGCAATATTGTGCAGCCCGAAGGAGCGGGCGGCGCTCAATGAGCTGCTGGCGTTGGGCCTGACGGATGTTTTCCGCAAGTTCGATCAACCCGAGAAGAGCTTTAGCTGGTGGGATTACCGCGCCGCGGGATTTCGGCGTAACGCCGGCTTGCGTATTGATCTGATTCTGACCAGCGATGCAATGACGCGTCGCTGCAGCGCCAGCTATGTCGACAAGGAACCGCGCGCCTGGGAAAGGCCGTCAGACCATGCACCTGTCGTTGCCGAATTCGAATTTTAGACCCCGATGTCGCCCGTCGCTGTACTCCGTTTACATGACATATTGCGGATATTTGCCCGGTCTTTTGCAGGGTTGCCGTGTATGATTTCAGTACATGAGCCAAAGTCCGGGGGAGGCGCTTGACTGACATCAGACGCAATGCGCCAGCCGGTCGTTCGGCGACAAAGAACAAAAATAATAAGAACAGGATCATGTCTCAAGACCGCCGTAACGATTACGACGTAACCAATACCGTGAAGGTCAGTGACCCGGCCTCGGTTCGAAGTGCAGTATACGAGTTATTTAGAGAAACATTTCCGGGCGCCTCGTACGACAAGATATGGCTCGCGTTTTACGATTTCGAGCGCCTGTTCACCGGTCGGTTTCCCGGCTACAAAGGTTGCGATACAACTTACCACGATGTGCAGCACACGCTGGACATGACGCTCGCGCTCGCGCGCCTTGTCGCCGGCTACGAGCGCAGCGCCGAGCAAAAAGACAGGCTCGGCTCGCGCCGGGCGCAGATGGCGATCATCACCTCGTTATTTCACGACTCGGGCTACATTCGTCATGATGAACGAGACAGCGACTTTTCGAATGGCGCCGAATTCACGCTGTATCACGTATCGAGAAGTGCGGATTTTCTGCGCCGCTATTTACCCGAGCATGGCATGGCGAGAGACGTCGCCGTCAGCAGCATGATCGTACATTTTACCGGCTATGAACTTGATCTGGACAAGATCGAGCTCGATGATCCTCGCGACATCATTTGTGGTCACCTGATCGGCACAGCGGATTTGATGGCGCAGATGGCTGATCGATGCTATCTCGAGAAATGCCGTGACCGGCTGTACAAGGAGTTTGTCGTCGGCGGCGTCGCAGTCGAGAATTCGAGTCCCGGTGAATACATGGTTCGCTATCGGTCCGGACTCGATCTGCTGAAAAAGACGCCGGCGTTCTATCAACAGGTCATGCGAGATCGGCTGCATCGGAAGTTCAATCGCGTGTATCGCTACATCGAAGTGCTTTACGACGGCCAAAACCCGTACATCGACGCAATCCGCAACAATATTTCGCACCTGGTTCGCGTCATCGAGTCGGGAGACTGGTCGTTACTAAGACGCGAGCCACCTTACTTCCTGGGTATCGTCAATGCCGTCAACGATCTCGAGATGCTGGTTAAACGGCAACTCGGCTCGCTCACTGGCAGAGCGATCGAATCCAACGGTTTATTGATGCCGGTCTGACGGCCCTGACCGTGGCGGATTTTTCGACATCGGTACGAATCCCGGCTGCGATTCAACTCTCTCCAACCACGCATTGATGCGCGGATAGCCGCTCAAATCGAAGCCGCCTTCGCCTGCCACATGCGTATAGGCGTACAGCGCAATGTCGGCGAGGCTGTACGTGTCATTCGCCATGAAATCATGGTCTGTGAGCTCACGCTCCATGACGTCGAGCGCCATATAGCCGCCGCCCTTCCTTGATTCAAGGTCGCCTTCGCGCTCCTCGGGCCGACCGAGGTACTTAATAATGAAGCGCGACGTCGCGATATAAGGCTCATGACTGTATTGCTCAAAAAACATCCAGCGCAGCACGTTGGCTTTTTCGAAGCGGTCTCTGCCCGCCAGATCACTGCCATGCGCGAGATAGCAGAGGATCGCGTTCGATTCTGACAGGTAGCGGCCGTCCGTTAACGCGAGCAGCGGCACCCTGCCGTTCGGATTCATGGCCAGATACTCTTCTGTCCGGGTTTCTCCGGCCATGATGTCCACTTCGTGCCACGTATAATCGATCGCCAGCTGTGCACAAGCGAGCTTGAGCTTGTAGCAATTGCCGGATATCGAATCACCGTAAATCTCGATCTCACTCGACATCGCCCTAATCCTCTTGCCATTTGTGCAGCGCCAGATATTCGGCCCGACTCAGTCGGCGATTGGCATAAAATGCCGCAATCGCCGCGCCAAAGAGCGCGAATACTATATCTGCTGACGATATCACCTCGTCGAAAAAAACCGGCCAGGTCAATGATGTAATTGCCCGCAGTATCGTGAATGTCGTCCTTTCCATGTCCTCCGCCGTGAACGCGGCAGCAACCACGACATTGCCGACAAGTGCACCGATGAGCGCGATCGCCGCCGCGAGAACGGGGAAGCGCCAGTCGAGACCGCGGCCAGCGCGTCGCACGGTCAAGCCAATCAGCATTCCGAGCACGACCGTCATCCACGGGAAGATGCGGTCGAGGAGCACCGATGTCATCGCCCAAAGAACGCTGAAGAGGATGATGACGATAACGCCACCGATAAGCGCACCGCGTAAGGATTGTTGCTGCAGCAGGCGAGACCGATCGCGTGCGCTGACCTCGATCGTCTCCGCCGGCGTGTGTCGTTTGCGAATGCGCAGCACACTCTTGTTGACCTTGTTTGTCACGCGTCCATTCTGTCAAACTGGCTGGACCGATGCGAATCGGTTTTCGAAAGGGTGATGAATGGAACAGCGCAGAATTGACTGGCCAAGCTTCGGCGCCTGTGTGGCGATCATCGTGCTGGTTTGTATTCCGCTCGCAGTATCACCCGACACCGCCGGCGCCTTACTGAGTTCTCTGTACGAATATATCGCCGCCGAATTCGGCGTCTTTTACTTGCTCGCCAGCGTCGCTGCTATCTCTTTCCTGGTCTGGCTGGCCAGCAGCCGCTTCGGCCTAGTCATACTCGGCGATACGGACAGCGAACCGGAGTTCGGCCGGATGAGCTGGATAGCAATGCTGTTCTGTGCCGGCGTTGGGGCAGGGCTCATGTACTGGTGCGCAACGGAATGGGCTTTCTATTACGAATCGCCGCCGTTCGGGGCAGAGCCGGGAAGCACCGCCGCCGCTGAGTGGGCATCCACTTATGGTCTGTTTCATTGGGGATTTACCGCCTGGGCGTTCTACTGCCTGCCTGCGGTCGCGATTGCTTACCCTTATTACGTGAAGAAGATGGACGTGTTGCGCTTCAGCCTGAGCTGTCACTGGTTTCTGCGTGGACGCGAGCAAGGCGCGGTAGCACGAGCGATCGACTTCCTGTTCATGATCGCACTGATAGGCGGCGCCGCAACGAGCCTCGGTTTTTCGGCACCAATGATCGCTGCTTGTCTTGCATGGTTGGTTGATACCCCAACCAGCTTCGAACTCCAGGTTCTGGTGATGGGTATTTGTGTCGCGCTGTTCGTGCTAAGCGTCTGGCTCGGGCTGAAGCAGGGCATCAAGCGCTTGAGTGACATCAATATGTTTCTGGCGCTGGGGCTGTTGTTGTTCATTTTTGTCGTTGGCCCGACTGTATTTCTCCTGAAGACGAGCCTCAATGGCCTCGGCATGCTGACACAGAATTTCCTGCGTATGAGTTTCTGGACGGATCCGTTTACTAAATCGGGATTTGTAGAGAGCTGGACAATCTTCTACTGGGCGTGGTGGATAGCCTTCGCGCCGTATGTCGGCCTGTTCATCACCCGAATATCACGCGGTCGCACCATCCGCCAGGTCATCACCGGCATGCTGATTTTCGGTTCGCTCGGGAGTTGGATCTTCTACATGATCATCGGCAATTATGCACTGTTCCTGCAGCTGACCGATGGCCTCGATTTCGTCAACGTCATGAACACGGTCAACGGCGACGCCGCAATAGTGGCGACGCTCGAGACACTGCCACTTGCGCCATTGGTAATCACGGTATTTGCCCTGGTGTCCATCGTGTTTGCAGCGACGACCTATGACTCGGCGTCCTACTCGCTGGCCTCGGGCGCAACGCTGCACCTGTCGGCCGGTGATGATCCTGCGCGCTGGCATCGGGTCTTCTGGGCATTTGCGCTCGCGGCATTACCCATATCCCTGCTGTTCATTGGGGGAGACCTCAAAGCGATACAGGTCGTATTGCTCGTCGTTTCGCTGCCCATACTGGCTGTTGGCATCCTGATGTCCGTATCTCTGGTCAAGAGCCTGCAGGCAGATCACCCCGTTTAAGTCATGTCCAGATTCGTGTCGTTAATTGCTGCATTAGTGCTCGTCGGCTGCGATCGAGGCCCGGCCGTCGACGTCGACGGCGAACGGCTGATCGGCAGGTTCGTGGGCGAAGGAAAAGTCGCCGCGTTTCTCGGCGTGCCATTTGCCGAACCACCAGTCGGGGAGCTGCGCTGGCGTGCGCCACAGACGCTGCAGTCAAAGCTCAAGCGCCGCCAGACAACTGAATTCGCGGCCGCATGCATGCAGACGATGCGTATTCTCGACTGGTATCGCTACATGGCCGAAACATTCGGTGGCTCGGCCGATTACTACCCGGACCTCGAGGTCAGCGAAGACTGCCTGTATCTCAATATCTGGACAGCAACTCTCGACGGCAACGCAGGATTACCCGTCATGGTCTGGGTTCACGGCGGCAGCAACAGAAGCGGCTGGTCGTATGAACCGAATTATCACGGCCATGTACTTGCGCAAAAAGGCGTTGTAGTCGTGTCCGTCGCCTATCGGCAGGGGGCGTTCGGTTTTCTCTCGCACCCGGAGTTGAGCCGCGATGGGGCGTTAGCGAATTTCGGACTCTGGGATATCGTTGCGTCGTTGCAATGGGTACGGCAAAACATCCGACAATTCGGCGGTGACCCCGATCGAATCACCGTGTTTGGGGAATCTGCCGGCGCCGAGGACATTCTGGCGCTGATGTTTGCCGAGGCCGCCAGGCCCTTGTTTGATCGCGCGATTCTGCAAAGCAGCTCTGGCTACGGGATCAATAAGGTATCACTTGCCGCTGAACAGGCCCGCGGCGTGAAGCTGGCGCAGCTTCTCGGACTCGATGCGAGCGAATCGCTCGAGCAGCTGCGGCGGGTGCCCGCCGACAAGTTATTGCACGTCTATGAGGAAGCGTTCTCGGAATATTTCCACTCTCCTGCCATCGATGGTCAACTGATCACCGAAGCGACGTGGGAAGGCATTCAGGCCGGCCGCTTTGCGGATCACGAGTTGATCATGGGTACGAACGCCGACGAATGGTTCGACTCCATAGCCATCGACGCGACAACTGCGGACGTTGTTGCGGCAGCCGAAGAACTTCAATACCTGGAAAGCTCCGCAGCTCTGGCGGCCGTCGCGGCCGAAGTGGATCCGCGGCGCGCCCTCGATCGCCTGACGACGGCCGAGAACTATCTGTGTCCGACCCAAAGCACCGCCGCGGCCATGACCGCGGCCGGCGGCGATGCCTGGCTTTACTACTTCACCCGCGTCCGCGAAGATGCCGGCGGCCAAAAAGTCGGTGCTTTCCATGGTGCCGAGTACGCGTACGCGTTTGGCGTGCACGATGCCTACATGCTCACCAACGATGTAGATCTCGCGCTGACCGACACCATGATGGACTACTGGGTTCAGTTTGCAGCAACGGGTAACCCCAACTCTGAAGCAACGCCTCACTGGCCACAGTTCCGGGCACCGGACTTCCTTGTTCAGGAACTCGGGAACGAGGTGCTCACGATTCGGGCCCCTGAGCCGGAGCTGTGTGCTTTGTTCAGAGCCCGAATCGCCGGCCGCGACTAGAGTTTTTGCGCAACGTCTCCGGTCTTGATGTCGCCGGACTGTACGACCTTCGCGTTGATGCCACGGAAGTTGAGCGTCTTGCCCGCTCCGGAATTGACGAACAGCATTGCATCACGACCGAACCGCGCAGCGAATTTCTTGCAGCCTGTATGCGGCGGCTCAGTGACTTCGATGATCGCGCCACCGATGGCAAGACGGGTTCCCGGTGGCAGGTTTTCGGTGCTCAGATCCATATCCAGATATAGCTGATCCCCGGCGAGTTCGCGCCGCTCGGGATCAATGGCGACCAGGCTGACAACGCGCGAATTCATGATGTTGAGCTGCATGTCCGGGTCGGCGGCACCGTCGGGCATATGCCGGCTGCCACGCTTTAACCAGCTGTCCCCCACAAGGCCCTGGTCGGTATCGAGGCGCGCAGTGCTGACAGTTTCACGTTGGTCGACATCGGGTCGCCTGACGATGAGTTCGAGGCGGCCCTCTTCTCTTGGTGACTGCAATATATTGTCGAGTCCCTTTTCCAGCTGGGCTGTCGTCAAGTGCTTTGCCGCCGTCACGTCGATTCCCACCCTAGTCCTCGAGCACCTGCATAACCTGGACAATATAGCCGTCAGGATCGCGCAGCTGCAACATCAACAGCCTGTTACGCTCGTCGTGGAGAATGCGCGGGGCGGTCCCTGTCTCCGGTAGGGATGCCGCGAATGCTTCTACGTCGGCAACCAGAAGACCAACTTTGAATGGCCCCTGGATTCGACCTTCTGGTCTGTCTGTCGCGGCATCGAGTTGGAGCAATTCGACAAACAGGCCGGGTCGAGCGAGGTTCACGACATCGTAACGACCCTCTTCTGAGAACCGCGTTAGCTGCTCGAGTTGCAAATTGTTCCGGTACCACTCGCGCGATACCTCGATATCGGAAACGATGACCGCAAAATACGCGCCGGCAAGGTCCGTCGATTCGTCGCCCGCGTAACTGGCCGTGATACCCATCACCAATAGCAGCAGCGTCATTGTTTTCATTTGGAAACATCCTTCTCGAACCAGTCGACGTCCCAGTATTTTCCGAACTTGTAGCCAACCTCGTGATACGAGGCCACGTGCGCAAAACCGAGTTTTTGATGCAGGGCGACAGACCGGGGGTTTGGCAGGGCAACACCGCCGTAGGCGCGATGCACCGATTGCTCGTCGACCAGTTGCTGCAGCAGCTGCGCATAAAGCGGCGCACCGTAGCCCTTGCCTGTGTGCGCATGATCAATGTAGACGGTGGTTTCAACCGAAGTGCCATAGGCCGGCTTGGGTTGGAACCGGGTACTCGATGCGTAGCCGATAACAGCGCCATCCAGCTCCGCGACCAGCAGCCGATACGGCCCGCTTTCGGCAAACTGGGTGAACCACTGCGTGCGTGCCCCGACCGCGAAAGGCTCTGTATCGAAAGTGACGTGGGTTTCGCTGACGTAGTGATTGTAGATTTCGACCAGGCGACTGAGGTCACCTGGCTCGCCGGGTCTTAGCTGCAACGTCATCTACTCAGGCGCACCGGTGGAGATTTGGCGGATTTCTCTCATATGTGGATATTTCCGAAACGCTCAAAAAGTGACTAAATTAGCTTGTTTCCCTGCCCATGGCGTATATACTGCGCCCAGCTTGAATGTACGCCAACTATTTATGTTTTTCGTTTCGATGTTCCATTTTTGTAGCTCGACCTGTTTTTCATAAGTAACAGCAACACTTTCAGCGAAACGGCCCCATCAAAGGGCCACATTTACTAATGTTTGACAGGAGACAACTATGTCTACAACTACAGGAACCGTTAAGTGGTTCAACGACTCCAAGGGTTTCGGCTTTATTGAGCAGGAAAACGGCCCCGACGTATTTGCGCATTTCAGCGCGATTCAGGGTGACGGCTTCAAGACGCTCGCCGAAGGCCAGAAGGTTGAATTCACCGTAACGCAGGGCCAGAAGGGTCCGCAGGCGGAGAACATCGTACCGGTCTAATTCGTTAGATACTGAGTACTGCGAGGGCGAGGCCTGTGGGTCTCGCCCTTTTTTTTTGTGGCTGCCTCGAGGCCGGCTAACAGGAACGCAATTTCTGGGTCAGGCCCCGAAGTTGTTCGCGGTATTGTTCGCCCTGAGCCGACGAGTAGCCGCGCCGCATCTGCGCATCGATCGCATCGATTTGGTCACGGTACATCTTCTTACATTGCTCGGTGACATCTTCATCAGCGACGCTTGCTCGTGGACGATCTGCCAGGCGTGCATCCGCCCCTCCCTGCTGCGCGGGTGCGGCACTCAGCTCCGCCTGAATCTCCTGCGGACCTGGCTCCTGCGCCGACGGGCTCGCAGGGTTTTCCTCACCGCCGGCCTGGCAACCACCGAGACTCTCGGTGAACGATGTGGGCAGCGCCTCACAATTGGCATTGCCAAAAGACCTCGCCTCGCATTTTGCCTGAGCCAGACCAGCGATCCTCTCGAGCGATACACCGGCACTTGTCCGAAACGAATACACGTAGTTGATAACGCCGACCGACCCTTTCGAAAGTGAATCGAGCCCGCCGTAGTAATCAAAGACCTCGTCAGATCCGAAACCGCGACGCATCATCCGCGCGGTCGTGTTCGCGAACTTGTTGGCATGCGAACAATCCACATCGCTCTTGGTGCTTTCCGACGGTCCGACAACGACAGACTCCTGCCTGGCGCAAGGAGTCTGCGAGAACATCAGGTTGCCGTCGTCGTCCTTGCACTTATAGATGTCCGCCCAAATGCCCTCGTTCAGGAGAAGACCTGCGGCCAGCAGCAGAGCGGCGAATTTATTGACGTTTGGCATGCTGCGACTGTACATGTGCGTATCCCGTCATGCGACGTAGGGCGTCACAATTCGATTGCCAGACGCCACTCAGCTAAAATTCAGTACATCTCAGATGGGGACAAGAAATGACCAATAGAGTCGCATCCTTCGCCACCGTTGACCCGTTCGCGGGCATGACCTCCCGCTCACCTGCCAGGCTGCAAAATCTCGTCGGTGGAGAGTGGCTGTCCGACTCGAAGACCTTACACGTCGTCGACCCGTTGAATGGCGAACGATTTATCGAGATGCCGGACACACAGGACATCGCTCCATTCGTTGCCGGGCTGCAAAGTTGCCCGAAAACAGGCTTACATAATCCGCTCAAGAACGTCGAGCGCTACGTAGCGTTGGGCGCTGTCTGCGCCAAAGCAGCGGCTCTGCTTGCAGAACAGGACGTCGCGGACTTCTTCACCAAACTCATACAGCGCGTCATGCCAAAAAGCTGGAATCAATGCATGGCGGAGGTCACGGTAACGCGCACTTTTTTGCACAACTTCGCCGGTGATGGCGTGCGCTTCCTGGCGCGCGGTTTTTCTAACCCGGGCGACCGGACCGGGCAGGAATCACGCGGCTACCGCTGGCCCTACGGTCCGGTCGTAATCGTGGCGCCATTCAATTTTCCGCTCGAGATACCGGCGCTGCAGGTCATGGGTGCACTGTTCATGGGCAACCGGCCACTCCTGAAGTCGGCTACCACGGTTGACGTCGTCATCGAGCAATTTTTGCGTCTGCTGATTCATTGCGGCCTGCCTGCAGCCGATGTGGACTTGATTCATTGTGGCGGACGGACCATGGGCAGACTCATCGAAGAAGCCAAAGACGACATACGGCTGGTTCAGTTTACAGGTTCAAGCCATGTCGCCGAAGCCACGTCGGTAGCGGTGAATGGTGCAGTGCGCATAGAGGATGCGGGCTTCGACTGGAAGGTGATTGGGCCCGACTTTGACGCAGCGTGGCTCGACTATGTCGCCTGGCAGTCGGATGAGGACGCCTACAATGCGGCGGGCCAGAAGTGCTCGGCGCAAAGCATCCTGTTCGTCCACGATAACTGGGCCGACGCTCTGCTGCCGAAGCTCGGCCCGCTCGCCGCGCGTCGCGGGCTCGACGACCTGACGCTCGGACCGGTGTTGACCTGGAATAATGACCAGATCAAGGCACATATCGACGCGGTACTCGAAGTGCCGGGCGCGGAACTCCTGTTCGGTGGCTCACCGTTGACCGGGCACAGCATCCCGGATTGTTATGGAGCTTATGAAGCGACAGCGATTCGCGTACCGGTATCGGCCTTGTGCGGGGAGCATTTCGGGCTGCTGACCACCGAGTTATTCGGACCGTTTCAGATCGTCACCACCTACGGCGATGAAGAGCTACCCGCCGTCCTGGAGCTCCTTGAGCGCATGTCTCACCATCTGACGGCCGCGGTTGTCAGTGGCGATGCCGTGTTCCAGAACAAGGTGCTCGGCGCGACCGTCAACGGCACGACCTACTGTGGTATGCGGGCCCGGACTACGGGTGCGCCGCAGAACCACTGGTTCGGTCCGGCCGGCGACCCCAGAGGTGCAGGCATCGGTACCCCCGAGGCGATCAGGCACACGTGGAGCTGCCACCGCGAGATCATCATGGATCAGGCGGCACTTCCCGAGGAGTGGGAAACGCCACCCAGCCTGTAAACGATTTGGGCGTTTGTCGGCCCGATTGACGGCATGTAAATGCCGCGTTGCCGGCCGCGGCGTCTTCCACATATGGGCGGTTTCGCCCATTTTCGGCCGCAACGCACCGGCACCGATGGCTGTCTCAAGAATCTCCCGTGCTGGCCGTTAGAACTGTCAGAAACTTGAATTGGGTCGACGCCAATGCGTTCAAGTTGAGCTATTTTAATGCAATTGGACGAATTTTGGACGGCGAATGGATCGCAGCAAGACCAAATGGAGTTTGGGCAAAAAGATCGTCGCACTATTTCTGGTGCTCGGATTGAGTTTTGCTGTCGGTAGTTACTTCGCCCTTCAAGTATCTGTGCTCCCTGTGTTCGCTGAGTTCGAGCGCGAATCTTCCGAGACCACGCTTGCCAGAGTGGATCAGGCGTTGAAAGCGGCTTTCCGCGAACTCGCGGTTGTCAACAGAGAGTACACACTCTGGGACGAAACCTACTCCTATGCCCAGGGGCGAAATCCGGATTTCCGCCCTGAAAACCTCGACACGGAATACTGGCGCACTCTCGACATCGATTTGGTGCTGGTTTTCGATGTGCATGGAAATCAGCTGTACAGCTCTCTGACAGACCCGTCAGACGGAAGCCATTTGTCGTTAGAGAATGAACTGCTTCAGCCACTGACAGCATCTGACCGGATTGCTTCTCATGCGTCGAGCGAACATTCTTACAGTGGAATTTTGCAAACGCGATCCACGCCGCTGCTCGTAGTCTCGTATCCCATATTAAAGTCCGATGAAACCGGCCCACCAGCCGGTAGTTTCGTCCTTGGCCGCTTCCTTGGCAGTGACAGCGCAATCGAATTCGGCAAACGCGCAACAGCAGACGTCGCCATTCACCCGGTAACACCTGAGAGTGCACCTTTCGGAACAGCGACCACGATGCAGAGATTAGTCGATTCCGACGAGGGGCTGATCCAGCAAATCACCGACACATCGATTATTCAGTATCGGCTTCTGCGAGACATTCGTGACACCCCTGCCGTCGTTCTCGAAGTACGTACACCACGAAGGATTACACAAATCGGTTCGGCCGCTGTTCAAACTTTTATGACTTTTCTGATCGCGGTCAGCATGGTTTTTCTTCTATCCGCCTGGTTGTTCACACGGCGGATCATTATCTCGCCCATAAGAGCGCTGAAAGATCAGATGTTCGGCATTCGGCAGACCGGCAATTTGAGTACCAGGGCGGATAGCCGCCGATCCGATGAAGTCGGCCTGCTCGCCGCCGAGTTCAACGAGTTAACTTCAAGGCTTAGTCACGCTCAGGAAGAGTCGGAAAAAGCGCGGCAGGAATCAGAGATCGCACGTGATGAAGCAGTGGCCATGTCCAAGACCAAGAGTGAGTTTCTGGCCCGGATGAGCCACGAAATTCGTACGCCGATGAACGGTGTACTTGGGATGACTGAATTGCTGAAAGATACACAACTCGACAACAAGCAACAGCGATTTACGCAGACCATCTACGAGTCGGCCGAGTCACTACTCAATATCATCAACGATATTCTCGACTTCTCCAAGATCGAGGCAGGCAGGCTCGAGCTGGACTTGCTCGAAACCGACCTTAACAACCTTCTGGAGGAGACGGTCGAAGGCCTGGCCGGCGTTGCGCACAAGAAGGGTCTCGAGCTCATCAGTATGGCGCCCGCCGATTTGGATTCCACCGTGTATGCCGACCCAGGCCGACTTCGGCAGGTACTGACGAATTTGGTGGGCAATGCAATCAAGTTTACTGATTCAGGCGAA
>JAOTVR010000112.1 GCA_029863305.1 Gammaproteobacteria bacterium | reverse complement strand
ATCTTGATCCGCAAGTCATTTGCTCGAGCATGGCTGAGGTTTATCGTCAGCCCGATTCGACTGACTGCGCCCTGGCGATCCACGATGACGCGCCTGACCAGCGGCGTCACCTCCAGCGCGGTTATCTTCCAGTTGTCGCGGCGCTGCAAGCCCTGTGGACCGAGCGACCATTGCGTTACCTCTGCCGCCCGAGTATCGGTCAACAACAGGCTGTCCGGGTCAAATACGACGTTGCCGCGATCCATATCGGCGACACTGGCCAGCAACAGTGGGTAGTCGTCACCGACGAGCATTGCCGAGCGATTGCGGCGAAGCGGAGTTGACAGGACCAGCGACTCCAGTGACGCGATCAGGGCGTCATCGCGATGCTCGAGGCGCATTGCTGCAAGCACCCGACTATCCCAGAAGTTCGCAATGAACTCCTCGGGCAAACGCCCGGCATCCGGCAGCGCCGAGGTCATTTCGGCGACCAACGCGACTTGCGCTTCATCTGTGGACGCCGCTGCACGATTTTGCAAAAAGCTGCGGTAAATATTGTCCGCAGCATCGACATGGCCGGGAAACGAGCGCATGTTGATGTAGGCCTCGCGTGCCACGTCCAGCTCAACGGTTTCGGAAGTCAATATTTCAACGTAGCCCCTGGGCAGTAGCTGCGTGTACCAGAACGGCAGCGCAATGATGACCAGCAGGACACCGGCAGCCGTCGCTAATGTACGCCAGTGTGTCGGCAGGTTTTCGTTCGCCCATCGTGCTGTAAATACAGCGCCGTACAAGCGATTGCGCACGGCGAGATTTCCTTCTTCGTCAATCGTAACAAGCCCGATGGCGATCAGCCGTCGTTGCAACGAAGATCCCAGGTCGGCCGATACCGTAATCCCCTTGCGAATTCGGCCATAAAGATTCAGCAGCGGTTCCCGACGCTTGTCCTCAACCACGATCTCGCGGTGGATATGGCTCATGTGTGGCTCGCTATGCAGCGCCGCGCGCCCGGCCAATTGAGTCAAAACGATGCGATCGACACTGTCAGCGATATCGCCGCCTGGTTTTTCGCGCGATACGGCGCGCGCAAGCTTCTGCACCAGGTACGGCTGCCCTCCGGTCCAGTAATAAATACGATCTAAAGCTGTCTTTGCCTGTTCTGCCGGAAGGTTCAGTTCTGTCCGGAACAGATCGATATCCGCGCGCGAAAAATCATCGAGTATGACAGGTTGCGTAATGTTGAACGGTGACTGCTCTGCCTCATCAATCAGGCTTATCGGGTCGCATTCCCCAAGCAACACGAAGGTCAACCGTGAAAACTCCGGGTCCGTTGCGCGAGCATTGTGCGCCGAACGAACGCTCGCAAGCAATTGGTCAGCAAATTGTAAATCGGCGATACACTGAATCTCGTCGATAAAGATGACAATGCGTTCATGCACATTGCGCAAAATGATTTCGGAGTAAAATTCAACAAGACGCTGTCGATTACTCAGGATCGATTTATCCTGCCACCATGACTGCAGATCGACACGAATACGCAACTGGCGCAGCAATCGATACGCAACACTGTAATACCAACGGCCCGCGTCGCTGCCCGCATCACGTACACCGATCTGCTGCAAATCGAGAACCGCGACTTTGAAACTATTATTTTCGAGCCGTGCAGCCGTTGCCGCGATCAGGCTCGATTTACCACTGCGATCCGGCGCAATGACATGTGCATAGCGTCCAGCGACGAGGTTTTCGTACAGGACATCGTCGGCGCCGCGACGAACGTAACCGGCGCGAATAGCATGCAGCGGCGTACCGACGCTGAAGAACTCGCCCGTCGTGTCGAGCCCGGCGCGTTCGGTGCCGGGCGCCTGATCGTCGGAATTTCCACTCATCGTTGATCCCAAAGCAGCGCGCTGCTGTATTCTCCCACAATGACGGATTCACAGCTGCTCAAAAAGGACATGTTTGGTGAAATCCGGCGAATCAGCGCTGGCGGCGAACAACACATCGTGCGCGATTCGGGCGGGGCGAGCCGCTGGGTACGCTGGCTTGCGCGCCGCCTGCTGCGTGGCGAGGCAAGTGCGCTGGCCGCCCTGGCTGATCTCGACGGAACGCCGGAGCTCCTGCAGATCGAGCGTAGCCGCCTCATCAGAAGTTACTTGCGCGGTGCGCCAATGCAGGTGGCAAAGCCGCATGAGCCTGCCTATTTCAAGGCTGCAGCCAGGCTGTTGCGCCAGATGCATCAGCTCGATGTCGTGCACAACGATCTCGCAAAAGAACCCAATCTGCTGGTGCGCGACGATGGCTCGCCGGCGTTCATTGATTTTCAACTGGCCTGGTTTTCGCCGCAGCGCGGGCGCTTGTTTCGGCTATTGGCTTACGAAGATCTGCGTCACTTACTGAAACACAAGCGCACCTATTGCCCGCAACACCTGACACGTCGCGAGCTCGCAATACTGGCCGATCCGTCATTTCCCTCGCGCGCATTCCGCTGGACTTTCAAGCCTGTCTACATGTTCGTCACGCGGCGCCTGCTCGGCTGGTCGGATCGCGAAGGCGCTGCCGATCGTGGTGACCGCAGCTGAGGTTTCTGTATACTCCCGCGCCATGGACTATTGTCATCAACACAACCTGGTCGACCCGAGCTCTGCCGGTGTCGAGCGGTGCTTTGGTATCCGCGTAACACTTCCGCCTGGCGATACCCTGCGAAAGCTGCTCGGCGACGACTGGGAGAAGCTGCACTGGTATTCAAGCGAGGCCGATCGCGACGCCGCCTTCGAGCAGATGGTGATTCGTCACGGCTATTACAGAAACACCGATAGTCCAACGCAGATCCTCGAAAAAATCGCCCGGTAGGTAACCGTCAGCGCGTCGGATTACCGAAGAACAGGTAGTAATTCGTGCCACCGCCTTCCGCAAATCCGGCTGCGAGAAACACAGGTCCGATGACCGTGTCCAGACCCGCGAAAATACTGCCGTTAGCCAGCGCCGAGTCGAAGCTGATGTCCGAGCGGGACTGCCAGACGTTACCGATTTCAGCGGATAAACCCAGGTAGATCGGCACATCGAACAGGCCGCCGGCTGACTCGCCGACGCGACGGTAGTAGACGAGCCGGGCCAGCGCCGCATGTGGACCGCTGATCTCGCCTCGCGCGAGACCCGAAAGACGCTGAAAACCACCCAGCGGGAAGAAGTCCTGAATCGAGCTCAACGCCTCGCTGCTGGTCGCATAGCTGACGCCCAGCCGCCAACTGCTCTTGCCGCGACTCCAGGTTCCGTCGAACACCGCCTCCACCGTGTCAAAACGCTCATCCGCACCCAATGCCGGCAGCCACTGCGTCCAACTCAGGTCCGCCCGAATACCACTGCGCGGGAATTGCGCATTATCGCGTGTGTCGAAACGCAGTCGGGCCAGGGTCCCGCCTGTATCGAAGTCGATGTTCGGCAAGGACGGGTCACCGATCTTGACACGCGCCCTTCCGGTACCGTGGAAAGCACCAAATCGAAATTCTCCGTATCCGCCAATTCCTGTGCCGAGGTCGAAACCGAATTTGGATTCGGCAATCCGATACCGGGCGATGGCATCGTCGGCAACGAAGGTATTGAGATTGAACTGTTGCAGGTCGATCCGGGGCGCGATGAACAGCCGCGATTCACCGCCCAGCGGCTGAAAGAACTCGGATACCAGCAACGGTTCGGTACCGAGCTGCAGATCAGTCTGCCACTCGGCGCCGCGGGTGTTGATTCCGGTCTTGGTCAGCCTTGTACCGACATTGAATGCGGTCGAACCTTCAAAGTCGTTCTCGAGTGATACGGCAAATTGCAGTACGTTCGGCCCCCAGCTCTTGGAGCGTGTCTGAAACTCGACGCCTGTGCCGCCATTATCCTGGATTAACTTGTAGCCAACTTGTTCGTAAAGACCGAGGCCGTACAGATGCGCGGCATCTTCGGCCAGCCGCTCGGTATCGATCGGGTCACCCGGTTTGACCGCCAGTTGTGATACCAGTCTCTCAGGCGCCAGGCGGCCGTCGTGTGAGACACTGACGAACGCCAGTTTTCCAGTCGTTGCTCGTGGTATCGCGCGCCGCGAAACGTGCTCCTGAAACTGTATTGCATCCATCGAAATCGCTTCCAGCCGCTCGGAAACTTCCAGTGCAGCGGTCACACCGGGTTCGATTGCCTGCACGATCTCGGCAAAATTACCTGAGCCGAAGATGCCGAGCGCCGGTCGTATCAGAATATCCTGCTCGGTGAGGGTGTCGATTTGTCGCAACGTTTCTCTGCGCATCAGGATCGTCAGCATTTGCTCCGAGACAGCGAGTGCTGAGTCGAGTTCGTCAGCCGCATACAGTGGAAACTCGACATCGACGGCGATGACGATGTCGACGTCCATGTCACGGATCACGTCGACCGGGAGGTTGGCCGTAATGCCACCATCGACAAGTACCCGCCCGTCGATTTCTGCCGGTGCGAAAATGGCCGGCACCGACATGCTCGCGCGGATCGACCTGGCAAGATCTCCCTCGCCCATGACGTAGGACTCCCCGCGTTCAATATCGGTCGCGACGGCCCGGAACGGGATCGGCAGGTCATCGAAATCGCTAATGTGTGAGACTTTGACCGTGAGGTCGCGCAGAATCAGATCCAGTCTCTGCCCCTGAACAATTCCCATTGGCAGCAGCAACTCTCCGCCCCGCAGTCCAAGTTCGAGGTTGATCGGGTATTTCTCGTCGTCCTCTTTGCGGCGAAAGCTCAGATCTTCGCGCGGCGGCTCATCGGACATCGCACCAGCCCAGTCAAGCGTCGCTACGACATTCTCGAGTTCCTCAAGGCTCATGCCGGCGGCGTACAGCCCACCGACGATTGCACCCATACTGGTGCCCGCGATGGCGTCAATCGGGACCCGCTGCCGCTCCAGCTCTTTGAGAACGCCAATATGCGCTGCCCCGCGGGCTCCGCCGCCACCCAGGACGAGGCCGATACGCGGCCGCTCCGCATGCGCCAGGGCCGTGGCCAAAAACAGAAATGCCGCAAGCAGACAAGACGCGCGGTACGGGACGGTTCGAATTTTCATTGGCAACTCTTCAAGCTTCGGGACGGTAGTGTGCGAGCCGATTATAATGGCGCGCTTGCACGGAGGCTTCATGCTAATACGCTTTCACAAGATTTACAGGCTTGCAGGACTGTCGGCCCTGTTGATGATGCCGTTGCCGATACCCGCAGCTGCGCAGTCGGCCAGCAGTGAGACGATGACTGAACTCGTCGTTACGAGCCAGCGTCGCGAGCAGCCGAGACTGCTGCACGCGGGTAACATCGAACGCATCGGCGCGGCAACGATAGCCAGCGTACAGCACCATCACATACATGAACTCCTCAGCCGCGTGGCCGGCGTGTGGATTACTCGTGCCAGCGGACAGGAACACCTGACCGCGATACGCTCACCCGTGCTGACCGGCGGCGGCTCCTGCGGGGCATTCCTGTTTCTCGAGGACAGCATCCCGATTCGGCCTGCCGGATTCTGCAACGTCAACTCATTGTTCGAAATCAATACGGAACAGGCTCGATCGATCGAAGTCATTCGCGGACCTGGAAACGCACTGTATGGGTCAAACGCACTCCACGGCATCATCAATACGCTGATGCCGATGCCGGGACCCGACCGTTTGCCACAGCTGGCGCTGGAAATTGGGGCTAACGATTTTCATCGTGTGCGGGCCGATGTGCCATTCGATCGGGAATCGCCATGGCTGGCCACGCTGGTCTATGCCGACGACGGCGGCTTTCGTGACGATTCCGGTTATCAGCAGGGGAAATTGCATGTCAAACGCCAATGGCAATCACGAGACAGCGAACTGACGGTGGGCCTTTCCGCCAGTGACCTCGACCAGGACACTGCGGGATTCATCATCGGCGAAGACAGCTACAAGGACGACACTGTCAATCGCAGCAATCTGAATCCGGAAGCATTTCGGGTAGCATCGAGCCAACGGCTCTACGGCATCTGGACGAAATCACTGCCGCATACCGACATTGACGTGCGGCCCTTCCTGCGGCACTCGGACATGCGATTTCTGCAACATTTCCTGCCCGGACAACCGCTGGAGGAAAACGGACATGTCAGCGCCGGCGTGATTGCCACCGCAGCATTCGGCGATGCGGGTAGCCAGACTATCGTCGGCGTCGATATAGAGTGGTCCGACATGTTCCTCCAACAGTCACAGGACGGACCGACCGAAGGCTCTGCATTTCTGATGGAAACTCGTCCGCAGGGCAAGCACTACGACTACGACGTGTCGAGCGTTGGCGTGGCCGCGTACGCGCAGTCCGAGTACGAACTGAACAAGCGCCTGACGATCGATGCCGGCCTGCGCATCGACCATATACGCTACGACTATACGAACAGAATGCTCGCTGGCAATACGCGAGACGATGGCAGTGAGTGTGGCTTCGGCGGTTGTTTGTATTCACGCCCGGCGAGTCGTAGCGACGATTTCACCAATATTGCACCGAAGCTGTCGATAACCTACCGGCTGAGTGATTCACGAAGTCTCTTCGCGAGCGCCGCACGGGGGTTCCGCGCTCCGCAGGCGACTGAATTGTACCGGCTGCAAAGCGGTCAGCAACTTGCTGATCTGGACTCGGAACGCGTGGACGCCCTCGAAATTGGCGTGCGCACGAATCAGACTGACCTGTCCGTCGATGTTGCATTATTTACAATGCGAAAACGTGACAGCGTCTTCCGCGATGCCGAGGGGTTCAATGTCACCGGCGCGCGCAGCAAACATCGGGGCATCGAATTGTCACTGGATTGGCAAGTGGCGGCCGACTGGTCGCTGGCGATCGACGCCAGCTATGCGCGCCACACCTACGACTTCGATGCGGTTGCGGCCCGGGGCGAGACATTTGTATCTGGAGCGGATGTGGATACGGCACCGCGCTGGCTCGGCAGCGCCGAAGTGCAATTCGAACCGAACGACGCCGTTGCATTCGGCCTGCAGTGGACCGCAATCGACAAATACTACGTGGATGCCGAAAACCAGTTCCAATATCCCGGACATTCGATCGCCAGTTTGCGTGCGCAACTACAGTTGGCATCGCAACTCGATCTTGTATTGCGGCTGAATAACATCACGGACCGAAAGTTCGCGGATCGTGCCGATTATGCCTTTGGCGACTTTCGTTATTTTCCGGGTCGCGGCCGTGAACTGTTCGCCGAGATCCGCTACACGCCGAAAGAATCGCTGTAGTCGTGCAGTGCCTTGATTTGCGCGTGACGTTCCGCGTCGGTCCAGCCTGCCTCGTCGGCCGCGATTGCCGCGATAATCTCGTAGAGTGGCCGGCCCTGATCCGCCGCAAGGCCCAGCATGAGTCTGCGATGCACAATATCGATCAGAGTTCGCGCCATCTCGTCGCGAATAGCGAATACGATTTCGGCGGCTAGCACCGTGTTGTGTTCATCTATCGTTCTCTGCAGTGGCGGTTCGGATTGCGCAAGCTCGAGCAGGTCTATTGCGCGCCCGCCATACAGGCTGAGCAGACGCTCGACGCCCGACCCGGATAATTCCGCCGTGGATGCAAGCAGTTCACGAGCCTCGTCCAGCCGATAGGCGCCCGGTAGTTTTGTCTCCTGCGTCCGGCACGCGGGCAATTTCCGGTCGAGCATTTTGCCCAGACGGTCGACCGTCTGCTCAGCGAGATTGCGGTACGTCGTTAACTTGCCGCCGATGATCGAAATCAGGCCATGCGCGATTCTGCGGTTCTTCTTGATGATATGACGACGAGTAATTGCTGACTCGGGCCCGCTGTCACGGCGGGGCAAGGGGCGCACGCCGGCATACGCGTAAAGAATATCGCCGGGGTCCAGATTCGCCGCAGGAAATACACGGTTGGTCTCGGCAAGCAGGTAATCGACCTCCGCACCGCTCGCTCTGATCTGGTCGAGATCACCCGTGAACCGAATGTCGGTCGTGCCGATCAGGTACAGGTCATTCCACGGAATAATGAAGAACGGCCGGCCGTCGGCAGCGGCCTCGACGTAGCAGGCATCCCCCGGGGCACCCTCGAATGCACCGACGATGATATGACTGCCTTTTGTTCCACCAATGAACTTCCTGGATGGCTTGCCGCTTGTCGCCAGGACCTGATCCACCCAGGGCCCGGCAGCGTTGATCACGACGCGTACCGAGACCTTGTCATGCTCCCCGGTGAGGCGGTCCGTGTACTCGATCGCGGCAATGCAATTTCGTTCGATAACGAGCTTGCTTACTTCACAGTAGGTCTTGATCCGGGCACCGGCAGAACGCGCGGCCAACAGGTTCTCGAGCACAAGGCGTTCTGCAAATGTCACTTGCGCATCATAGTATCGAGCGGCGCCGCGCAGACCCTCCCTCTCGAGCCCCGGCTCAACCTCGATCGCCTCTCTGCGGCTCAACATTTCGTGACCGGGTACGGTCTTGCCGACTGACAACAAGTCGTAGGCGATCATCCCGAGACGGATCAGTAGCGGTCCCCGCTTTGCAGACTTGTAGATCGGTATGCAAATGCGTATCGGCTTGACCAGGTGTGCCGCAACCTTGCGCAATGTAATGCGCTCACGCAGCGACTCACGCACGAGACGTATCTCGCCGTATTCGAGGTAACGCAGACCCCCGTGAATCAAACGGCTTGAAATAGCGGACGTGCCACTACACATATCGTTCTTGTCGAGGAGTATGACGCGCAGGCCGCGCAGAGCAGCGTCGCGTGCGATTCCCGCACCGTTGATGCCGGCACCGATTACCGCAACATCAAACGTTGCTGACTCCGTGGACATCAGGGTCGGGTTTGTCCGCTGCCGCGGACCACGTATTTATAGCTCGTAAGCTGGTCCGCGCCGACCGGGCCGCGCGCATGCACGCGTCCTGTCGCAATACCGATTTCCGCGCCCATTCCGAACTCACCGCCGTCCGCGAACTGTGTCGATGCATTTTGCAGAAGGATGGCGCTGTCGACATCGCGAAAGAAGCGCTCCGCCGCTGAATTATCGGCCGTTACGATACATTCGGTATGGCCGGATCCGTACGTGGCGATATGCTCGATTGCCTGGTCGATGCCGTCGACGACACGCATCGAGATGATCGCGTCCAGATACTCGGTCGACCAGTCGTCCTCGCTCGCTGCGACGGCAGCCGGAAGCATCGCGCACACGGTCGCGTCACCGCGAATTTCACACCCGGCATCGATCAGTGCTGCAGCAACAACCGGCAGAAGACGCTCGGCAGCGCTTCTGTCGAGCAGTACTGTTTCCGCGGCGCCGCAGATTCCGGTGCGCCGCATTTTTGCATTAAGAACGATGTCACGTGCCATGTCGGCCTCCGCCGCTTCATGCAAATAGACATGGCATATTCCTTCGAGATGCCCGATCACCGGCACGCGCGCTTCTTCCTGCACCCGCTTGATCAGGCTCTTGCCACCACGTGGCACGACCACATCGAGCCACTCACCCATTGACGACAGCAAGTACCCCACCGCAGCACGATCCGTCGTCGCTACCATTTGAACCGCATCCGCATCGATACTCGCAGCAGCGAGGCCTTCTCGCAGGCATTGATAGATTGCCTGGCTCGAATGAAAACTCTCTGAGCCGCCGCGCAGGATCGCTGCATTGCCGGACTTCAGGCAGAGCGCGGCCGCGTCGGCCGTAACGTTCGGGCGACTCTCATAGATGATACCGATGACGCCCAGCGGCACGCTGACACGTTGAATCGACAACCCATTGGGCCGCTCCCACTCAGCGAGCACGCGCCCCAGTGGGTCGTGCATCCCGGCCACGGCTTCGATACCGGCAGCCATGCCTTCAATGCGCTCTTCGTCAAGCATCAATCGGTCGAGCAGTGAACCGCTCAGACCGCGCTCATTCGCCTCGGCCATGTCCCTCGCGTTGGCGGCGAGGATTTCGGCCCTGCCTTGCCGTATCGCGGCGGCCGCAGCGAGCAGTGCCGCATTGCGTTGCTCGCCGCTGGTGAGAGCGAGTCCGGCCGCAGCGCGACGCGCCGCCGCGCCCATCAGGTTCATCGTATTAGCGATCATCTTCAAACAATACCAGTTCGTCGCGATGCACCATGACGGATCGTCCTCGATATCCAAGTTGCGCCTCGATCTCATCCGATTGACATCCTGTCAGGCGCCTGGCTTCATCGGAAGCGTACTCGGCGAGACCCCGACCCAGTTCGTTGCCGGCGGCACCGACCAATGTGACCACATCACCGCGCCGGAAGTTGCCTGTCACCTCGACCACACCCACGGGCAGCAGGCTCTTGCCCTGCTGCAGCGCATGCACCGCGCCGGAATCGAGCCTGAGTTCACCACGCACTTCAAGAACGCCCGCGAGCCATTGCTTGCGCGCCGCCGCCGGGCTGCCTTCAGCCCGAAAAACGGTACATTTCCCGCCGGCAGACAGGGATTCCAGCGGCCGTTCTATCGCGCCAAAAGCGATCACGGTGGAACAACCCGCCAGCGTCGCGATGCGCGCGGCCTGCACCTTGGTAGCCATTCCGCCGCTACCGATGTCGGAGCGTGTCTCGCCCGCCATGTTCTGCACGTCGTCGGTGATCTTGCGTACCTCGGGGATATGTTCGGCTGCCGCATCACTGTTCGGATCGGCCGTGTACAAACCGTCGACGTCGGACAACAGGATCAACGCGTCCGCCATCACCAGCTGTGCAACGCGGGCAGCAAGGCGGTCGTTGTCACCGTAGCGAATTTCCTCCGTGGCGACCGTGTCATTCTCATTGATGATCGGCACAACTCTGCGCTCGATCAGTTTCTCCAGCGTTCCGCGGGCATTGAGAAAGCGACGACGATTCTCGGTGTCTTCGGGCGTTAGCAGGACTTGTGCGGCTGAGATACCGTGCAGGCCCAGCGCCTCCTGATACGCATGCACGAGTTGCACCTGTCCGGCGGCGGCGGCGGCCTGCAGATCTTCGAGTCGCGCACGGC
>JAOTVR010000001.1 GCA_029863305.1 Gammaproteobacteria bacterium | reverse complement strand
GACCATCAGCACATCGTCATCGTAGGGTTCCGCTCCCAGTGACAACAGCAGCGGCACCGCGGCGGGCGTGACCCCATCGAGTGCCCAGTCCTGTGCCTCGAAGCGCTGATAGCGCAGGTTCAGATTCAGCTGCAGGCGCTCGGAGTGCTCGTAGGCAAGTTTGAAGCGCAGGTAGTCGAGTTCGGATGAGAGTTCAGGGAACTCGCTCGGACCGCCGCTTGCAGAGTCTACGATAATCTCAGAGGCGCCATCGGATCGCAGGTAGTCCATCTGCAGTTCGACCTTGTCTGCGATGTTGCGGACGCGAAAACCGACGCCGATCGACGTGAAATCGTCGTCGTGTGTCGCAAGCCAGTCCGGCGCGGAGAAAACTTCGCTGCCGGTCTGCTCGGACTCTATGTCTTCGAGGCCAGCGGTCAGGTAGGCGGACGCGCTCTCGGAGAAATTCCAGTTGAAATCGGCGGTGATGCGCATTTCCTCGCCGCCTGTGATGCCGAGGTCGGACTGGTTGTACGTGTCTTCGGCAAACAAGGCGTTGAGCGTCACCGAGTATTTCTCACTCGCATAGGACAAGGAAATGTCGCCAAATTCACGATAGCGATACGCCAGATAGTACTTGCGCAACAACGGGTTTTGCCCGAAAGATGCTGCGAGCCCTTCGTTGTAGCTGTCGATTTCCCGCTCTGACGAACCGCCGCGAATGTCTACTTCAAGCGCAGACGTGGGTTGCCAGCGTAGCCTGCCCCAGCCGGAATCTTCGCTTTGCTCGGCAACTTCCTGGAAGTCCCGATCGATGTCCCTGCGATCGTAGCCGGCCGATACCCGCACCGTATCGAACAGGTCGTAATCTGCGCTCAGACTCAATGACGAGCGCTCGAAACTGTAGGGAATGTTCGCTTCGAGATCGACGCTGGCGAAGGTGTCCACGATGACCCTGTTCCACAGGTCCTGCGCCGTTTTATTGTCGCGTTCGTCGTAACGATAGCTGAGCTTGATCCGGCCCTTGTCGATGACTTTCGAACTGACGGCGACTGCGAAATTGCTCGTGTCGACACTGCCATCGAGGCTGGCGCGCGGCAGCGGTGTCGTAGCGATGCTGCTCGTGACCGTGTAGGGGACGAAGGAGCTGTCCTGCTCGATGTCACCGATGGCGGCCGAGACACTGATAACGGTTTTTTGCTCGGCGAACGAATACCCTGCCTGCAACGACACCTGCTGCATGCGGCTATCGGGCTCTTGCGCCCGCGAAAATGTGTCATTGCCGATCAGCGGATCGAAGGAATACGGCTGTTCCCATGTCAGTGCAGCGTTGTCATTGCTGAAGTCCGACAGATACCAGGCGAGTGTCACAAAACCGTTGTCACCGCCATAACGGATGCCGAAATCGACTTCATCGGTGACGTAGTCGAACGGCATCGGCAGCAGGCTTGATTGCGTAAATGACGAGCCGCCCGTGATCCTCAAACCATCGCGATCCTGTCTGCGATAGTCTGCCGAAACGCGCCAGCGATGAGATGCAATGAAACTGGCACCGAGGTCGAACACGCTGCGGTCGCTTTCGATATTGCGCGCTACCAGGCTCGAATCCAGTTGCGTCATGCCGCTGGTCAGCCCCGCATTCACCCAACCGGAAGGGAGTGCCAGAGCATCACCGGCACTCTGTTCAAAAATCGTGGCGGTACTGTTGAACTGTCGTCGCGGCAGTTGCCGGTAGCCGAACTTGAAATCGAACGAACCCGGGCGGCCAGTCCGCAGGTCGACCGCGCGTGAATCGAGGCCGAGATCCGCAGCACTCCAGCTCAGGCGATAACCTTCTTTTGCGTAGCTGCCATTGCCGTCGACATTGGCGTAAACGCCGTCCTCATCATAGCCGGTGGCATCGCCGAAATAGGCCGAGTCGTCGCCGACGCTCGTCGCACCGACATCCAGGTCGGCATGATGGCCGTCGTCGAACGGGCAGAACTCACAGTTCCAATTGCTGGTGTCCGGGGTCTGCCCCCAGGCAAGGGGAGCAAATACGATGGCGCTGATTGCAAGAAGTCGTTGTGCGTCGCGTTTCATTATTCCCACCTCTATCGCATCAGCTTCGAGCCGGAAGGATGATTGGAGCCGTGCACCTGCGAGTGGCAGTTCGTGCAGCTCTGCCCGAGCAGGAACCGGGACTGCGTACCGCTCGCCAGACCGTCAGCATCGTGTGCGACACTGGGATGGCCGGACTGCGAGTGACAGCCCTGACAAAGCAGCGGCGCGCGCTTGGTCAACATGCCCGGGTGGTTCGAGCCGTGCGGCGCGTGGCACAGTCCACAGTCCTCGCTAACCGGAGCATGCTCCCACAAATAGGGTCCACGTTTCTCCGCATGGCATTGCTGACACGTGTCGTTGACGCTGAGTCGCGCGAGCTGTGTCGCGGCGTTGTCACCGTGCATGTTGTGGCAGCCCAGGCAGCCCATCTTTCCTTCCAGGATCGGGTGCGAAAAAGCCTTCTGCGTCTCGCTGCGCTGCATCTGATGACAGGCGAAGCAGACGTCGGCCTGCGTCGACGTCTGCCGCACAGCGTCGAGCGGCGAATGATGGAGGTTGTGACAGTCGGCACAAGCCACTTCGTCACTGGGGTGTGCGCCGGTGTGCCAGCTGAAACCGACGTTGTTCTTATGGCAGGTCAGACACATGCCGTTTTGTTCTTCGATCGATGTGTTGGATTCCGAACCGAAGATGATGACTGACGGCCGCTCCTGTCCGCGTCGAACCCGGCCCGCATGCGATCCGCCCGGCCCGTGGCAGGCCTCGCACTGTAATTGTCCTTCACCAAACGGTCCGCCCGGGAGCGATGGCGCGCCATGTTTGGTGCGAAACAGGGTCAAGACCTCGGCATCGCCATGACACGCAATACAGGTATCCGCTCCTTTGCGGCTGTAGTTTGCTTCCTGGCCGTCTGCCGACTGCACCGCCAACACCAGGAGAGCGGCAATAGATACAGCCTGTATAAGCAATTTCATCGAAACCGTCCGCCCGTTATCTAGTTGAAGAGAAAAGTGCCAACACCGTGTGCTTCTTTCACGTCGACTGCCCGGCCCGGGCCATGGCAGACCACGCAACTCTCGATGCCTGACGAGATCAGCGAGCTGTCGGCCGCCTTGCCGGCTGCGAAATCACCGCCATTTGACGTCATGTGGCTGGCGGCCAGCGAACTCGTGTGACAGGCGGAGCAGACGGACGTATTCGGCGATACGACGACGTCATCGATGGGTGTCGACGGATCGTTGGCGTCCACCGTCGTGCCAAGCAGCACGCCCGGATCGACCGGGTAGTATGCGCCAGGCGCGTGGCAGCCCTCGCAGTTGTTGAGGCGGCCCGGATACACGACGTCGAAGTAGGGATGCGCCGAATTGCCAAAGCCGCAGAGGCCGACGTCGCCAGCGTGTATGCGGTGGATCATGTTCTTGAGGTCGATGGCCTGATCGTCGCTACCGAGGTCATTCACACAGTCGCTGTCCGCAACGCGTTGGCGTATATCCGTGGCGTTCGGGTTGTGACACATGGCGCAGACTTCGGGCTTGTCGGTGCGGTTGTTGCCATGCAGCGCCAGCTGCTTGTGGCAGTCGTCACACTTCTCGATCAGCACCGCACTGCGTCTGGGACTCGCTGCGCCTCCGCCGATGCCGAAATACTCGATTGCGTTGGTCACGGCGACGCGGTCGCCGCGACCGCCTATCGTGCCGTTGCCATCAAGGTCGGAACCGGGATGCCCCTCGAGCGCAACCGCGATCGAACCTGTCAGGCCGGCCGGCAGGCCGCTCGATGCGACCGCCGTGTAGACGCCATCGCCGTCAGTGTCCGTGCCGGCACCGCCGCAGGCCGCACCCAGGGCGTTGATGCCGAGCGGCGCGGCGTTGAGGGTCTCGGCACCGCTGTTAGTGAAATCGTCAGTCGTCCAGCCGATATCGATCGCAAGGCGGCTCGTGCCGTCCCCGCATGTCGTGAACTCGGGGTCATTATCGAGATCGTAAGGCACGCCGCTGGCATCGGTAACGGAGTAGTCGACTTCCAGCGGAGCACCGCCCGCGACGACATTCCTGACGGCCACGATATTGAATACGAAGTTTTCACTGGCCTCGAGCGCCGGGATTCGATGCGCTTCGCTGATGCGCACAAGTTTTCCGACGCTGTTGGTTACCACCGCGGTCTCGCCGTGACAGTCGACACACTGAATGTCGTCGATGAACACCAGGCCGAGCGGGTGGATGCCGTTTTCGATCGCGAAATCATGCTCTCCGTTCAGGGCATCGCCATCGTCGTAATGACAGGTGCCACAGGCCGCGCGATTGGGCACCCGGCGCCAGTTACTCGCCTGCGGCGTATTCGCGTCACTCTCGTCGTGACAGGTCTGGCAGTTTCTGATGTCCTGCGTCCAGACCAGGTCAGCCCAGTCGTGGGGCCGGTCGCCGAAACCGATGATCTGATAATCGCTGCGTGCCGAATGAATGTTGTGTATCAGGCGCTTCATATCAACGGTGTTGCCCGTATTGCCGTCGATCGATGACGGGTTGTGGCACTGCACGCAATACTCGACATCGAAACGTGCTTCGCCGTGCGCTTCGAGATTGTCATGGCAGGCATTGCAGGTATCGCTGTCGACGATCAGACGCGTGAAAAGCGGTGCGCCGCCGGATGGCAGAAAATCGAATGGGGCGTTGTTGGCCGGGATGTTCTCCGGCCAGAAACCGTTCGAGTTCGTGCGGATTTCGATACCCAGCCGATGCGTCTTGCCGGCGTCGAACACCGGTGCGGCCGGATACGCGGTTAACGCATTGGCGAACGTATACACGTACGTGCCATCATCGTTGTCAATATACGTGCCGGCAGTGGCCGTCTCGGTTGTTGCCTGGGCGTTGGCGACGTTGCCGTCATCGCGGGTCACGTAAGACTGCCATTCACTCGAGCCGCCGTCCGTGCCGGGCGTCAGCTGTGAAATGACAAAGCGAATATTGGCGGCCGGCAGTCCTACCAGACCCTGGCCGAGTTCGTTCGACAGGAAAAATTCGATCGTGGGGGCGCCGCCGCCAGCGGGCACGGACACGTTCGCAATCGTTACGTTGATCCGCTCGGCCGACGTGACCGGGATGTCATTACCGGCGGACGGTCCCGTTGGACCGGGCGGACCGTCAGGACCAGCCGGACCGGAGGCACCGGACGCTCCCGTGCCGCCATCGCAGCCGGCAAGAAAAAGGCCGAATAGCATGAGAGCTGCGACGCGCGCCGAGCACTCCATGGTCCTTGATATCATCTGTCACCTTGCTTTTTGTTCAGCAGCGCATGCCGCTTTGCCCTTCAGGCCCGAATCTTGACTGTCGACACAAACAATATCAATGCCTGTCAAGAAAAAGGGCAGGACAGTTGTCCGGCCCTTTTATAATTCCGCGAAAGAGGGGCGCCCAATAGAGGCGCCCCTGTGCGTGGTTGCTACTCGATGCCCGGATTGTGGTATTGCGATGTCTCGAATTCCGATCCGGCGCCATGGCAGACGGCGCAAGCTTCCTGGCCATTCGGCAATCCACCGACGGTCAGAATATCGCTCTTCAGTGCACCGACCTGGCCGCCCTGGGAATTGAAGTGTCCCATCGCAGCGATGCTGGTGTGGCATGCACCGCAGTTTGCCGCCGTGGGGGTCGTCGCCGCGTCGTCGAGCCAGCTCGTCGGATCGGCACCGCCATCGATGCTGACCGCGCGCGCTGTTGTCCGAGGCACGTTGTAAGACCCAGGTACGTGACAGGTATCGCAGTTAGCGATGTTCTGCGGGAACGTGACGGTCTCGAACCTGCCGCCGTCGAACGACGTGCTGGCCGCATGGATCGAATGGACCATGTAGCCCAGCGCAAAGCCTTCGCCTACACCATCGGGTGCGTTATCGCCATTATGGCAATTCAGGCACATCTTGACGTTGCCGTTGCGATTCGTGCCGTGGAACTGGAGTTGCTTGTGACAGGCGTTACACTTGTCGCTCTCGAACGCAACCTGCCGCTCCGCACCCGGGAAGAATACCGCGCTGGTAGCGGCCGCCCGCTGGCTGCCCGGAATCCCGTTGTGGTCCGTCACACCAACGGCCGCCGGATGACCGCCAAGACTGATCATCACGTCGCCACTGAAGTTATTCGGCAGAGAGGTGAAATACGTCACGGTATAGCTACCGTCCGCATTGACCCAGCCGGGATTGGCCGCGATGTCACGCTGCAGTGCCGCGAGATACATCCGGTGCGGATGCGCGGGTTCATAAACTTCCGGCCCCGCGCCCCGGTCACGCAGGCTTCCCGTCGCGCCGAGTTCATCGCCGTTGTAGATGTCGTCGGTCGACCAGGCGACGTACAGGTTCAACGCTGAATTACCATCGTTAAATTCCGGATCGTTGACGATGTCGTAGGGCGTACCAGCGGCATCCGTGACCCGGAACGTGATCACGGGCGTCTGGCCCGGGCCGGTGTTGGTCGCAGCCAGAATCTCGAAAATGAAATCCTGCCCCAGCTCATTTCGGAAGCGCGCGTCGCCACTGATGCGGCTATGGATAGACAGCGGTGGACCCGCCGTCGAAATCGCACCAAGGTGGCAGCCTGCGCAGGTGCCGTCGTTAGCCACGGCGCCAAAACCACCGCCAAGGGCTCCGGCCGCACCGTGATCGAACTGGTACTCCGCCACGCCGGTCACGGCATCGAAATTTTGTGCAACGAGTCCGTTAGCGTGGCAACCACCGCAGGTTTTGGCGGTCGCGGCTGCGTTCCAGTTATCGCCGTCGGGGTGCGTCATCGATGCCGTGTGACACGTTTCGCAGTAAGTCTTCGACTGCGGATAGGTGACCTCGCCATAGGGATGTGAAAAGTCGCTGAAACCCCAGATGACGAATTCAGCTACCGTTCCGCCGAAGAGGCGGTCTTCGCCCATGTGAATCGAGTGCGCCAGATGGGCCAAATCCAGCGAATTGCCCGAGTCCTGGTCGACCGTGCCCGGGTTGTGGCAGGTCACGCAGTACTCGACCGACTTGCGCGGGCCGCCGTGCATCGTGAATTCGATGTGGCAGTTGGCGCAGTTGTTGGTATCCGCGATCAGCTTGGTGACCCCTGGGCCGGCGCCGCCATCAGGCACCCAGTCGTACACCGGGTTGAACGGCGCGAGCGGCACTTCACCAGCGCCGTCGAGACGAATCTCGAGACCGACGCGATGCGTCAGGTTCGGTTCCCAGGGAACAGCGATCGGAGCCGTGATGTTGGTTACGTCCGTACCAAAGGTGTACTGGTACTGACCGGGCGCCACTTCGACATGCGAACCGCCACTGAAGCGACTGTCCGTGGTCGCCTGCACGGCGACGTCCAGGACATTGCTGCCTCTGCCGGCAGCATTATTCGCAACGTCTTCGACGCGATTCACATAACTCTGCCAGTATGGCAGGCCGCCATTGACGTCCGGATCGGTGTTCGGCACCAGCTTCGCGATCGTGAACCAGACGAAACCGGAGGTGATGCCCTCTGCGGGGTTACCCTGGGCGTCCGTCACCGTGAAGTCCACGACGGGCGGGCCCGCCACTGTCACGCCTGTGATCGTGGCCTGCAGCTTGCCCAGCGTCGCGATCTCGTCGGCCGTAAGCGCACTGCCGTCGCCGATCATGATGGCCCCAGGTGTCGCGCCCGGTCCCGCCGGCCCTGCCGGCCCTGCTGGCCCTGCTGGCCCCGCTGGACCTGCTGGTCCGGCTGCGCCGTCTTTGCCATCGTCGCCTTCGCAGGCCGCTAACGCGAGCACGGAGAAAACGAAAAACACCTGAACTATATTGCGAACGCTGAACATATCAGTCCCCTGGATTTATTGCTTCGTGAATTGGTTAAGAGATCAGCGAGACTCTTTTGATTGCTTGTGATCTTTTAACAGATAGCGTGGTCGAACCTCATTGTTAGATATACGTATGCAAATGGCCAATTTCGCAACTGTTTTTTGTTACGGTTTCATGGCACAAAGTAACAGGGTAATATCGCGTGCGCGTGACGCTACAAAGGGACCATCATGAGAATCAATCGCATTTGTTTTGTTTCGGTTTTGCTGCCATTTTTTGCGGCGGTATCGTCAGCGTCTGAACTGGACGCAGTCGTGGAGAACTGCAATGGTTGCCATGGGACTGACGGTGTCAGTCAATGGTCGGATGTGCCGACCATTGCCGGCATGCCCGAGTATGTGCACTCGGATGCCCTGTATTTCTATCGCGACAATGAGCGGCCTTGTGGCGACAGCGAGTATCGGCAGGGCGATACGAGCCGTCCGGCTACGAACATGTGCAGCGTTGCCGGTGACATGAGCGACGACATGATTGACGAGGTTGCTGCTTACTACGCCGAACTGCCGTTTGTCGCTGCACAGCAGGAATTCGATGCCAGCCTGGCAGCGACCGGTAAGGCAGTCCATGACGAAAAATGCGACATGTGCCACTCGGACGGTGGTTCCAATCCGGATGATGAGGCTGGTATTCTCGCCGGGCAGTGGATGGGATATCTCGAGGTGTCGTTTGCGCAATACGCAACGGACGATCGCGAGCAACCCAAGAGCATGAAAGAGATGATCGATACACTCAGCGAAGCCGATGTGACGGCGCTGGTGCATTACTACGCCAGTCAGCAATGAGCGACAGCGAAACTGTCGGCGTACATTTCGAAAAGCTCTTCGCGTCCATCGATGCGATGGACACGAAGAGCTTTCTGAGTTTTATCGACAGAGACGCGACGTTTCGCTTCGGCTCCACACCGCCAGTCAAAGGTCATACTGCCATAGGTGCGGCGGTTGAAAGTTTTTTTGCTTCGTTTGCAAAATTACGACACGTTTTGCAACGGCAGGTTGCAGACGGCAATGCGGTGGTATGCGAAGGCGAAGTGACGTATACGAGACATGATGGCAGCACTGTCACGTTGCCTTTTGTCAATGTCTTCGAGGTCGATGATGGGCTGATCTCGCTGTACCGGATATACATCGATATCGGGCCGCTGTACACCGCGTAAGCAGCCCCGCTGAGTCAGACTTTGCGCCAACTACGTATCGTCAGGCCAACGTCTCGACACTAGGATCCGTTATAATCGCCGGCAGGCGACAAACAAAATTGGCGGCCGGTGGAGGGCTTCAACGTGTGTAGGCAAAAAAATCTATTGAAAACAATGACGGCGGCCATTCTGCTGACCGCCGGTAGCGCCAGCCTGGCCGACGTTAGCGGGGTGCTCAGGCTCTGCACCGGTTGCCACGGGGAGGACGGCAAGGGGATCCAGAGTGAGGTGCCGATCATCGCGGGCATGCCGGCGGTGGCGCAGGAAGACGCGCTCTATGCGTACCTGGATGGCGATCGTCATTGCGCTACGGTGCCGATGATGTGTAAATCGGCCGAGAGACTGACCGAAGACCAGATTGTCGAGCTTGCCGCGCACTTTGCGGCGTTGCCTTTTGCCCCTGCTGAGGAAGAGTTCGACGCCGCGCTTGCCGAAGCAGGCAAAGCCATACACGATCGGGACTGCGCCATGTGCCACGGTGCGGATGGTCAGCGTGATGCGGATGTCGTTGTCCTGCATGGCCAACGCAAGGACTATTTGCGTTACGCCTTGCAGCAATATGCTGCAGGGGAACGCACGCAGCTGCCCGCTATGGAGAAGAAGATCAACGCGCTTTCCAGCGAAGATACCGAGGCGTTACTCAACTACTACGCAAGCTATCGTAACTGATCGCAACATGGCACCCCGACCATGAACTCAATAATCTTGCAGTGCATGGTTTGTGTTATCAGCCTGGTTGCGTTGCAGGCAGCGGCTCAGGAATCGCCGGATAGTTCGCAGCCACTGAGATTCGAAGGCTATCCGGGCGCGTCTGAATTCACAGTCGTGCCGCGCAAAGACGGGCTGTTCTTTTACCCCGGCGGCCAGTGCCATGAAGCAATGGAGCCGAACCCCGAGATCCGGACGTTGAACACGATGCACGATGCGGAGATCGAGCACGGCCGCGGGCGCATCTGGTGCCTGTCGTGTCACAACCTCGAGGACCGCAATTACCTCAACACGCTCCTGAATGAACTCGTCGACTTCGATGAGTCGCATCTGGTCTGTGGCGGCTGCCATGCCAATCGTCACAAAGACTGGTATTTCGGCGCACACGGCAAGCGTGTCTCAAACTGGCAGGGCGATCGGACGCTGTACAACTGCACGCATTGCCATAATCCGCATAAGCCGGCAATCGAGGCCCGGGCGCCAAAACCGGCACCTCCCGTACGCGCCGGACTAAAGCGCGAGCAGGGCACCGAACACCACAAGAGCTCCATCTGGGATGCGAAAGAGGAGCACGAGGAACAATGAGCAATGAGAGCAACTCGGGAAATGGTGGCGGCAAGTTCGACCAGGCACGCAGAAATTTTCTGCGCGGCATCGGTTTAGGTACCGCTGCCGCAGTCGCGCAACCGGCCTGGGGCGGCCAGACATTCCAGGACACTTTCGCCGATTTCTTCCAGAAGGATTATCGGCGAATGTCGGCGGAAGAAATCGAGGCGGCGCTCGAAAGAATCGAGCGCAAGGCGGAGGCAAGATACGGCGTAGAGATCGACTGTCAGAACACGTTACCGCAGCCGGGTGTTGTTTACGGCTATGCCATCAATATTTCGCGCTGCAAGGGCTACCGCGATTGTGTGCACGCCTGCGTCAAGGAAAACAATCTCGGTCGCGACTCCCAGGTACAGTACATCCGGGTACTGCAGCTGGATCAGGGTGATTTCAATCTCGAGCACTCGGATCACTACTACGAGCCCGAGACGGTGCCGGTCGAGGGCAAACACTATCTGCCGGTTCAGTGCATGCAGTGTGACGACCCGCCCTGTGTCAAAGCCTGCCCGGTCGAAGCAACGTGGATGGAACCTGACGGTATCGTCGTCGTCGACTACGACTGGTGTATCGGCTGCCGCTATTGCATGGCCGCGTGTCCCTACTGGGCACGACATTTTAACTGGACCGTGCCCGAGATTCCCGCCGAAGAAATGAATACGAATACGCACTATCTCGGTAATCGGCCCCGGCCCCGCGGTGTTGTCGAGAAATGTCATTTCTGTATTCATCGCACGCGAAAAGGACAGCAGCCTGCCTGCATGGAAGCCTGCCCGACGGGCTCCCGAATATTTGGCAACCTTCTGGATCCGGATAGCGAGATTCGCTATGTGCTGGCGAACAAACAGGTATTTCGATTGAAAGAAGACCTTGGGACCGAACCAAAATTCTGGTACTTCAGTGACTGATCTCCGACGATGACTGTGATTCGATTCATATTCGATAGCGTCCGCGAAATGTTCCGCGGCCCACGCGAGTATTTCATCTGGCTGCTTGCGCTTGGCCTGATCGTTCTCTTCGGCATCTGGCGTTACTCGGAACAGATCACGGAGGGCCTGGTCGTTACGGGTATGAGCGACCAGGTCTCCTGGGGCTTTTACATCTCAAATTTTGCGTTTCTGGTCGGTATCGCCGCCGCGGCCGTGCTGCTGGTGATACCTGCCTATATCTTCGATCGTAAGGATGTCAAAGACGTCGTGCTGGTCGGTGAAGGCATGGCAGTGGCGGCAGTGACGATGGCAATCCTGTTCGTCATCGCCGATCTGGGCCGGCCTGACCGCTTGTGGCATATGCTTCCGGGCATCGGCCGTTTCCACTGGCCGGTCTCACTGCTCGCCTGGGACGTACTCGTGCTCAGCGTGTACTTTCTATTGAACCTGGCGATTCCGTTCTACGTTCTCTACAGTCGTTACCGAGGCAGGGAACCGAAATTCCGGCTCTATTTCCCGTTCGTTGTAATTGCCATGTTCTGGGCGATCTCGATCCACACAGTTACCGCGTTCCTGTTTTCCGCGAACCCTGCTCGGCCGTTCTGGCACACGGCGTTGCTTGGCCCGCGATTTATCGCTTCCGCATTCGCATCCGGACCGGCACTGATCATCATCACGCTGCAAATCGTCCGCAAGCTGACGTCCTACCACGTCAGTCAGACCGTGATCGACTTGCTGGCCCTGATCATGACAACCGCACTTCAGATCAGCCTGTTCTTTGTCGGGGCCGAACTGTTTACCGATTTCTACAACGAAGGGGCGCATGCGGCCTCGATTCACTACCTTTTCTTCGGGCTCGGCGGATTTTCTTCGTTGAAAGCCTGGATCTGGTTTGCCCTGGCGCTCAATCTGACTGCGCTCGTCATCCTCATGATCCATCCCCTGCGCCGAAAAACGGTGATGCTGAACATAGCCTGCGTGATGACGTTCATCGGCATCTGGATCGAGAAGGGCATGGGTCTCGTCATCCCGGGCTTTGTACCGACACCGCTCGGGGAGATTTTCGAGTATGCGCCGACGAGCGTCGAACTGAGCGTTGCGGCCGGGATATGGGCGTTCGGTATCCTTGTGTTTACGCTGCTCGCCAAAGCCGTCATTGCAGTGGAGCAAGGCAAGCTCTCCCATCAATCGCCGCAGAAACAGCGCTATACGCTATGAGCCCTCTGCTTGTTGCTGGTAGGCCTGTTGGACTTCTCTGAATATTTCCCGAAGCTCGCCGAGAATCTCGACCGTTACCTCCTCGGTTTCTTCGAGATCGAACTGATGTACCCTGTTCACGATCGTGTTATAGCGTTCATCGAGTTCACGTACACGGTCTCGGCTGTCCAGTGGCCAGCCGTGGGATTCATAGTGAATCTTAGTCCAGCCGAGTAGTCCGCCGGCAATATTCAGCTGGTTGAACACACGCGCGGCCTGATCTGCAATCAATGGCAGGTTCTCGCTGTTACCTTCGCCATGGCAGTTGCGACAGGCATTCACAACGATGCTCCGTAGCTCGGGTCGGCGACTCATCGCCGGATGACAGGTTGTGCAGGTCGGCGCCGCACGCTGATCCATCAGGGCGGCGTAATGCTTACTCTTCAGGAATTGTCTGCGCTTGTCATCGTGGCATTGTCCGCAGGTTTCCGGCTGCTTCTGGTAGTGCACGGCGCTATTCTTATTGTTCATCGGCAACACGCCGACGTGTGCCAGCTCCACCGATTCGGCGCGGGCATTTCCACCGTGACAATCGTCACAAGTCACACCAGCCAGTTTGTGCGGTGATGCCAGAAACTGCTGGTAGTACTCGTGGAGTTTGGGGTACTGGGCAAAATAATCAGACCGCTGGTGACAGCTGATGCAGCTATTCTCGGCTGCCCGGGTGTTGACTGAAAACGCCAAAAACGAGAGCAGCAGAAGACGCCCAAACATGAATCGAACTTGCGACATGGTATTCACCTGTGGTGCAGGCTCTTTTGTAGCAAATGCAGCATTTCTTTCTTATGACGGATACTACCTATCCGTCCTGAGGGCAGCCCGGTCCCTGTCTTTTACGCAACCTGACCTCGGAAAACCCGGATACCAAGTTAAACGCCAATGGCATATTAGGCACCGTAGAGCTGCTTTTTTTGACGATTAACTGGATTTCCCATGCTCACGCACGAGCGCTCACAGTACTTGCGACAATCGCAGAGCGGTCGTGGAAAAAGCAGGCTTGCCCTGGCGGCCGCTATTCTCTGCTTCTCAATTAGCTCCACACCCGCCCAGGACAATGAGAAGTGCTTCGATTGCCACTCGGACGCGGACCTCACCGGCTCCCGCGGCGGCGAGGCGATGTCGGTCTTCGTGGCCGCAGACAGTTACGCGGCATCCGTGCATGGCGACATGGCGTGCGTCGACTGCCACCAGGACATAGATCCTGACAGGCGCAGGCACTCTACGCGCAAGGACCTGGAGCTTGTCGACTGCAGCGGCTGCCACAAACCTGAGGCCGCAAGACACAAACGCAGCCTGCACGGCGTAGCCGCAACACGCGGCGATCCAATGGCCCCGGTCTGCGCCGACTGTCACGGCAAGCACGATATCCTGTCGGCCTCGGACCACGACTCGCCGACGGCCGTGATGAACGTGCCCGTGCTCTGTGGAAGTTGCCACCGAGAGGGATCTCCGGTGTCCCGTACTCACGAGATATCGCAGGAGAACATCCTCGAGCATTACTCGATGAGTATTCACGGTGAGGGCCTGTTCCGTCAGGGTCTCACCGTCACGGCCGTCTGCACCTCCTGCCATACGTCCCATGATATTCGTCCGCACACCGATCCACGATCGACCATCCACGCAGACAATGTTGCCGCGACCTGTGCCACTTGCCACGGGCAAATCGAACAGGTGCACCGCAAGGTCATCGAAGGTCAGTTGTGGACCGAAGATCCGGGCAAGATTCCTACCTGTGTCGACTGCCACGCGCCGCACGAGATCCGCAACGTATTTTACCCGGATGGTCTGGCGGACAAGGACTGCCTGACCTGCCACAGCGATCCCGAGCTGACCATGATTCGTGGCGGTCGGACGGTCAGCCTGTTCATCGACGAGCAGACTTACGAGAACTCGGCGCATGCAGACACCGCCTGCGCGCAGTGCCATACGGACGTGACGGTGTCCAAGGAACGTGCCTGCGAAACGGTGCAGTCAACGGTGGATTGCAGCATCTGCCACGCTGAACAGGTCACGGAGTATGAAGGCAGCACACACGGGACTCTGCACGCTGACAACGATCCGGATGCGCCGTCTTGCCAGGATTGCCATGCCAGGCACGCGACGCTTGACAAAGAGTTACCGTCGTCACCGACCTACCCGCGCAACGTCCCTGCATTGTGTGGAACGTGCCACCGCATTGGCGAGCAAGCAGCGACGCGAATCGATGCCGAGGTGGACGACATCGTGGGCAGCTACGAGGACAGCGTGCACGGCCGGGCCCTGACCGACAGCGGGCTGATCGTGGCGGCGACCTGCGCCGACTGCCACGGAGCTCACTCCGAACTTCCTCCGGATGACCCGCAGGCTTTGATCAATCCGAAGAATATTGCCGGGACCTGCGGAGTCTGTCACCACGGGATCGAGGAGGAATTCCGTACGAGTATTCACTGGACCGATGACCCTGATTCGGACAAGGAATATCCGACTTGCGAGGACTGTCATGCCTCGCACACGATCTCTCGCATCGACAAGCCGGGCTTCCGGACCCGGATGATGGACCAGTGCGGGCGCTGCCACGTCGAGCAGACAGAAACCTTCTTCGACACTTTCCATGGCAAGGTCTCACGCCTGGGCGGTGAAGGCGCGGCCAAGTGCTACGACTGCCACGGCACCCACGGCATTCTTCCCCCGACCGAACCGGACTCGATGCTCAGCCGGGACAACGTGGTCGAAACCTGTGGCCAGTGTCACGAGGGGTCTCACCGGCAGTTTGCCGGCTACCTGACCCATGCGACGCACCATGACCGCGATCGCTATCCCTGGTTGTTCTGGTCGTTCTGGAGCATGACCGCATTGCTGGTCGGTACGCTGACGTTCGCTCTGATGCACACCTTGGCCTGGGTTGTTCGCTTGCTGTTGAACCGCGACGAGTGGAAAGCGCACAAGGCCCGGGCACGGGACAAGAGCCAGGTATTCTACCGCCGCTTCAGCCGTCTGCAGCGCACCCTGCATATTGTCATGATGCTCAGCTTCTTCACGCTGGCGCTAACGGGCATGGCATTGAAGTTCTCGTACATGTCCTGGGCGCAGGTGACCTCCCGTTTACTCGGCGGGTTCGATAGCATGGGATTCCTGCATCGTATCGGTGCGGTCGTGTTGATCACGGTCTTCATCGTGCACCTGCGGGATGTTACCCGTCGCAAGAAAACCTCCGGGCAGACCTGGTTGCAGATCATCACCGGGCCGGACTCCATCATTTTCAATGGCCGCGACCTCAAGGAGTTCATCCAGTCCATCAAGTGGTTCTTCGGCATGGGTTCCCGCCCCAATTACGGTCGTTACACGTACTGGGAGAAGTTTGACTACTTCGCAGTTGCCTGGGGCGTGGCCATAATCGGTAGCACAGGTTTGGTCCTGTGGTTGCCGGAGTTGTTCACTTACATCGTTCCTGGCTGGGCCGTCAACGTGGCAACGATCATTCACAGCGACGAAGCACTGCTCGCGGTTGGCTTCATATTCACGATTCATTTCTTTAATACGCACTTCCGGCCCGACAAGTTCCCCATGGATCCCGTGATATTTACCGGGCGGGTGTCCCTGGAAGAGCTGAAATTCGACAAGCCCGGCGAATACGCAGCGCTGGTGGAATCCGGCGAACTGGAGGATCACCTCGTCAAAGCTTTCCCGGACTCGAAAGAGCGGGGCGTGAGGATATTCGCTTACCTGGCGCTCGCGTTCGGCCTGGTCCTTTTGAGCCTGATCGTCTACACAATGCTGTTCGGATATCGTTGAGGTCGGGCCACACAAAAACCTGAGATCCTGACAATGTGCAAGCCCCTCGTATTTCTGGTTACCTGCCTGCTGTTCGCGTCACAGACCGTCTACGCCGAGGAGGAGCACCCGTGCAACGATTGCCACGAAGTCGATGTCGCTCGCTTCGAGAGCAGCCCGCACGGCTCAACGGCATGCGTCGACTGCCACGCAGGTGCAGAGCGCAGGCACAGACGCGGACTCGATGCGGTGGATTGCGGCCAATGTCACGCCGAGATTCTTGCCGAACAAGCCGTGAGTGTGCATGGCCCGGATGGCGTGCAGCGCATCCCCGGCATGGCGCTTCCGTCATGTTCGGGTTGTCATGGCGATTTGCATGCCATGACGCCGGCCAGCGATCCGTCCTCTCCTGTTCACGCCAGCCGTCAGGGAGAGACCTGTGGAACCTGCCATGGCACGGGACAGCCGGCACCTCCCGGTGTTCACACAATTCGCCCCATTGAGGCCTATATTGCCAGCGTGCACGCCGCCAAAGTAGCCAGCGGCGAGCATGGTGCAAGCTGCAGCGACTGCCATTCGGCCCACTCGCCTTTGCCTGCCGTGGACCGCACCTCGTCGATTCATCGTCTCAACGTGCCGGGCACTTGCGGTGCCTGTCATGCTGAGATCACGACCCAGTTTGAACAAAGCATTCATGGCCTGGCAGCGGCCAGCGGGATCACGGGCTCGCCCGTTTGTACCGACTGCCATGGCGAGCATCGCATTCTGGCCGTCGCTGCGGAGGGCTCGCCGGTGTCGGCGACCAATATTCCGATTCGCGTATGCGGCCCCTGCCATTCAGACCTGCGTCTGGGCGAGAAGTACGGCCTGGCCGCCGAGCAGGTCCCCTCGTATGAGGACAGCTTCCATGGGCTGGCTGCCCGTGGTGGCGTGCAGAGAGTGGCGAATTGTGCGAGCTGTCATGGTGTGCATAACATCCTGCCATCCAGCGATCCGCGCTCCCACATCCATCCGGATAACGTAGCTGCTACCTGCGGCAAGTGCCATGTTGGAGCGGGCAGGCGATTTGCCATCGGTCCCGTGCACGTCCTGGCCGACGACACGCCCAACGTCGTCGCGTACTGGATCCGGGCAATCTACATTCCGCTGATCTGGTTCACGGTCGTCGGCATGTTTTTGCACAACTTTCTCGATCTGCTCAGGAAGACACGGCATCCGGCACCGCGACTGCGCAGGCCACCCGAGCACTGTGTAATCAAAGAGCGCATGTCACTGCCGTTTCGGTTCGCCCACGGCCTGGCCGCGGTCAGCTTTATTGCGCTGGTATTCACCGGGTTTGCGCTGAAGTATCCCGAGAGCTGGTGGGCAGGCTTGCTGCAACTCGGCGGAACGGACGGCGGACTTCGTGGCTTGGTCCATCGCGTCGCGGCGGTAGGCCTGCTCGGGGCCTGCGTGTTCCACTTTGCGCATCTCGCCGTCAGCGCCACCGCGCGACGTCAGATTGCAGCAATGCTCCCTGGTGCGGCTGATTTCAGAGAGTTCTTCCACCGGATTGGCTACAACCTCGGTCGCCGGCCCGAGCCACCGACTCCTGTGCGCATCGGCTACGTAGAGAAAATCGAATATTGGGCTGCGTTATGGGGTACGGCGATTACGGCGATCACGGGATTTGTGCTGTGGTTCGAGAATTTCACTCTGACCTGGCTCCCGGGTTGGGTGCCCGAGGCCGCTACGGTCCTGCATTTTCTCGAGGCGATTCTGGCTACACTGGCGATCCTGGTCTGGCATTTCTACTTCGTCATTTTCGATCCGGCGGTGTATCCGATGGATGCCGCCTGGTTGACAGGCAAGCCACCCTTCTCGCGAGCGGAAGAACGTGGCGAAATCATCTATGATGAGCCGACCGAGCAACAGGGCGGCCAGCTCTGAGGCGCGGGTGCCGGGCGGTGCGGCACATGGCTTCGGAAAATCCGGATATCAAGTTCAACGCTCATAGAATATTACCCACCCGCAATCAGCAATGAGCCTGGGAAAGTGAATCGGAACCTTGTATCGGAACACTGCCAATGGACATTGTCATGTTCGCCGGTAAGATGCCGACTGAACGATTCATAGAGGGGCGGCCACTCGAACATCAGCGGCTGCACAGCCACTGCCAGATACCATAACAATCCGGAGTTTGCCGGCACTCGAGGAACAATATGTTCAAGAATTTTTTTGCCTCCATCACGCACAACGCGATAAGCCTGATCGGCACAGCGCTTGCAGTCGCGAGCCTGGTGCTCATTCTGAGCCTGTTTACGATGCAGCAATTCGGCTTCGAGGGCGGCCCGTATCTGGGCATACTGACGTATCTGGTCCTGCCGATGATCTTCGCGATCGGCCTGATTCTGATTCCGGTTGGCGCGGTGTTGTGGCGCCGCAGGATGCGCAAGAAGCCCGGCGGTGAGGGGACGCCGCTATTTCCCGTCTTCGACCTGAATCTGCCCCATACACGCAACTGGCTACTGGTTTTCATCGGCGCAACGATGGTCAATATCATCATTCTTGCCAGTGCAACCTATAAAGGTGTGGAGGTGATGGAGTCTGTCGAGTTTTGCGGCCTGGCGTGTCATTCGGTGATGGAGCCGGAGCACACTGCGCATTCGCGATCTCCGCATTCCCGCGTCGCGTGCGCCGACTGCCATATCGGGCCCGGGGCCGACTGGTTCGTAAAGTCCAAGCTGGATGGCGCCTGGCAGCTGGTGTCTGTTGCACTCGATTTGTACCCGCGGCCTATTCCCACACCGCTGCACGATCTGCGCCCGGCTCGGGATACCTGCGAGCAGTGTCATTGGCCGACCAAGTTTGTGGGTGACAAGCTACGAGAGATCAAGCACTACAAGGAAGACGAAGCCAATACGGAGCTGACGACAGCGCTGCTGTTGAGAGTCGGCGGCGCGAACGGGCTGGAGTCGTCCGGCATTCACTGGCATGTCGATCCAGGCGTGGAAATTCGCTACCGGTCGGACGAGACGCGCGAAGAGATTTACGAAGTGGAATTCACAAACGCTGACAACACCATAACGAATTATGCCGACAGAAGGGCGCCGGAAGATGGCGGGGTATGGCGAACGATGGACTGTGTCGACTGCCACAACCGGCCGAGCCATATTTACAAGCCTGCGGCCAGTGAGGTTGACCGTGTAATCAGAGAAGGGTCGGTCGACCGGTCGCTGCCATTCGTGAAGCGCGAGGGTTTGCGTATCATCGATGCAGATTACGAATCTCACGAGCAAGCGCGCACCGCCATCGCCGGCGAGCTGCAGCAGTTTTACGCGGAAAATTATCCCGAGCTCTCGACCGAGCGTGCTGATTCCATCAACGCCGCGGCTGAGGCCCTGGGCGACGTCTACTCGGTCAACGTCTTTCCGAACATGCAGGTAGGATGGGACACCTACCCGAATCATATCGGCCACCAGCAATCGCCAGGTTGTTTTCGCTGCCACTCAAGGTCAATGAGGACGGCCGATCGAAAGCAGATATCAAACGACTGCGATACCTGTCATGTGCTGCTTGCCGAAGGCGAAGAGAGTCCGAACATAGTCTCCTTGTTGAGAAGTGAATAAGCTTGCTTGCGCCAGCTTGTCGAAAGGATCACGGGGCTGACACCAGACGCGACGATTTCTACGGATTCTACGTATTGTGCCTGTCGGTGATGCTACGTATCCCTGAATGACCGGGGAGGAGTTCAAAAAGGTACAAAGCAACCGTGTCTGCGCAATTATTTGCTCAACACCTGACGGCATCGCCGTGGAAGATCGTGTAGCCGCCCTTGAGTCGCGTCTTGCTGCTGTGGAGCAGCGGCTGAACGCGCTTGAAACCGGTCAGCCGGCAGAATCCAGCTCCGCTGCGGGCGCCCTTGGTCCAGAACTTGGTGAGGGCTTTGTCTCGAATGCCTCTACGCTCATCGGCCGGATTCTGCTTATCTTTGGCGGCGCCTACTTCTTGCGGGCCATCACAGATTTTCAGTTCGTGCCAACAGCGATTGGCATCTTTTTTGGCGCAACCTATGCGCTCTTCTGGCTGTTCATGGCCTATCGAAAGGGTGACAACGAGGACCAGCGCGCAAGCGCCATGTTTTATGGTGGCGCATCGGTCTTTCTGATGCTGCCCCTGCTTGTTGAGGCCAGCACGCGGTTCGCGTTGCTGTCCGGACAACAGGGCATTGTTGCCGTCGCGCTTTTTTGCGCGCTGGCCTTGCTGGTAGCGCTCGCGCGAAATCTTCAGAGCCTGGGCTGGCTAGTGATTGCGGGCGGCATTGCGACCGCGTTCGTCGTGCTGAATGCTACCCGTGCCGCTGTTCCGGTTCCGGCGTTTCTGACGCTCCTGGGCCTAGGTTCCTTGTGGGCCGTCTATTTGCGCGACTGGGTAGGCCCGCAATGGCTCGGAGCGCTTGGTGCTGACGCAGGCGTCGTGATATTGATCCTGCTGAGCACCAGCGACCAGTGGTCAGTGGAGCCGCTGGCGGCGTTTCTGCTAAGCGCCGCTCTGCTGGTGGCTTATCTGGCGAGCTTTGCCGTTCGGTCGCATGTGCGAGGGGAAAGTGTCGGCATTTTCGAGACATTTCAGGCAGTGCTGGCTGTCGGCATCGTATTCTGGGCTGCCGGCATCGCTGCAGAAGCGGGCCAGGTCACCTTTGCAACCGTCGGTACGTCGTGTCTCGTACTCGGTGCCTGCGCGTACAGTCTCGCGTTCACTCCCGGGACCCGCTCCGCCCGCGGCAGGAATTTCTACTTCCACTCCACGCTGGGACTGGCACTCGTGGTCGCCGGCACCGCCCTGGTGATGTCACCGACCATGGCTGCAGGCACCTGGTCACTGATGGCACTGGCGATGGCCTGGTTCAGTGGCCGGTTCGGCAGGGTTGCCCTGAGTCTGCAGTGTACGTTCCTGTTACTCGCCGCAGGAGTGGGCTCCGGCATTCTGACGACGGGATTGGAAGCCCTGGCCGGAGACGCGTCCGCACCGTGGCCAGCTCTGATTCCATGGCACGCGGTTATCGCGCTGACCACGGTTGCCTGCCTCTTCATTCCCGTGGCGCAGCATTCCGATCGCTGGGGCGTCCTGTCCGGCATACCGCAACTGATCGTACTCGCGCTGTCGGTCTGGGAGGTGGGTGGACTCATCGTCGTATACCTGGCACCGTCTCTTGCCGACGCCGGCAGCGCCAATGCCAACCCGGCCATTCTGGCCGCACTTCGGACAAGCGTTTTGTCCGCAGCATCGGTGACCCTGGCGCTGTCCAGTCGATTCAAGCGATGGCCCGAAGCTCGCTGGCTGGTTTATCCGGTCTTGCTCCTGGTCGGTGTTAAGCTACTGCTCGAGGATTTTCCAAACGGCCAGCCTGCAAGCCTGTTTGTAGCCCTTGCCGTAGTTGGTAGTGCCCTGTTGCTCGTGGCGAAGCTGTTGAGCCGCGACAAGGCAAAAGAATGAGAATTTGCATGGCGGTGGTCTGGTTGGTTCCCGTTTTTTTTGTTGTGGCTATCCCTTACGTAAATCAGCCCCAATCCCTGCTAGCGTCCGTTTTTCGAACCCTTTCGTTTAACGGGAGGTCGCGTAGTGACTGAGCATACAAATGCGTTCATCAACCGAATCAATTAAATCTGTGCAGGAGCGGGCTCGCGCCGCGACCAACCAGCTTTACTTCGAACTGGCCAGTGGCATCAGCGGATTTCTTCTTGCCTTGTTCATGTGGGGCCACATGGTCCTCGTCGGCTCCATCCTGACGGGCGAGCGTGGCTTCAACTGGCTCGCGGGAATGCTCGAAGACTATTACATTGCGCAGCCGACCGTGGTCGTGATTCTCGCGCTGTTTCTCATACATGCTGTCTTTGCCAGCCGCAAGATCCCGGCAAAGTTGAACGAGCGCCGGCGCATATTGGAACTCGGGAAAAATCTCAGTCGTTCCGGACGTGATACGCCGGCGGGCAGCAGCAGCGCGGCATTCGAGCCGCACCTGGAATCGCTGCTGTGGATCTGGCAGGTACGCACCGGCATGATTATCCTGGTTCTCGGCAGCTTCCATGTGATCCTGCTCGGCATCGACGTACTGACGCCCCTGTTCGGAGAGCGCGTGGGCATCGAGGCGGTCAGCAGCGTGGCCCGGGTCAAAGCGGGGCTGTGGCTGCCGTACACGATATTGCTGATCTCTGTCGAGTTTCACGCGGGCGTCGGCTTGTATCGCCTCGCCGTCAAGTGGGGTGCCGGCTCGTTTCTGTCGCGTCCGGTCCTGCACATTATCGAGCGTGTGTTGCTGTGGTTCTTCCTCGGTCTCGGCGTCATCGTGCTGCTCGTCCTCGCGGAAGTGCTGCCACCCCCGCTCGCATTCCTGCTGTCGGTGCCGGTGCCATGAGTTCCGGGCTGATCAGCACAGACGTGCTCGTTATCGGTGGCGGACTCGCTGGTGAACGCTGCGCGATCGAAGCTGCTGCCGCGGGACACGACGTTCTGATCCTGTCGCTGGTGCCGCCACGACGCAGTCACAGCTGCGCCGCCCAGGGCGGCATGCAGGCGTCTCTCGGCAATTGCGTCAAAGCCGAAGGCGATAACGCGACGCTGCATTTCCTCGATACCGTGCGTGGCTCGGACTGGGGCGCCGACCAGGAGGTCGCACGGATTTTTGCCGAAGAAGCCCCTGTTGCCGTTCGTGAACTGGCGCACTTCGGCGTGCCGTGGACGCGTGTGCGCGGCGGCAAGAATAGCTATGTCATCAAGGGCGAGCGTGTTGAAATCGAGGAGCGCGTGGAAAATGACGGGCTGATCATGCACCGCGATTTCGGCGGCACGGCCAAGTGGCGTGCCTGCTATGCGGCGGCGGCGACCGGTCACGCGGCGCTGTACGCCGTCGATAGCGAGGTCGTCAGGCTGGGCATTACGGTCAGGGATCGTACGGAGGCCGTCGAGCTGATACACGACGGCAGCCGCTGCTGGGGTGCGGTCGCCCGCTGCCTCCGGACCGGTCGCCAATTTGCGGTTGTGGCGAAAGCCACTGTCATTGCCACTGGCGGTCACGGCCGGATCTACGGCCAGTACACGACCAACGCGACGATCAACGAAGGCATGGGCGCGGTCATCGCACTGAACACCGGCATCGTACCGCTCGGCAACATGGAGGCGGTGCAGTTTCACCCCACGGCCCTTGCGCCCAGCAATATCCTGATCACGGAAGGCAGCCGCGGCGATGGTGGCTACCTGCTCGACAAGAACCTGCATCGCTTCATGGTCGACGCCGAGCCCGAAAAACAGGAGCTCGCGAGCCGCGATGTTGTCTCCCGTCACATGAAACAGTGCATGCGCGATGGCAACGGCGTCGAGACGCCTTACGGGCCGCACCTGTGGCTCGACCTGCGACATCTCGGGGAACAGCATCTCACGACCAAGCTGCGCGAAGTGTTTGATATCTGCCGCGACTTCGTCGGCCTGAATCCGGCCCACGATCTGATTCCGGTACAGCCCACGCAGCACTATTCGATGGGTGGCGTGCGCGTGAACAAGGATGGCCAGGCATACGGCATGGCCGGCCTGTTTGTGGCTGGAGAGGCGTCCTGCTGGGATATGCACGGTTTCAATCGTCTCGGTGGCAATAGCCTGGCCGAAACGGTCGTCGCCGGCCGAATCATCGGTCAGAGGGTCGCCGAATTCGCCGCCGCAGCCAGTCTCGATGTCAATGCCTCCACTGCACTGCACGCGGTAGAACGAGCTGATGCGCGCGTAAGCGCCTGGCTCGCACGATCCGGCGGCGGACCCAACGTTTATGGCATCCGCGATGCGATGGGCGAAACGATGATGAGCAAGGTGGGCATATTCAGAACCGGCGATGAATTGGCGCAGGCCGTCGACGAGATCGAGGCATTGCTCGTCGACTGCGATAAGGCTGTATTGCGCTCGAAAGTGCCGGGCATGAATCCCGAGCTGACTTTCGCACTGCGGCTGAAAGGCATGTTGCGCCTCGCGCTCGTTACCGCGAAGGGCGCGCTGTTGAGAACTGAAAGCCGCGGCGCACACTATCGAAGCGATTATCCGCTGCGCAATGATGCAGAGTGGCTGAATCGAACACTCGTGCGCTGGGCGGCGGATGGGTCAGAGCCGCAATTTACCTATGAGCCTGTTGGCGAGATCGATTTGCCACCGGGTCATCGCGGCTATGGCAGCGATGATCGAATCGAAATGCGCCAGGACATCGAGCAGTACAACAGCGACGCCTACAAACAGCAGGCCGAGCATGGCCGGCTTGCAACAAGAGAACCGCCGGGAAGCAGGATTCGCTGGGGAGCGTGGAGGGAGCAGGTGTGACAAGGAAGGAATCCACGGTGCCGCGACGACTGCGTTTCGAAATATTCCGCTACAACCCGGAGGACGCCGAGTCCGTGCCTCACATGCAGACGTTTGAACTCGATGAGGCGCCGTACATGTCGCTCTTCATTGCGCTCAATCAGATTCGCGAAACGCAGGATCCCAGTTTGCAGTTTGACTTCGCTTGCAGGTCGGCGATCTGTGGCTCCTGCGGCATGCTCGTAAACGGTCGGCCGGCCCTGGGTTGCCGCACATTGACATCAGATTTGCCGGAACTGATTCGGCTGCACCCACTGCCCGTGTTCAAGCTGATCGGCGATCTTTCGGTTGACACCGGCACCTGGTTTCGGGAGATGGTCGAGAACACCGAGGCGTGGATCCACAACCAACAGGCGTTCGATCCCGAGGCGCAAGAAGGCCGCATGGATGACGATCTTGCGCACGCGATTTACGAAGGTGATCGTTGTATCGAATGCGGGTGCTGTGTCGCGTCATGCGGGGCTGCGAACGTGAACGCTGATTTTGCAGGGCCCGCGGGGTTGAACCGTGTGGCACGATTCATGATGGACCCGCGCGATACACGCGGCGATGGGGACTGGTTCGAAGTCGTGTCGAACAGCGATGGCGTATTCGGCTGCATCGGCATGATGGCGTGCCACGACGTTTGCCCCAAGGAGCTGCCACTACTCGAGATTTACGCGTATCTGCGCCGAAAAGCGCTCGCCGCGAGGTTTGCAGGCTAAGGCCGGTAACTCGCGTAGTAATTGATCAATGCTTCGATTTGGCCGGCGTCGAGTTGGCTTAGCTTTGTCGCCATTGCCGGTACCAAAGTATCACGATCCCCGGAAAGATATGCTTCGAGCGCAGCTTTGAGGTAGGCCGAGCGCTGTCCATGCAACGGAATACCGAGTGCTTCCTCGGACTCCTCGTCATCAGGCTGGAGGTGACACACGGCGCAGTGTTCCTCGTGTACCAGTTCGCCGGCTTTTGCGAGCGTCTCATCAAACGCTTCACCCGACGAAATACGGCTCATCGAGCTGAAGTATTCGGCAAGTTCCATGATTTCGGATTCGCTCAAGGTGGCTGCCATCGCGCACATCGCCGGGTCCCCGGTGCAGTGTCTTGCACCGTCCTGATAGGCATACAGCGCCTCCTCGAGATGAGGCGCAGGCGTGCCGGCAATGATCGGGACATTGTCCATTCCGACACCTGATCCATCTGCGCCATGACAGCCCACACAGACCGGGAGCTTCTCCGGATCGGCATGTGCCAGCGTACCAAACGCGACAAGACCGCTCAGTACGAGTGTGAAAATAGCGGATTTACTGATGTACACAAGGCTCCCCTTACTTTGATACGGCAAGCTGACTCAGTGCGCGCAACACATCGCGCCGACTGATCTGACCGACCAGACGGTTGTTCCTCAACACGGGGAAGCGCCGGTAGCTAGAGTTCAGAAATCTCTGCGCCAGGTCAATGATATTCATGTCGGCGTCGACAGTCTCGACGTCCGGTGTCATGTAATCCGCGACCGGGCCTCCCCAGTCACCATAATAGCCGGCGTTCAAAGCGATTTTCAGACAATCGAGTTCGGACAACATGCCGAGGAGTTCGCCCTGGTCATTGACGACGGGTGCGCCGGCGATGCGGTTGTGCAACAGTTCCTGGATCGCATCGAGCACGTCCATGTCAGGCTTGAAGGTAACAAGACGGCCCGCCATGTAATCGCGAACCAGTGCTGATTTCGGGTTCATTGTTCGGACTCCCGTACACATTTGCCGCTGCACAACTCGCAGCCACCACTGTTCAGGCCGCCGCAGCTGCCGCTAATCGGTTTGCGGCCGTTCATGACGCCGATCGCCATCGCGCCGATAACTGCGAGCAGAACCGCGAACGTGACGAATAATGTCATTAACAGCGTCATTACGTCGCTCTCAATCGTTCGAAAGCCGGCGTCGAACGTTCGTCGATACCGCCCTCTCCACGTAGCAGAAAAAGCGCGGCGAGGTTTTCCCGCGTTGCGAGCTGCATGCCTTTTTTTGGTCCCATCACAAGCAGCGCCGTAGCAAGCGCATCGGCGCGAGAGCCGCTGTCGTCCACTACGGTAACCGACGCCAGCGAATGAGTCACGGGTCTGCCTGTTCGTGTATCGATCGTATGCGAATAGCGCTTTCCGTCCGCTTCGAAATAGTTGCGATAGTCGCCCGACGTCGCCACGGCCGTATCGGTCAGATGCACTATCGTGTGCGGGCGGCGTTGATCACTGCGCGGAACTTCGATGCCGATCGCCCACTTCCTGCCGCTGGCATTGTGTCCGCCGAGACGCATTTCACCGCCGACCTCGACCAGATAGTCATGCAAACCTGCATCCTCGAGCCAGTCGGCGATCCGATCGACGGCATAGCCCTTGCCAAGAGCAGACATATCCAGAACGAGCTGTGCGATGTCTTTCCTGAGGGCCGGGCGAGAGCAGTCTGCGTGCAGGTGTTCATAGCCGACAGAATTCAGCATTGCGGCGATATTCTCATCCGACGGTGGTTCCGCGACCATCTCCCCCGGGCCGAATCCCCACAGGTTGACGAGCGGCCCGACCGTGATATCGAACGACCCATCCGTCAACGCACTCAGCATCAGCGCGTCTTCGACGCTGCCGCAAAACTCACCGGAAACCGGGTACCACTCCGTTGTCGTACTGGCATTGAAACGCGAAATTTCCGAGTCGGGTAAGTAGGTGGACATCATATGCTCGACCTCGGCGAGGGATGCCTCGATCTCCTGCTGCAGTCGTCCGGCATCAACGTCGGCGGTGGCAAGTTTGACGCTGAACTGCGTGCCCATGGTATTGCCGGACATTTCGACCCCGGCAGGGCCCCTTGCACATGCGGCGCAAAGCGAAAGCAAGGCCAGCAGGGTGGTGGCTCTCATTCAGCCTCCGAAGTCGTCCAGGAATACGTGGTCCTTGGGGACACCGAGGTCATCGAGCATCTTGATGACTGCGGTATTCATCATCGGCGGGCCACAGAGGTAGTACTCACAGTCTTCGGGCGCAGGATGATCGGCGAGGTATTCGTCATACAGGACGTTGTGTATGAAACCCGTGTACCCGGTCCAGTTATCTTCGGGCAGCGGTTCTGAAAGCGCGATGTGCCAGATGAAATTATCATTATCACGGGCGAGTTCATCAAACTCCTCGACGTAAAACATCTCGCGGAGGCTGCGTGCGCCGTACCAGAACGACATCTTGCGTTTGGTGTGTATGCGTTTCAGTTGATCGAAGATATGCGCACGCATCGGTGCCATACCCGCGCCGCCACCTATGAAGACCATTTCGTTGTCGGTCTCTTTCGCAAAGAACTCGCCGAAGGGCCCGGAAATCGTCGCGTTGTCGCCGGGCTTAAGGTTGAAAATATACGATGACATGATGCCGGGCGGAATCGAGTCGTCGGCGCCCGGAGGCGGCGTTGCGATGCGGACATTCAGTTTGATCGTCGTGCGCTCCAGCGGGTAACTCGCCATCGAGTATGCACGTGACACCGTATGTTTGACGTGCGACTCATAACGCCAGAGCTTGTAGCGATCCCACTCGTCACGAAACTCCTCGTCAATATCGAAATCTTTGAAGCGCAAGTCATGCGGCGGGCATTCAATCTGGATGTAGCCTCCAGCCCTGAAATCCAGCTCCTCGCCCTCCGGCAGCTCGAGAACCAGTTCCTTGATAAAGCTCGCCACGTTGCGATTCGAGGTGACCGTGCACTCGATCTTGCGAATACCGAAGATCTCCTCGGGAACCGCGATACGCATATTCTGTTTCACGGCCACCTGGCAGGAGAGCCGGTAATGTTCCTTGGCCTCGCGTTTGGTGATCAGCGACGTCTCTGTGGGCAATATCGCGCCGCCGCCTTCGAAGACCCGAACCGTGCACTGCCCGCAAGTGCCACCGCCGCCACAGGCCGACGGCACGAAGATGCCCGCATCGGCAAGCGAATTCATGAGTTTGCCGCCGGTCGGTACCTCGAGGTTTCGATCCTCGTTGATGTTGATCGTGACAGAACCACCGGCCACCAGTTTCGAACGGGCCGTAAGAATTACGAATACGAGCACCAGGATAATCAGCGTGAACAGCACCACGCCGAGGCCAACCTCGAACATCGTTGATACATCCATGGTCACAGCCGGATTCCCGAGAAGCCCATGAAGCTCAGGGACATCAGGCCGGCAATGATGAAGGTTATGCCGAGACCCTGCAGTCCCTCCGGCACGTCGCTGTATTTGAGTTTTTCACGTATGCCGGCGAGCCCGACCAATGCCAGTGCCCAGCCAAAACCACTGCCAAATCCGAAGACAACGCTTTCGCCCAGCGTATAGTGACGCTCGACCATGAACAGGGTACCGCCAAGGATCGCGCAGTTGACGGTGATCAAGGGCAAGAAGATGCCGAGCGCGTTGTAGAGTTTCGGAAAATACTTGTCGAGAGTCATCTCGAGAATTTGCACGAGAGCCGCAATTACGCCGATGTAGCTGACCAGGCCGAGAAAGCTCAGATCAACATCAGGCAGACCAGCCCAGGCCAGCGCACCCTTTCTGAGCAGCAGGGCATAGATCAAATGATTTATCGGCACCGTGATGATCTGAACGACGACGACCGCAAGACCCAGACCGAACGCGGTTTCGACGCGCTTCGATATCGCGAGAAACGTACACATGCCGAGGAAGAACGCCAGCGCCAGGTTCTCGACGAACGCGGCCTGGATGAAAAGATTCATGTAGTCCGCCATCACAGCACCTCGGTTCTGTGGACTTCGTGAATCCGATGATCGTGGTGTTCGACCTGCGCTTGCTTCCAGGTGCGAATACCCCAGATCAAAAGACCGATTATGAAGAATGCGCTGGGCGGCAACAGCATCAGGCCGTTGGCCTCGTACCAGCCGCCGTCGGATACGAGCGGCAATATGCGATAGCCGAGCAGGGTGCCAGCACCGAATAACTCTCGCAGGATTGCAACAACAATCAGGATAGCGCTGTAGCCGAGGCCATTGCCGAGGCCGTCGAGGAAGCTCATTCCAACGCCGTTCTTCATCGCGAAGGCTTCGGCGCGCCCCAGCACGATACAGTTCGTGATAATAAGCCCGACGAACACCGACAGCTGCTTGCTCGTTTCGAATGCGTACGCCCGCAGCATCTGGTCGACGACGATGACAAAAGACGCAATGATCGTCATGTGCACGATGATGCGAATATTGTTTGGAATGTAATTGCGAATGCTGCTTATTGCGGCGGTCGACAACGCGGCAACGCTGGTCAGCGCGACACACATCAAGAGGGCTGGCAGCAGCGATGTCGTTACGGCCAGGGCCGAGCAAATCCCAAGTACCTGCAGCGTCACCGGGTTGTTGTCGACAAGCGGATCGATCAGTACTTTGCGTGCGTCACTCATGACTAACGCGACTCCTCTTCACCGAGCTTTTTCAGGTACGGCCCGTAGCCTTCTTCGCCGATCCAGTAGCGCACGAAGTTGCTGACACCGCGACCGGTCAGCGTGGCACCGGCCAGGCCGTCAATCTGGTATTCGCTGTCGTCAGGTGCCGGGCCCTTGACCACTTCTATTTGTGGTTCGCCGTCCTGGTCATACAGTTTCTTGCCGTGCCACTGCTCCCGCCAGGCTGGCTTGTCGATCTGGTCGCCGAGGCCAGGCGTCTCGCCATGGCTGTAGAAGCGCAGGCCCCGAACCGTATTGCCATCGTTTTCGACCGCCAGGTAACCGTACATGGTCGACCACAGCCCGGCGCCTTCGATTGGCAGTATGACCTGTTCGGTGCGAGTGCCGTCCATGACGAGATACACAGGGGCCAGTTCACCAGATGCGAGTTCCGTCGCAGTTTCTTCGATGGAGGAATACAGTGTCGCAAGATCCGCACCGGGATCGTACAGCCCTGCAACATCGAGGATTATCCGCTGCCGGTATTCCTCTGCATTCTGCAACTGGCGTGGCTTCAACAGTACGGCTGCGCTGGCGACAAGTATTGAACACACGAAGCTGACGCCAATAGCGACGATCAGCGTGTTGCTCATGCTGTCACGCGATCGTTTCGGAGTAGTGCTTACGACGTCAGACACTGCGGCGAACCCTCCGTCTTACGTTTGCGTGAACCACGAAGTAATCGATCATTGGTGCGAAGACATTGCCAAACAGGATCGCGAGCATGATGCCTTCGGGAAATGCCGGATTGACGACGCGAATAACAAAAGTCATGAAACCGATCAGGAGTCCGTAAATCCATCGCCCGGCATCAGTCTGCGAGGCCGACACCGGGTCGGTGGCCATGAACACGGCACCGAACGCGAAACCGCCGAGGACGATGTGCCAGTGCCACGGCATGTCCATCATCGGGTTGCTGCTGTCGATGATCCCAACAAGCAGTACGGGAATGATGAGACCTGCAAATACACCAACGATGATGCGCCAGGATGCGATACCGGAGTACACGAGCACGACGGCGCCGAGCAGGCACGCGGCCGCCGAGGTTTCGCCGATCGAACCCTGCATCTGGCCGAGGAAGGCCTGTCCCCAGGTCAGCCCGCTTGCGACGACCCCGGAAATTCCTTCGATCGCACTGATGCCCAATGCTGTCGCGCCGCTGAATCCGTCCACTGCGGTCCACACGGCGTCGCCCGATATTTGCGCCGGGTAAGCGAAATACAGGAAAGCGCGACCGGTGAGCGCGGGGTTGAGGAAATTCTTGCCGGTGCCGCCAAAGACTTCTTTGCCGATGACCACACCGAAGCTGATGCCGATCGCGACCTGCCACAGCGGGATCGTTGCCGGCAGGATCAGCGCGTAGAGTAGCGACGTGACGAAAAAACCCTCGTTGATCTCGTGATTGCGGACGCCGGAAAACAACACTTCCCAGAAGCCGCCTGCCGCCATCGTTACGGCGTAAATCGGCAGGAAGTAGAGAACGCCCAGCACGAAATTATCGTACAGGCTGCCAGGATCGTGTCCGCCGCCGACAAGGCTCAATATGACCTCACGCCAGCCCGGCATTGTGTCGATACCCATCGCGAGCATGGCGGTGTTGGCCTGGAAGCCGGTATTCCATATGCCGACGAGAGCGCACGGAGTTGCCGCAAAAACCACCATGATCATGACGCGCTTGAGATCGATCGCGTCGCGCACATGTGGCGAGCTGCGAGTTACGTCTGGTGGCGAGTAGAACAGGGTGTCGACCATCTCATACATAGCGTGGAAGCGCTCGAAGCGACCACCACGTACGAACAGCGGTTCAACGTTGTCGAGCATTTTGCGCAGTCGTTTCATCAGCCGTTCGCCTCGATCTCATCGAGCGCCTTGCGCAGATGCGGTCCATAGTTGTATTTGCCGTTGCAGACGAAGGAGCACAACGCGAGGTCCTCTTCATCGAGTTCGAGGCAGCCGAGCTGCTGCGCGCTATCCGTATCCCGTACCAACAGCGACTTGAGCAATACAGTCGGCAGGATATCGAGGGGCATAATGCGTTCGAAACTGCCTGTCGACACCAGGGCGCGCGGGCTGCCGTTTTGCGAGCTCGTCATCGCATAGTCACCCTTGTGCAGCAAATGCGAAGCGTATACGCGCAGCGCCGAGAACTTGTCTCTGCCCAGCCGCATGAATGACAAGAACTCCCTCGGGCTGCCTTCGGCAATCACGCTGATCTGATTGTGGTAGCAGCCGAGCCACGCGAGTGGACCGGCGGCACGATGCCCGGACAGTACTGAGCCCGAAATAACTCGTGAATTGCCGCCACGTAGCTCATCGACGAGAATGTCGGTCGTGCTGGCGCCCCTGCGCGTCCGCAGGAGACGCGGGTTCTTGACCATTGGGCCGCCGAGCACGATGACCCTCTCGGTTGGCAGCCGTCCGTTAAGAAACAGCCTGCCGATGGCCATCGCGTTCTGGTAGCCGATGTGCCAGACAGTTTTCTTGATGCTGACCGGGTCCAGGAAATGGATGTGCGTGCCGACGAGTCCCGCCGGGTGCGGGCCGGCGAATTCTGCATGACGGTATTGCTCACCGTCGGGGCAAGGAATGTCGGTATCCGGTTTGGTGCAAATGTAGGTCGGTCCTTCGGTCAGGCGTGATACGAGCCGCACGCCTGCCAGGAAGGCCTCGGCATCTTCCCGGATAACCAGCGCCGGATCGCCGGCAAGCGGGTTGGTGTTCATCGCGGTGATGAAAATTGAATTCGGCGTCGTATCAGGCAATGGAATCCGGCCGAACGGGCGTGTGCGCAACGTCGTCCATAAGCCGGATTCGGCGAGCGTCTGACGAATTGTGCCGGCGTCAATGTCACCGATCTTGCCAGGCTCATAGGCACGCCAGGTTTCAGCATCGTCACCATCGAGCCGAATCACGACAGAATTAAGTACACGGCGCTCACCGCGATGGATGGCGGAGACGGTGCCGCAGCCAGGTGCGGTGTAGCGCACATCGGGGTTGCGCTTGTCCACGAAGAGGACCTGACCCAGTTTGACGCGGTCGCCCTCGGCAACGGCCATTTTCGGTTTGAGTCCCGGTGTGTCCCAGCCGAGCAGTCCGACGCTGCGGACATCGGATGCATCCGATATGACCGGTTGTGGCTGCCCACTAATGGGAATATCAAGGCCTTTGTCGATTGTGATACGCATTACCGAAACCCGCGCTATGGCCACCAGTGCTGAAACAGCGCACAGGCGAGCAACCAGATACATCCGATCGTATGAATTGCCAGCGTCCCTTCGATCGCACGAGTCATTGCAGGACGGTCCGCAATGCCCTGACGTATTGCGAAACCTGCTTTGAAGGCCAGAATCAGCAGCACGGCGGGAACCAGTGGCGCGAACAGAGGCAGGCCACCTGTAATCGCGAGCCAGCCAGTTGTTGCTGCGGCTGCCACCTGCAGCAGAACATAAACAACCGCAGTTGCATCAAGACCTAACCTGACGGGCAGCGTACGCTTGCCCGTCGCGCCGTCCGCGACGACGTCGGGAACCTCATTGATCAGCAGGATAGCTGCTACCCAGGCGCTGACTGGCAGAGAAAACAACAGCAGCTGGGTATTGAGAGTGGCACCTTGCAGCCACGCCGCGCCCGCGACCGGAATGACGCCGAACCCGATTGCAACGGCTGTCTCGCCGATGCCGAGCGATGCCAGGCGTGCAGGCCCGAGCGAATACAGGATCCCGAGAACGACCCCTGCAAGACCAAAGTACAAGACCATCGGGCCCTTGAGCGCGATAAGCAGGAGACCTGCTATGGCAGCCACGGTGAGCAGGCTGATGCCGAGCCTCGCCATCTCGGTCGCGGACATGATGCCGGTCTGAATGAACCGCGAACCACCCGTGTACGGATAGATGCGATCCTCATTTTGCTTGTCCGTTCCTCCGGATTCGTCGCCAACATCATTGAGAACGTTGCTGGCGGCATGCACACAGACCGTTGCGAACAGGGCGAGCGCGAAGATCAGAAAATCGAATCGTCCGGAGGCCGCGATGCCCCAGGCGGTGCCGGCGAGCACCGGCAATGCCGAGGCCGGGAAGAACTTCGGCCGTGTGGCGTTGAACAGACGCCTGGCGGTCTGCGGAAATGAGTCCCCGGCAAAATTCTGCGGCGACGGATCGGCGATACGCGAACTATCTGAAGGCATTCTTGCTCCCTGACGCTGCCGGCCGCAGATTACGACAGGCTCACGCTCGTTCTCGTAGGTGTTTATACAGAATTCGGCGGCGAATGTAATCCGGTGGAAACTACTGAGTGACTATCTGCTCCAACGGATCCACGCGGATGACATCAATTGATTTGGCCATGCTCGCTCTTGGAGGAACGCGGCGGTATTCCCACCTGCCCCGGCGTTAAATCAATCATCCTGAGTTTCTGCTCGGTATATTCACGTATACCTTCAATGAGATACCCCGATATATGCTCGGTTCCGGTACAGGTTTCCGGGCATGAGTCGAACAACGTTGCGGCTGAAACCAGCGCGCTGATTACCGGTCGATCTTGATACCTTTGTCCAATTCACTCAGGCGTGAATTGCCGATTCCATAGCGCACGTGTGTCGCAATGATTGAATCTCTGGCAAAACCGGTCAAGGCTTTGCGGGCATGGATCCGCGGGCGGCGCGCGGGCTCGCGCCGCCGCAGGATTCCGACCCAGCTCATCCAGCTCGGCGTTATCTTCGCCGTTGTCGGCGTGGGTATGTTCCTGATGCGGCAAAAGTTCGTTCCCGACACCTTCGGCGATCTGGGTCACTACAGGGCTGCTGCGGTGGCGGCCAACGCGGAGCTGGAACCACGCTACGCGGGTTGGCAGGAGTGTGCGATGTGCCACCCGGACAAGGTGGAGGCGAAGAACAGTTCCTTCCACAGAACCGTGAGCTGCGAATCCTGCCACGGGCCGGCGAACGACCACGCGTCCAATCCCATGCAACTTAAACCGGAGCTGCCGGCAGGGAGGGAGCCCTGCCTCGCCTGCCACAGTTACCTGGCGTCTCGCCCGACCGGTTTTCCGCAGATCATCGAAGAGCGCCACAACCCGGTGCGGGCCTGCACCGGCTGCCACGACGCTCACGACCCGACGCCGCCGGAGAGTATTCAGGAGTGCTCGGCGTGCCACAACACCATCGCCCGGAGCAAGGCTGTCTCCCCGCATGCACCGCTCGACTGCGAGGTCTGCCATGAAGCGCCGCCGGAACACAAAGTGCAGCCGCGTGCGCATGTGCCGAAGAAGCCCTTCGAACGGGAGTTCTGCGGCACCTGCCATGACAGGCGCGCCAGACCACCGGAGGAGATTCGCGGAGTCGATCTGAGCGTGTATGAGATCCCGCGCATCGACCTGGTCACGCATGGCGGAACCTTCGTTTGCTGGCAGTGCCACTATCAACACTCACCGGAGGCCAGATAGATGTCGCAGAACTACGATAGAAGAAAGTTCCTGGCCGAGCTGTTGAAGTTCCCACCCGCCACGATTGTTCTCGGGGTGATCGGCCCGGTCAGGTTACTCGCGGCAGCGGGCACCGATGAGTATGAGCCGACCGAGCACTACTACGCGATGGGCATACGGGTCGAGGAATGCATCGGCTGCGGGAAGTGCGTGAAGGCGTGTAAACTGGAAAACGACGTACCCGACGAGCCCTACTACTTCAGAACCTGGGTTGAGCGTTACATCGTCTACACCGACGGAGAGGTTCAGGTGGACAGCCCCGAGGGTGGCATCCACGGCTTTCCCCCGGTCGCGGACGAGAGCTTTCCTCCGGTCGCGGCGGGCAAGGAGATCCTCAGGACTTTCTTCGTCCCCAAGCTCTGCAACCACTGCGACAATCCGCCGTGCGTCCAGGTCTGTCCCGTGGGGGCCACCTTCAAGAGCCAGGACGGAGTGGTGCTGGTGGACGAGGACTACTGCATCGGCTGCCGCTACTGCATCCAGGCATGTCCTTATGGCGCCCGCTTCCTGGATCCGCGCACGAAAACCGCCAACAAGTGTACGTTCTGCTACCACCGGATAACCAAAGGTTTGCTGCCAGCCTGCGTGGAGGTGTGCCCGACCCAGGCAAGAGTCTTCGGAGAGATCGGGGACCGAAGTACGCCTCTGAATCGCATGATGCGAATGAGCCATCTCGAGGTCCTGAAGCCGCACATGAACACTGAACCCAAGGTCTACTACACGGCCCTGGATGGCGAGGTACGCTAAATGGATCCCGAACATCTCGCGCAACTCGAAGCCGCTCTCGGTCAGGTTACGGGTTTCATCTACCCGAACGAGGTAGAGCTCCACTGGAGCATCCTGATCGTGATCTACCCCTACCTCACGGGCCTGGTGGCGGGAGCATTTATCCTGGCGTCACTCGAGAAAGTATTCAAAGTCAAAGCGCTCCAGCCGACTTACCGTCTCGCGTTGCTTACGGCACTCGCCTTCCTGATCGTGGCACCCATGCCGCTGCAGGCGCATCTGGGACACCCCGAGCGCGCGTTCGAGATATTCCTCACCCCGAACTCGGCCTCCGCGATGGCGATGTTCGGCTTCGTCTACGCCTGGTACCTGATGGTGGTGCTGCTCATGGAGATCTGGTTCGACTACCGGGCCGACCTCGTGAGGTGGCGACAGAATGACAAGGGCGTGATGAAGCTCGTTCGCTGGCTCATCTCGCTGGGCTCCCGGGACGTCTCGCCGGCCGCGGTCGCCTTCGACAAAAAGGCCGTCCAGTTCATCACGATTGTCGGTATTCCATCCGCGTTCCTTCTGCACGGTTATGTCGGCTTCATCTTCGGTTCCGTGAAGGCCAATCCGTGGTGGAGCAGTGTCCTCATGCCCATCGTGTTCCTGTTCTCCGCCATCGTCTCGGGGATTTCGATGGTGCTGTTGATTTACTACGTTACGACGCTGTTGCGACGCAAAGAGCTGGACATGAGCTGCCTGGATGCGCTGGCCTCCTTCCTGTTCTACGCGCTGATCATCGACCTCTCTCTCGAGGCGCTGGACTTCATCCACCGGCTCTACGAGTCCGAAGAATCCATCGAGATCCTGGAGCAGCTCATCTTCGGCAAGCTCTTCCTGAGTCTGACGATCGTCCAGATCCTGCTCGGCACGATTGTGCCGATCGTGTTCCTGGCAGCGGCACGTTTCTCCGAGCTGCCGAACGAGATGAAGCGGATGATTTACTTCGTCGCGGCGGTGCTCGTACAGGTGGGCATCTTCAGCACACGATGGAATGTGGTGATCGGGGGGCAGCTCTTCTCCAAGAGCCTGCGGGGATTGACCGCCTACAAGCTGGAGTTCGGCGGGCAGGAGGGCTTGCTGGTCGCAATCGGGCTACTCATCCTGCCATTCCTGATCCTGGCGTTGCTCCTGAAGATTCTCCCGCCCTGGGAAGATGCGAAGACGGACTCGTCGGAACTGAGTGAGGCGATGACGGAAGCGGAACCGAGCGAGGCCTCGTCGCTCAGCTGAGTAGTTTTCTCATCTTCATGGCTCTGAATCTAGCGTATTTTGACCTTGACGAGTTCCTCGCCGTTCGGATCCGTTACATGCACCGCGCAGGCGATACACGGGTCGAAACTGTGGATGGTGCGGAGTATCTCGACAGGCTGCCTGGGATCATACAATTGGTGCCCGGCCAGCGCCGCTTCGTAAGGCCCTGGCTGGCCTTCGGCATCTCGCGGGCCCGCATTCCAGGTGCTCGGCACGACGGCCTGATAGTTGGCGATCTTCTCATCCTCGATGACGATCCAGTGCGCCAGGCCGCCTCGTGGTGCTTCCATGAAGCCGACGCCCTGGGCTTTTTTCGGCCAGGAGGATGGCTCGAAGAGGACCTCGTTGAAGGTGCGGGTATCACCGGACTTGATGTTGCCGATCAGATTGTCGTTCCAGGTCTGCAGGTTGTCGGCAACGACCTTGGTCTCCAGCGTACGTGCCGCCGTTCGACCGAGTGTCGAGAACAAGGCGTCGACCGGCACGTTCAGGGTCTGCAGCGTGTAATTGACCAGTTCCTGCGTCTGCTCATGCCCGGATGCATACAGCATCAATACGCGGGCGAGCGGGCCAACTTCCATGACGTTGCCCTTCCAGCGCGGTGATTTGAGCCAGGAATAGCTGTTCTCGACATCGAGTTGCGTGTATGGCGGCTCCGGTCCGTCGTAATTGAATTCAGTTTCTCCCTCGTACGGGTGCAATCCGCTCGTCTTGCCGCCTGCGTAGTCGTAATAGGAGTGGGCAACGTATTCCTGCACTTCGTCCATTGCATCGAGATCGATCTCGTGGATTGTCGACAGATCACGGCCAAGTATCGCGCCGCGCGGGAACAGGAATGACGACGGGTCGTTGACACCGTTTTCCGGAAAGTCACCGTAGGACAGGAAGTTGCCGACACCTTCGCCCTGCGCGCCCCAGTCCTTGTAAAAACTGGCGATCGCAAGCGTGTCCGGCACATAGACCTGGTCCACGAAGTCGCGCATCTGCGTGATGATGCCCTGCACCGCGGAAAGTCGGGCGGAGTTGATGGCCGAGTCCGAATCAAGATCGATCGGACAGGGAACGCCGCCCACGAGGAAATTCGGATGCGGGTTCTTGCCACCGAAGATAGTGTGTAATCTGGCGACGTCCCGCTGCCAGGCCAGTGCCTCGAGGTAATGGGCAACGGCCATCAGATTTGCTTCGGGTGGCAACTTGTAAGCCGGGTGGCCCCAGTAGGCCTTGGCAAAAATACCGAGCTGCCCGGCTTCGACGAAGTCCTTAACTTTTTTTTGCGTATCGGCAAAGTAGCCGGGCGAACTCTTCGAGTAATTGCTGATGCTCTGCGCGAGATCTGATGTGGCCTTCGGGTCAGCTGATAACGCCGATACCACATCGACCCAGTCGAGTGCGTGCAGGTGATAAAAGTGCATTACGTGATCGTGTACGTACTGTGCGCCAATCATCAGGTTGCGAATCAGCTGTGCGTTCTTTGGAATCTCGTAATTGAGCGCGTCTTCGACGGCACGTACTGAAGCGATGCCGTGTACCAGGGTGCACACACCGCATATCCGTTGAGCGAATGCCCAGGCATCGCGCGGATCTCTGCCACGCAGGATAATTTCGATGCCGCGGACCATGGTGCCGGAGGAATAAGCCTCAGCGATCCGATCTCCATCCATCTGCGCTTCGATACGCAAATGACCCTCGATTCTGGTAATAGGATCTACAACCACACGATCATTCATGACGTTTCCTACCTGTTCTAGTCAGCCAAATTGGCTGCAACCGTCTCCACCAAACTTGTAACCGGTGTCTGCCACCCGGATTTCTCTGCGCCGATCAGCAGATTGATTCTGCAGTTTGCACATCCGGTGACGACCGTATCTGCACCGGCCTCCTCAAATTCCCCTTTCTTTATCTCGAACGCCTTTTGCCGCAAATTCGCCGAGCTCTGCATGACGAACTCGCCGCAACCGCTGCCACAGCAATAGTTTTCGCGCCTGTTCGACGGCGTTTCACGCACTTCCATCCCAAGCGCCTCCAGCACGTCTCGCGGTTGCTGCGTGACGCCGCCCTTGCGGGACAGGCGACACGGATCGTGGTAGGTCACCGACGCACCGTTGGACTGCCTCTTGAGATTCAGGCGGTTCGCCTTGATCTCACTGGCAATGAACTCAGGCATCGACACGATCTCGAACGACAGCGACTCGTTCATCTCAGTAGCAGCTTCCCAGCGCATCGTCTGGTAGGCGTGGCCTGACTCCGGCAGCAACAAGGTCTTTATGCCGCAGGCCTTGGCCTTGTCGACAATGCGTCGTATGGCGAGTTTCATCGTCGGGTCATCACCCGAAATAATGCCGATGTTTGTTGCTTCGAAAGCATCGCTCTGAATCGTCCAGTCGGCGCCCGCGCTATTCAGGATTCTGGCATTCGCCGCAAGCGCATCAGGAAACAGCAAGACCTCGACAGCCGTCGTGAGCAACATCACATCCGCCTGCTCACGATCGAGCGGCACGTCGATACCCTGCTCGCCGAGCCTGGCCGCGAGAGCTTTGAGTTGCTCCGCGCCCACCCCAAACAAGGTGTTCTGGTCACGTTGTTCGTTGCGCAGCACGCGCATCTCCGGCGGCACAAAACCGGCAGCGGCGAGACCATGGCGTACGACCCGGATCGACGCCGAAATCTTTATGCCCATCGGACATATCATGTCGCAGCGCCCACAACCCGTGCACGCGTCATACACAAGGTGTTGCCAATTCTGCAGATCTTCAGCCGTGATATCCGGTGTAAACACGCGATAAAACCAGCGCATCGGACTCATCTCGCGACGGTAGAAGCGGCGCAACAACCGGAATTTGTATACCGGGGCGTATGTTTCGTTTTGAGTTGCCTCATAAAAATGACAGGCCTCGGCGCACATACCGCACTGTAGACAGGAATCGAGGTCAACAGCCCGGTGCCCGTTCAGCTTCTGCATAAATGCTTTTTTCGCCCGCCGCACGCGTTCTTCATCCGACATTTCCCGCGGAGCGATGCCCGCTCTCAGCTTTTCCAGAAGGCCGCGAAAGTCCTGCAATGACATTGCTTCATTGCTCATGCCTTAACCCCCCTGCGCCCGAACGCTGTTCCGGCCTGATAGCGGGCCGGCATCGTCATTATTGCGTGCATCAATTTGCCGAACGGGAACCAGATGAGCATGACTTCGACGCTGAGCAGGTGCAGCGCAAGCAATGTCTCGTAGCGACCGCCGACGTGAGCAAAAGCGAGGATTCCCGTGACGAGCGGAATGAGCACGACAACGATGCTGATGTAGTCATCCGCATTGGAAATAAAGCGTTGCACGGGATGCGTCGCGCGGCGAATCAGCAGTGTAATCAGCACGGCCGTTGCAATTATCGCAGTCACCATGACGATGGTGTTTGGCAGGTGCGGCCAGCCGAATCCGAGCACGGATTCGAAGAACAGTATGTGTGGCGCAAAGAACAGTACCGAAATAAACAGTGCGAAATGCCAGGCGTAGCCGGTGACATGCTGGAACAGAATTCGTTTTTCGAATGCGTGCGCCGGTGTGGATCGCGACCAAATCGCTCCGAGTCCGGCGGCGACACTGTTGTGCCGGCGCGGCTTGGACAAGTCCTTTCTTGCCAGAAGGAACAGTGCACCAATGAGGCGCCATACAACACCAAACACAAATATCCAGAGTGCCCACTGCAAGCCAGGACCACTGGCAAATTCGAGAAGAGTCATGACGTTTACGCCTCCTCTGCCGCCTGTGCTTTTTTCTTGCGCGCGCGGGCTGCAATTGCTGAACCGACACCAAGGGCCGCGCCTGCGGCTGCGGCTCCCAGTAGCGCATCACGGGAACCCCACATCCCGGCGGATATCGGATTGTAAAAACTGCCTTTGTCCCAGAAGTTCGGTTCCGAGCAGCCGATGCAGCCATGACCCGACTGGATCGGGAAACTCGTGCCGGCGTTCCACTTCAGCGTGGCGCAGGCGTTGTACGTCGTCGGGCCTTTGCAGCCGAGTTTGTACAGGCACCAGCCCTTACGGGCACCTTCATCGTCAAAGGTCTCGGCGAACTGTCCGCGCTCATAGAACGGCCGGCGGTAGCAGCGGTCGTGGATATTCTGACCGAAAAAGGCGGCGGGCCGACCCTGTGCGTCGAGTTCCGGAATCGTGCCGAATGTCAGGAAATGCGCAAGCACGCCGGTGATGACAACCGGAATCGGCGGGCACCCGGACACGTTGATGATGGGCTTACCGGTAACGATATCCGAGACGGACACTGCACCCGTTGGATTCGGATTCGCATGCGGAATTCCGCCAAATGCTGCACAAGTGCCCACCGCAACGATGGCAAAGGCCTTCGAGGCGGCTTCTACGAGCATGTCGTAATTGCTGATGCCCGCAATCGTCGAATACGCTTTATTACCTACGGGAATCGATCCATCGACGACGAGAATGTATTCGCCCTCGTTTTCTTCCATAGCGGCTTCGCGTGCGGCCTCGGCCCCATGGCCTGACGCCGCCTGCAGAGTGTGATGATAGTCGAGCGATATCGCGTCAAAAATCAGCGACTCCACCGTCGGTGCATGCGATCGTGTCAGCGACTCCGTACAACCGGTGCACTCCTGAAATGACAACCAGATAACCGACGGCCGCCGGGCTGTTGCCAGCGCCTCCGCAACCTGCGCTACGGCAGATGGCGGTAACGCCATCAGCGATGCTGTTGCGGAACAAAACTTCAGGAAGCCTCGACGGGAAACGCCCTGCGACTGCAGGTATTCACCCAAGGTCTGGTCTTTGCGCATCGTACTGCCTCCTCGCTAGGCCGCGCCGCTGTTGTGGCGGGGATTGATCAATCAGTTTTTCTTTGTGCTGTCAGCCAGTTCGCTTTCCAGCTTGTTGATTCCGCTTTCGATGTCAGCTCGCTGTGACTTCAAGAGCTCGGGCATGTCGGTAACCTCGATAAAGCGGGCGATGACCGATTCCTCTGCATTGCGATGAGTGATCAGCCAGACGCCGGGATACGCTGTTTCCTGTACCAGCGTTGGTCCCAGCGCATTGATTTCTGCGCGTACTTCGCCTTCGCCCAAAACGGCTTCGATTCGTTGTTCCTCGCCTGGCGCGAGCGGCAGGCGCTGCAGATCGATAACCGTGCCATCCTCACCACCGGCAAGACGCTTGAGCGCGTGGCGAATCTCGTGCAGCAATGGTTCGACATTGCCGGTGGTCACTTCCGCGCTTACCGGAATTGCGTCAAGGTCACTCATGGGCTGACGGCTGTCGCTGGCTTCTGCTGTTTCCACTTATGGATCAGCGCTGCCGCATTACCGGCCGCCCGTGGCATCGATCGGCGCACGGTCTCACTCAAGGTTTCTCCCCAGCCAAGTTGCTCGGGCTGGATACCGATCAATGCGTAACGTTTCGGCAGATAGCCTTCGAGTCGGGCGATATCCATGAGATCGGCGAAGCCGACCTCGTGCACGCTGCAGCGACCCGATTTCAGAAATTCGTCGACTTCCTCATCCTGGAACACTTTAATATCTCCGGGAGCGGCGTCGATTTGTGCCGCATCGAAGACGATCAACTGGTCGGCTTCGGCGATGTCCGCGGCGAGCGTAAAGCTCAGTGTGCCGGCATCGAGATATCTGGTGTCGGGGAGATCGTAGTGGTCTTTGAGATAGCGCATGGCATGCACGCCGGCGCCTTCGTCAGCGAGCAACACATTGCCAACGCCCAAAACCAGGGTGTTGGTCACGGCCGGTTCCGTCTGTAGCTGCCTGGCATTGTCTCCCTCGTAATCCCGATTACAGCGACTGCCATGTGCTGCAGCACGGGACCCCTCAGCTACCAGAGTATGCGAGCCCATTCGTCACCAAAATAGGCGATATTACTTACAGCACTGCGCCAAAACATCGACTAGGCGTAATTACGTACAGTCGTTCGTCGCATCTACCGACTATGCTAAAAGAGAAACGAATATTCGGTCCGTAGCCGAATCTCTGACAGGGAGGCCGACGTATGTGCCTCGCCGTACCCATGCAAATCAAGTCGATTGACGGCTTTCAGTGCACTTGTGCAGCCCGTGGAATCGAACGTGAAGTCAGCCTGTTCCTGCTGCAGGGCGAGGAACTTGCGCCTGGCGACCATGTGCTCGTGCACGTCGGTTACGCGATCCAGAAGGTCTCGGCGGAAGATGCCGCCGATTCATGGGAGCTCTTCGATGAGGTACTAGAGGCCAATGCATGAACTCGCAATTTGCCAGGCTTTGATCGGACAAGTCAGCGACGTCGCCCGATCCAACCGTGCCGCCGCGGTATCGGATATTTTTGTCAGTATCGGTCCGCTGTCCGGCGTTGAGGGCCCGTTGATGCAAAATGCGTTTCCCATCGCAGCAGCAGGTACCGTTGCCGGTGCAGCGAAACTGCATTTGCGGTCAATGCCAATCCGCGTCCACTGCGAAGAATGCGGTCGGGAATCCGAGGCGGGCATGAACCGACTCGTCTGCGAACATTGCGGAGACTGGCGAACCCGACTCATCAGCGGCGACGAACTGTTGTTGCAGCGCGTCATTCTCGAGAATGCCGCCGCCGGGGTTGAGAAAAATGTGTGATACCTGCGGCTGCAATGTAACGCCCGGCAACGAACATCTCGTTGCCGCCGGCGGCCGCTTTGCGCACACGTCGTCGGGCGCTGAGTCTGTCGAGGTCCTCAAGGGCCTGCTCGACGCGAACGACCGCCAGGCCCTGCATAATCGTGAATACTTCAAGCGGCACAGTGTGTTTGCCGTCAACCTGATGTCATCGCCGGGGGCCGGCAAGACGGCTTTGCTCGAGGCGACGATCGACGCGCTGGGCGCGGATCTGAATATTGCTGTTGTCGAAGGTGACCTCGAAACAGAAAACGACGCCAATCGAATTCGTGACAAAGGCGTGCCGGCCATTCAAATCAGCACTGGTAGCGCGTGCCATCTGGATGCCCATATGGTGCATAACGCCTTGCATGAGCTGAGCCTCGACGGGATCGATGTCGTCTTCATCGAAAATGTCGGCAATCTCGTATGTCCGGCAAGCTTCGATCTTGGCCAGCACTGCAATGTGGCGCTGTTGTCCACCCCGGAAGGACATGACAAACCCGCCAAGTATCCGGTCATGTTTCGGGCTGCCGATGTCGTTTTGATCACCAAGTCGGATTTGCTCGAGGTGCTGGGCGACTTCGATCCGGATGCGGCGGAATCGTATCTGCGGCAGATCGCCAATCCGGCACCCTTGTACAACGTATCTGCAAGAACGGGCGACGGCATGACAACCTGGCTCGAGTGGCTCCGGCGCGAGGTGGGCAGGCAACGATGAGCCACTCGGCCGAATTCTGGCTGCAGGCGTTGCGCGGTCTCGACATCGAAGAACCGGTACGGATCATGAACGTCTGCGGTGGGCACGAGCGTTCGATCTCCATGGCAGGATTGCGTTCGGCCATTCCGAAGAACATTGAACTCGTTCCAGGCCCCGGATGTCCGGTCTGTATCTGTCCGGAAGAAGATGTTTTCGAGGCGATTCAGCTGGCCCTGAACGAGGACATCATCCTGGTCGCGTTCGGCGACATGTTGCGCGTGCCGGTTAACGTGCCGAAGCGCGAATCGCGTTCACTCGAACAGGCTCGGGCTGCAGGCGGCGATATTCGACCGATTGCTTCGCCGACAGAAGTTGTGCGTATTGCCAGGGACAATCCGGACCGGCAGCTTGTATTTTTCGCAGCCGGCTTCGAGACGACAATTGCGCCGGTTGCCGCGATGCTCGCCGAAGGTGTGCCGGACAATCTGCTGGTACTGTTATCCGGTCGCCTGACCTGGCCGGCGGTGGCGATGCTGCTCGAGTCCGAAGCACCAGGATTTGATGCATTGATTGCACCGGGGCACGTATCGACCGTAATGGGGCCCGAAGAGTGGCAATTCGTCGTCGATGAGCACGATATTCCGGCTGCGGTCGCGGGATTTCGCGCCGACACCCTGCTCGCGGCAATGTACTCGGTGCTCAGACAATTGCGCGACGGGCGCCACTTTCTCGATAACTGCTATCCGGAGGTCGTTCGGCCCGGCGGCAACAGCGAGGCACGTCGACTGTTGCAGGAGGTCATGCAGGTCAGTGACGCGAACTGGCGAGGCGTCGGTATCATTCCCGAATCGGGATTCGTGCTGCGTGACGAATATGCGGCTTGCGACTCGCGCCAGCACTTCCCATCCTATGCCGATGACTCGCGCAAGCGCGTCGGCGAGATGCCACCGGGCTGCGATTGTGCCCGAGTCGTCCTCGGCAAGGTATATCCGAATCAGTGTCGTTTGTATGGCCTTGCGTGCACGCCGCGAAAACCCATTGGGCCGTGCATGGTCTCGGACGAGGGTGCCTGCCGAATCTGGTGGGCGTCGGGTTGTCGCGAGAACGAGTGGGAGGGCAGGAGGCAGTCCCATGGCTGAGCTTGCCGCACACGTATTTCCACAGACAGGCAGCTCGCTGCGGATTGTCCTTTCGGGGCATGTTCAGGGCGTGGGATTTCGGCCGTTCGTCTATCGGCTTGCGCAGCAGCATGGTCTGTCGGGTCGGGTGCAGAATAAGCAGGGCACTGTCGAAATAATTACTGCAGGCCCGGCCAGGTCATTACAGGCCTTTCAGGAAGACCTGATGCAGAAGGCGCCGCCATTGTCGCGGCCGCGTATCGAAACGGTGGAGCAGCTCGAGAACCTGGCGTTCGACCGCTTCGAGATTGCTGCGAGCGCCGCGCACGCGGATGCACGCGTCTTCGTACCAAGCGACTACTTCATGTGCGACGACTGTCGACGTGAGTTGCACGATCCATCCGATCGCCGCTATCGCTATCCATTTATCAATTGCACCCAGTGCGGACCACGCTATACATTGATCGAAGCTCTGCCCTATGACCGTCCGAATACGAGCATGGCGGGCTTTCCTCTGTGCCGCGACTGTAATAAGGAATATCTGGATCCCGGCGACCGGCGTTTTCACGCCGAACCGGTTGCGTGTCCGACGTGCGGTCCGCAGCTGAGTTTCCACGACAAGCTGGGATCGGAACGGATTGTCGGCGCCGCGGCTCTGGATTCAGCGCTGAGCAACCTGCGGTCGGGAGAGATCATCGCTGTCAAGGGCATCGGCGGCTATCACCTGATGTGTGATGCACGCGAATCTGCCGCAATCGATACGCTGCGGCAGCGCAAACGACGGCCGACCCAGCCCCTGGCGGTGATGTTTCCGTTAACCGGGGAGGATGGACTCGATGGCGTGCGCCGCTGCGCGGACCTGACGGTCGAGGAAGCCGAGCTACTCAGGAACCCGGCAAGGCCGATCGTCCTGGTAGCGAAAAAAGACGGTGGCGACCTGGCCGACAACGTCGCCGCGGGCCTGTCCGAGATTGGCGCCTTCCTGCCATACAGTCCGCTGCATCATCTGTTGCTTGCCGGGTTTTCCAGGCCCCTCGTCGCAACTTCCGCAAACATCAGTGGCGAGCCCGTACTGACACGAAACGACGATGTGGAGAGTCGCCTTGCGGGCGTGGTCGACGCGTTCCTGCACCACGATCGCCCGATCGTCCGTCCCGCAGACGATCCGGTGTCCCGCCGTATCGCAGGCGTCATGCGATCATTGCGCATGGGTCGCGGTTGTGCGCCCGTCGAACTCGAATTGCCGTGGCGGCAATCGCAGCCGGTGCTGGCCGTTGGCGGGCACATGAAAGCAACGCTTGCGCTGTCGTGGGATGACCGTGTGGTCGTGTCGCCGCACATCGGCGAGATGGACAGCCCGCGCAGCCTTGCGGTGTTCGAGCAGGTCGCCGATGACCTGCAGAATTTGTACGGCGTGCAAGCAGAACGCGTAGTCTGCGATGCGCATTCCGGCTACACGACGCATCGCTGGGCGAAACGGCAGCCGCTGCCCGTCGAGACGGTCTGGCACCATCGAGCGCATGCGTCGGCACTGGCTGCAGAGGCCGCACTGGCAGGTCAGTCGCTCATATTTACATGGGATGGCGTGGGTCTGGGCGAAGACCAGACGCTCTGGGGAGGTGAGGCGCTGCTTGGCAAGCCGGGCGCCTGGCAGCGTGTTGCCAGTCTGCGGCCCTTCCGCCCGCCCGGAGGCGAACGCGCCGGTCGCGAGCCCTGGCGCAGCGCCGCAGCGCTGCACTGGAGTTGCGCCCGCTCGTGGTCCGACAGCCCGGACCTCGACGGACTGGCACATCGCGCCTGGCAGAACAAACTGAATTGTCCGCAAACGAGTGCGGTGGGTCGACTGTTTGATGCTGCCGCCGCGCTGATCGGCAAAGTGACGACTGCGAGCTACGAGGCAGAAGGTCCGATGCTGCTCGAGTCACTGTGTCGCTCGGCGGCGGACGCCGTCGACCTGCCTCTCGAACAAGATGCGGGCGGCATCTGGCGCAGCGACTGGGAGCCGCTCCTCGACGTCATGACAAACGAGGCGCAGAGCCGGAGATCTCGCGCGGAGGTCTTTCACGCGAGCATGGCGCAGGTCGTGCTGCAACAGGCGCAAAAGCTGCGTGAAGAGCATGTAATCAATCAGGTCGGCTTATGCGGCGGCGTTTTCCAGAACCGCGTATTGGCTGAGCAGGCAATCGGCCTGTTGCAGGCTGATGGTTTTCGCGTCTATTTGCCGGCCGTTTTGCCTTGCAACGATGCGGCGCTAAGCTTCGGACAAGCAGCGGAACTGGCCGCGCGCGAAACTAACGGGTAGCTCGAATGGAAGACGACCGCATTTCACTCGCACACGGCAACGGTGGCCGCTTCATGCGCGAGTTGATCGAAGAGATTTTCGCGCGGCATCTGAGTGATTCGAATCTGGACGTGCAGGCCGATGCGGCGCCCATCGACCTGAATGGCGGCGATGTGATGATCACGACCGATGGTTTCACGGTGCAACCGCTCGAATTTCCGGGCGGCGATATTGGCTCCCTGGCCGTACACGGAACAACCAACGATCTCGCTGTCGCCGGTGCACGGCCCTTGTATTTGACGCTCAATGCATTCATCGAGGAAGGCCTCGAGATCGAGATCCTCGATCGTATTGTCGCGAGTCTGGCAACAGCGGCGCGCGAAGCAGGCGTGCAGGTCAAGGCCGGCGATACCAAGGTACTGCGGCGTGGCGAGGGTGGTGGGCTATATCTCGCGACCACCGGAGTCGGGGTCAGGCTGCCGGGTGTGCATCCATCCATCCATCGGATCCAGGACGGCGACGTAGCGATCGTCAGCGGCACGGTCGGGGATCATGGCACCGCGGTGATGCTCGCGCGGGAAGATTTCGGATTGCGCGGTGATGTCGTGTCGGACGCCGGCCCGGTCATGGCTCTGACAGAGGCACTCATGGGCTTCGACGGGCTCCGGTTCATGCGTGATCCGACACGTGGCGGCATTGCGTCGATTGCCAACGAGATTGTAAGGGCGACCGGGCTCGGTGTGCGGCTCGAAGCAACCATACCGGTCAAAGATCCTGTGCAGTCAGTGTGTGAAATGCTCGGCTATGATCCGTATTACCTTGCTTGCGAAGGGCGTGTATTTGCGGTACTGGCGCCAGAGTACGTGGATGAGGCGCTTGCGGCGTGGCGCGCCCTTCCCGGCGGGCGTGATGCGGCGCGAGCCGGTCGAATCTCCGCAACGGATGAGCGCGTCATTCTTGAGACGCCACTCGGCGGCGAGCGTTTCCTCGAAGAACTCGAGGATGATCCCTTGCCGCGCATCTGCTGATTCCCATCAAAGCGACGCCCGCTACATCGAACAGCCCGGTATGATCGCGTTCACGATCGCTGGTTAGTGCTGGCCGATCGTGTTCTTATTCTCATTGCCGTGATTACGCGACCAATTCATTGTGGGCCGCCGGAGGGGCGTTGGTGACAAGGTGGTTTGCGAGTCTCGGTCCCGGGTTGATGTTGGCGGCAGCCGCCATCGGTGTATCGCATCTTGTGCAGGCGACACGCGCGGGCGCCGATTATGGTCTGAGCTTCATCTGGCTCATCATACTGATCTCGGTTCTGAAGTATCCGGCGTTTCGCTTCGCCGTCGATTACGCGAGCGTTACGAATCGCAGTCTCGTCCACGCTTACTCCAGGCTGGGTCGTGCTCCGATCGGCTGGCTGCTCGTGTCCTTTGTGGTTGATATGTTCATAGCTACATCGGCGGTGTCATTGGTGACGGCGGGACTGTTGATCAGCGTGTTCGATCTGCCGATCTCCGGGCCACACGTCGCCATTGGCGTGGTTGTCGTATCCGCTTTGGTTTTGCTCAACGGCAAGTATTCGAGGGCCGAGAGACTCATCAAGGTCCTGGTTGTATCGTTTTCTGTCCTGACGATCATCGCGATGCTCGTGGCGTTGCCATTACTCGGTGGCGAAGGCCGCGATCTGTTTGCGCAGGTTTCGCCTTCCCGCGGGCTGGCCGTATTCGTCATCGCAATGGCCGGCTGGATGCCGATGCCGATGAGTGGCTCGGTCTTCCTGTCCAGCTGGGCGTGTCAGAAGAAAGCGCTGGGCAACCACCCATTCGATCACAAGAGCGCCGTCGCCGATCTGCGCTTCGGCTGGACACTGACCGTGGTGATCGCAATCAGCTTCGCGATCATGGGAACAGCGATACTGTTTCAGACGGATCGCGTCGTTCCGACAAATGCCGGCGCGTTCGCGACTGAGCTTCTGTCGGTTTTCACGACACTGATCGGCGGGTGGTCATATCCGCTGATCGCACTGACGGCGATCGCGGTTATGTGGTCGACAGTGCTCGCTCTGATGGATGTCGTGCCACGCGTGACGGCGCGGCTGATCGATTGCATGACAGGTCGGACCGAAACGGCAAGCACCAAATACTCTGCATTGCTCGCTGTTCAGGTAATCGGCATAACCCTGATCATGCTGCTGTTATTGCAGAGCTTTGCTGCGTTCATAGACTTTGCGACCAGTACGGCCTTCGTTACGGCGCCCGCCCTGGCGTATTACAATTACCGGGCCGTCACGTCACCCGATGTCGCGTCGCACTACAAACCGGCCAGCTTTTTGATCGTCTGGCATTGGACAGGGATTACGGCATTGAGCGTATTTGCGGTCGCATTCATCCTCGAACGATTTTTCTAAAAGGACTGGACAAATGAAACTGGTGAGTTTTTTGCACGATGGCAGCACAGGATTCGGCGTGGTCACAGGCGATGCGGTCATCGACCTGAGTAATCACGATGTAGGCCGCAGCCTGAAGCATGTCCTGGAGCGTGATGCACTGGACCAGTTAGCTGATCTCGCCGCGGATATGGCGCCGGATCTTTCGACAAAGGACATCGACTTTCTGCCGTGTGTCGTGAATCCCAACAAGATCCTGTGCATCGGCATTAACTACAGGAAGCATGTCCTGGAGATGGGCAGGGAGCTGCCGGAGTATCCGTGGGTGTTTACGCGTTTTGCGGACAGTTTCGTCGGCCATGGCGCGAACATGCTGCGTCCCGCGGCGCTGTCCAGGAACTTCGACTTCGAAGGGGAACTGGCGGTCATTATCGGCAGCGCCGCACACCGTGTGGCGGCAGCGGATGCGCTCGATCATGTTGCCGGTTATACCTGCCTGAATGACGGTTCGATTCGTGATTATCAGCGACATTCGAGCCAGTTTACGGCTGGCAAGAACTTCCTCAAAAGCGGCAGCATCGGTCCGTGGCTCGTTACGCCGGATGAACTCGGCGATGCAAGCAAGCTCGATCTCGAGACGCGGCTGAACGGTGAGGTGATGCAGTCTTCGCCGACCAGCGACCTGATTTTCGATATTCCGGCATTGATCGAATACTGTTCGGCATTCACGCGCCTCGAACCCGGCGACATCATTGCGACCGGCACGCCGGGTGGTGTTGGGGCAGCCCGGACGCCGCCCGTCTGGATGCAGCCTGGAGACACAATCGAGGTATCCATATCCGGGATCGGTGTTTTGCGCAATACCATTGCTGACGAGTAGAGCGAGCTCGTGTTCAAACACATCCACATTGTTGCCTGCTCGCCGCGCAGTGGTACGACGCTGCTGCACGAAGTGATGGTGACGTGTTTCAAAGTGGATAAGCACTATGACCATGAGATTCGCTTCAACCTCGTCGATGCCGAGGACGGGCAAATACTCATTACGAAGCGCCCGAAAGACACGATGTACATGCCAAGCGTTATCGATGACGATGCGGACATCTACGTGATATACGTGATGCGTGACCCGCGCGACGTCATTTGCAGTCGGCACGGCAAGAACAAGGACCTGTATTATTCCAACGTGCGGCTGTGGCGCGAGATGCATGGCTATGCGAAGCAGATGGCAGGCCACGACCGCTTCCTCGAGATTCGCTATGAGGACTTCGTCAGGGATCCGGATGCAACCCAGGACATGATCGCGCGGAAGTTTCCCTGGCTCGAGAAGATCCACGACTTTTCCGACTACCACGAGTACGCGCAGGTATCCGAGAAATCGATTACCGCGATGCACAGCGTGCGGCCCATCGCTCCGACCAGCGTTGGGGTCTGGACGAGGCATCCGGGAAGAATCAAGGCTCAGCAGATAATTCACGGCTCACTGTCGCCCGACCTGATCGAGTGTGGTTACGAAACGTCAGCCGATTGGGAGCAGGTTCTCGATGCCGTCGAGCCAGACTTCTCTAGGAGTCGTTACCCGGAGAAAGTATACTTCTGGTCGAGAATTTCCCAACACATCAATGCGTTGCGTAAGGTGGCCATGTACCGTCGCAAGCGCAGGTCTGCGTAGGGGCACATTCGGAGCCACGCATGTCAGGATTCAGCGAGACAATTGTCAGCACGTTCTATCGGATCGCCGTGTCGGGCGCCCTGCCGGTCGCGTGGTTTCGTGATGTAGACCCCGCCACTGTCGAGAAGGCGAAAAAGACCGGCAAACTGAAACTCGAAATCGTCAGCCATTGCTGGCGCTACGGACATTTCCTGACCTATCAACTCAGCTCGCTCGTCAACCATCGCACCGACAAATTCGATATCACGATGACGGTGTTTCATGTACCCGATGACGATCGTGTGGTTCCGGTGCTCGAGTACTTCGGTCGCATGCAAGTGCCCGGTGTTAACTGGAACTGGCAGCCGCTGCCGAAGGAGAAGTTGTTTCGCCGCAGCATCGGTCGCAACCTGGCTGCCAGGAACACACGGGCTGACTGGATCTGGTTTACCGACGCCGACATCATTTTCCATGAGGGTTGTCTCGACACATTGGCCGACCTGCTGCAAGGTCGGGACGATGGTCTCGTCCATCCACGAATCGGCCTGGGTACGTCGCTGTTGCCGGAAGACGACGAGATACTGGAACGAGGCCGGCAGGGTCCGAATTTGCTCGAAATTCCGCTCGACCGGTTCAAGCCGTATGGCGGTCCGCGGGCCAAGGCGAAAGGGCCACATCAGATCACGCACGGCGATATTGCGCGTGCGTGCGGCTATTGCGATTCGATCAGGCATTACCAGACACCGGCCGACCGCTGGATGAAAACCTATGAAGACCGGGCGTTTCGCTGGCTGATTGGCACTCACGGTACGCCCCTCGACATCCCCAACGTGTGCCAGATCCGGCACATCGTGAAAGGCCGCTACAACAAGGACTCGTTCTTTACCAAGGTACGCAAGTTTATTCGCAAGAGTCAGGACAAGTGACTCAGAGACGCGCGCCAGCCTAGGTATTTTCCGGGATTCAGTATGACGCCGAAGTATCGTCCCGACATTGATGGACTGCGAGCAGTGGCGGTCCTGTCCATCCTGTTTTACCACATGGGCGTGGCGCGGTTCAGTGGTGGTTATGTCGGGGTAGATATCTTCTTCGTCATCTCGGGTTACCTGATCACTTCGATTATCGTCCGTGAGCTTGCAGCCGGTGAGTTTTCGATTGCGCGATTCTACGAGCGCCGGGTAAGGAGAATATTGCCGGCCTTGACCGTGGTGGTCGTTGCGACATTACTGCTCGGCCTGGTACTGCTGAGCCCGGCACAGCTCGAGGAGTTGGGTCGCAGCGCCGCCGCAACGTCGGTGTTTTCGTCCAACATATTCTTCTTTCTCGGCTCGGGTTACTTCGAAGGCTCCTCCGAGCTGAAGCCACTGTTACATACCTGGTCGCTCGCGGTCGAAGAGCAATACTACATTTTCTTTCCGTTTCTTCTGATGTTCATCGCGAAGCGACACTCTGCCAGATTCGGGGTCTGGCTGATTTCACTGGGCGTCGTTTCGCTGCTGGCCTGCATTATCTGGACGCGCAGTAATGCACCGGCAGCGTTCTACCTGATCCCATTCAGAGCCTGGGAACTGCTGATTGGCAGTGTACTGGCGTTGCGGCTGGTGCCGAAGCCTGCCGGGCCGGGGATGCGCAATGCTCTGGCGCTGCTCGGCGCGTCCCTGATGCTGACCAGCGTGTTCGTCTACACGCCGGAGACCCGCTTTCCAGGCGCTGCGGCCGCATTGCCCACGCTTGGAACGGCATTCATTATTCACGCCGGTTCGGGGGGCAAAACCTTCGTCAATCGTGCGCTGGGCATCAGACCGATGGTATTTGTCGGGCTGATTTCGTATTCGCTTTACCTTTGGCATTGGCCCATCGTGGTCTTCGCCAAACAATACCTGATCAACGAGTGGACCGACCTCGAATCGGGGGTGATCCTGCTGGTCATTTTGCTGCTGTCGACGCTGTCCTGGCGCTTCGTCGAGACACCGTTCAGGAATCGGCGCTTGTTCGGCCCGCGGGAACGCCTGTTTACCGTTTTTGCAGCCGTCTCGGTCGTCCTGATCGGCACCAGTCTTTCCGTGGTTCTGATGAAGGGATTTCCGGGCAGGGACGCCGCGACGCCGTTGAGCGAAATTATCGCTGCCGATCCCGGTTGGCAGCACTGGAAAAACTGCGAAGAGGCTGGCGAGAAAGACATCCCCGTTCCCGAGCTGTGTGCTATCGGTGCAGAGCAGGTGCCGCCGAGTTTCATGTTCTGGGGCGATTCGCACGCGCTCGCGATGGCGAGCGCGATCAATCTCAGCGCACAAAGAAATGGCGTTGCCGGGCTGCTGGCCGTGCGCACGGCGTGTCCGCCGCTGTTGTCGGTCGATCGGCGAGGCGAGACGTCGTGTCACGAGTTCAACCAGTCGATTCTCGCCTACCTTGCCGCTCGTCCGGATATCGAGACTGTGATTCTGGCGGCACGCTGGGCTTTTTCCACAAGCGGGACGCGCTACAAGAATGAGCCGGGCGATTCCGTGACGCTGGCCGATCTGGGAGTGGATGCCTCGGCGAGTACCGGCAATGCGGCCGTGTTCGAGCGTGGATTGCGACGCACAGTCACGGCGCTGAGCGAGCGCGGCAAGAATGTCGTGCTGGTAACACAAGTCCCGGAGGTGGGACACGACGTTCCCTCTGCAAGTTATGCGGCGAGACTGACCGGTCGCGACGTCAATGCGATGATCGCGCCAACAACCGGGGAGTATCGTGAACGCAATGCAGAGGCGACCCGTGTATTCGACGCGTTGCGCACGCAATCGACCGTCACGGTCATTGATCCGTCGCAGCTGTTATGTGATGAGCAACACTGCCGCATTGTCGTCGATGCGACGCCGCTGTACCGGGATGATCATCATCTCTCGCTGCGGGGCTGCGTGCTGATTTCGCACCTCTTCGACGAGTTACTCGCTCATTCAGCTCAAAGTCGAAACGTCACACCAAGATAGGCAGTGCGTGGTAATCCGGGCCGAAGTCCCGCCGGACGACGTGCTGCAACGTATGTCTCATCGAGCAGATTATCCACTTTCACGTAAGACGAAAGCCGGGCGTTGAACCGCCAGCTCGCGAGCAGATCCCAGACGACATGCGAACCGACCGATTCGCTGGCATCGACGGGGCCCTGGCCAGCCTTGTCCCGCAGCTCGCTGATGTAGCTCGCGGCCAGGTTGACCCGCCATTGTTCGGTCGCGAGTCCCGTCGTTGCGCGCAGTTGATGTTCCGGGATGTACGGCAGTTCATCACCGACCTCGACGCTGCCCCACGGCTCGAAGCTGCTGTCGAACGCGTTTTCGAATTCGGCCGCAGGGGTCCACGTGTACTGAATGCCCAGCGGCACGTCGATTCCGCCAACACTCCAGCTATAGTGGCCACTGAGTTCGAGTCCTGCGACGGAAACCTCGCCACCATCAAACTGATCGCCGATATCCCCGCCGCCACCGGTCGATTCGGTTACCGTTCCGACCAGGTTGTCATAGTCGTTGATGAAGTAAATGGCTTCGACACTCAGCGCATCGTTGTCGTAGCGCGTACCGACTTCGATATTCAGGCTCGATTCTTCGTCGGCCGAGCTGCCCGGTCCGGGCGGGTTAAAGCCCTTGTGGACACCGGCGAGCAAACGCCACTCGCTATTCAGGCGATACAGCGCTCCGATGCCGGGTATCGCCATCGATACCGAGTTTTCCCGCACTCGCGTCGGCCCCTGGCTGCGTGCCGGGTCGTCAGTGGAATAATCGAAGCGTCGCAGATCAACGTCTTCGAAGCGCAGGCCCGGCGTTAGTATCCACTGACCAGCGCGAATCTCGGCATTGATGAAATACGAATTTGCGCGGGCATCGGATACGCGATTCGTCGTCGAAGCCGGTGCACCCGCTGTCGTCATGACCAACATGCCGTCTTGCATACGATAGCCGTCCTGATGCTGGAAGCGGTCTTCCTCATCCGCATGAAGTCGGAATCCCGTCGTCAGCGCGATCTCAGTCTCACCAAAACCGAGGTCCCATTCGATCTGCGCCTGCACACCTTGCGAATAGTAGCTGCGATTGTTCGCCCGCTTGAAGATTGCATCATCGGCGCTCGTGTCTCCGCGCAGATAGGCGAGTTCGGTCGCGTAGGTCACGGGGTCGTCAAGCACGCTGCTCATGCTCAGTCCATTCACCGACTGCAGCTTGTACCAATTGCGCCTGAAGTTGTTGCGATACGCGGTGACTTCGCCACGCCAGGTGTTGCCGGGATCGATTACGTAACCGAGCTGGTATTGCTCGTGCTCGCTCGTGAACAGATCGCCTTCGGATGCTGCGTAGCGCGAGATCGGATCCGCCGCGAAATCAGCATCGGTCAACCCAAGGTATGTTTCATCGGATGTTTGATCGGTGTAGCCGAGCTTCATGCGCAAACTTTGGTAAATGGAGGCATCCGCCGCGCTGTCGATCTGAAACTTCGCCACGTAGTCCTGGATTTCAAAACCCGTACCGCCATCCAGCGGTCCGTCAATGTGCTTGAAGCCGTCACTCTGGCTTTGCACCGTTTCAACGAGCCACGACAGGTTTTCACCGTGATTGCCGGTGTTCGCATGCAGATCAAAGGTACCGTGGTCGCCAATGCGCAGGTCGAGGTTCGCGCCGAGCGCGTCCGGAATTGGTGTGGAGATCATGTTGAGCGCGCCACCGGTGGTACGTGGTCCGACGACAACCGATGCGGGTCCCTTGAGCACTTCGAGGCCGCTCATGCGCCTTTGCGTCGGAAAGTAATACGCGGACGGCGCGGAGTAGGGCGCCGGTGCGATCAGAATGCCGTCTTCAAGCAGTGCGATCCGCGCGCTGCGATCCAGGCCGGAGCCACGAATACCGATATTAGGGCGCAGGCCGAAGCCGTCCTCTTCTTGCAGATAGACGCCCGGGACGGTGCGCAGCACCCGCTGAATGTCGGTGTCATTGAAGAGTTCGAGCGCCTCGCTGTCGATGACGTGCGCTGAGCCCGGCACATCCGCCACATCGCCGGGGCGGCCGATGATCGTCACGGTGTCGAGCGGCTCGACAGACTGCCTGGCGACGGATTCCTGGCTGTTGGCGGCCAGGGAGAATACTGAAATGGCGGCACCGAGTGCTGTGCGGGCGATGATCTGATGGAACATGAGGCTGTCTCTGCGTGGTCTGTCGGAACTGAGACAGACCGTAATCCAAATGCGAATGATTCGCAACTGCGTTAAATACGTATTCCGTCAAGTCAGGCAGGGTGCGGCATCCGCGTCAAAACAGCATTCTCAGTGGCGTTTCAGGAGATTCTTCACCTTGCGTGAAAAACTGGCCTTGTTCGCATGCGGGAAAGGCTCATCCGGGATCTCGTGGCCGAGGAACGGACACAGCAAATTCCAGCCGTCGGCAGTGGGGAGGTCGAACAGCAGCAGGTCGTCCGGCCGGTCCCTGAAGTACTCCAGCACGTCCCGGTTGTGTTGTTCGTAACGCTCGACATAGATTGCTTCGTTGCCTTCAGGACAGCCTGCATCCTCGCCATAGATCCAGCGCCGCATTGGCGTTTGTGTCGTCGCGAAGTCTTTCACCTGGCTGCGGATCCAGGCATCGGCGGGCCGACGGGTCAGGATGAACTTGCTGCCTGGAAATTTCTGATCGAGTTCTCTGAACAGAATCGGCCAGGGGTTGTCTTCGAAGGCGTCGTACTGATCGACCTTCGCATACGCGAGTTCATGAACCTTGCTGGCGATGTCCGGGTCCTTTGTTCCAAATGAGCCCGTCACCCGGTAACCGAGCTTCTTCAGCGCGAGTTCGAGACTGGTTGTGCCGGTTTTGTGGAAGCCGATGCAGAATACTTTAGGTTTCATGTGTGCTCGTTGATTGTCCATAGTGATCGGTCCATGCGCGTTTTTCGGTGATCCGGGCGGATTGAGCTGCCTGATCCGTCCTTCGTCGCCGCGCAGTCAGCTGTTCTTGCAATTTGCTCGTTCGCGATGGCAAGGTTCGCAGACGATAATCATAAGCAAAAACCGGGTGGAATTTCTCTATGACGCAATTTGCAGCGACACTCCTGCTATTCCTGCTGGTGCCAGGTCTTACATTTGCCGCCGATGGGCTCGACTCGGGCGATACGGCCTGGATGCTGACGGCAACCGCACTTGTGTTGTTCATGACCCTGCCCGGTCTGGCATTGTTTTATTCGGGCCTCGTTCGCAATCGGAATGTGCTGTCAGTGATGATGCAGTGTTTTACCATCGCTTGCGCCGCTTCGCTGCTATGGGTTATTGCCGGCTACAGCCTGATATTTGGTGAGGGCTCATTGTTTGGCGGGCTGACCGGAGGTCTGGACCAGGCATTTCTGTCCGGCGTCACGAGCGATTCGCTGTCGGGGACGATTCCCGAGACAGTCTTCGTCATGTTCCAGATGACGTTCGCAATCATCACACCGGCACTGATCGTCGGCGCTTTCGCTGAGCGCATTCGTTTTTCGGCGATGCTGCTGTTTTGCCTGCTCTGGCTGATGCTGGTCTACGTTCCGGTTGCGCACTGGGTCTGGGGCGGCGGCTGGCTTGCTGAGCGTGGCTTCATGGACTACGCGGGCGGGGCGGTCGTGCATATCAATGCCGGCATTGCAGCGCTCGTCGCCGCCCTGATGATCGGCAATCGCCGCGGCTTCCCGACCACGCAGATGGCGCCGCACAACCTGCCCTGGACTGTCGCCGGTGCGTGCATGCTGTGGGTCGGGTGGTTCGGCTTCAATGCGGGTAGTGCGGTCGCGTCGAACGGTGCCGCAGGCATGGCCATGCTCGTGACGCACCTCGGTGCCGCATCCGGTTCGCTGGCCTGGATGTGCTGCGAATGGCTGCGCTTTGGCAAACCCAGCGTCCTGGGCATCGCGACCGGCATGGTGGCGGGTCTCGGCACGATCACGCCGGCATCGGGGTTTGTCGGCCCGGGCGGCGCGATAGTCATCGGCTTGCTGGCGGGCGTCGTCTGTTTCTTCGCGACGATGACTATCAAACGCAAACTGCAGATTGATGATTCGCTCGACGTCTTCCCGGTTCACGGTGTCGGCGGGATGCTCGGCATCCTGCTGACCTCGGTGTTCGTCAGCGCGAACTACGGTGGAATGGGATTGCCCGACGGCGTAAGCATTGGCCAGCAGTTTGTCGTCCAGCTAACCGGCATGCTTGCCACAATCCTGTGGTGTGGCGGCATGACGTTCATTCTGCTCAAACTGATCAACATCGTGCTGCCGCTGCGCGTTTCGGCTGACGAAGAGACGCAGGGGCTGGATCTTGTCGAACACGATGAGCGTGGATACGACATCTGACCTGCGACACATTCGATTCGCACTCTTGCCTTTCCGGATCAGTTCGCTGCCGGGATTACTCGCCGCTTGGCTTTAGCGCGGCATACTGCCCGCCGTAAAACACCAGCGGCTCATCGTTACTGGATCGAAAGCGCTCGATTTCGCCGACAATAATGAAGTGGTCACCGCAATCGTGAATCTGATGCGTACGACACTCGAAGCACGCCACCGTATCCCGGAGCAGGGGCACGTTATCCGCGGACGTGTCGTACTGGACGTTGTCCCACAAGGTATGGTCGGACTGCGCGAAATGTGATGACAGCTTTTGTTGCCCGGCGCTCAGGATGTTGATCGCAAAATACTCGGCGTCGAGATACGCCTGCAGTGAATTCGAGACTTTCGCGATATTCCACAGTACCAGCGGCGGCTGCAGCGAGACCGAACTGAAGCTGTTTGCCGTGATGCCGCAGGGCCCGTCCGAACCGTCGCAGGTGACGACGGTCACGCCGGTCGCGAACTTGCCCAGGCACTGGCGCAGCTCCTGACGTTGCTCTGTTGACATCCGGTTCTCAATCATTATCATATTAATTATTAATATATTAAGTAACTTGTCCGTGCATGGCAATCGATCAGTTCAATCGCTCCCTGCCCATGGTGCTGCATCGCGCACTTGATGCGGTTATGCCAAGATTCCGCAAGATCTTCAATGACTTCGGTCTAACCGAGCAGCAGGGCCGAGTGCTGCGCGTACTCTGGGAGCATGAGCAGATAACGCTCAGGGAGCTCTCGGACCTGACGTTGATCGCGGCGCCAAGTCTGGTTGGCATCGTCGACCGTCTGCAACGCGCGGGCCTGGTTGCGCGCCGCAAGTCGGACCGCGATCGTCGCAAGGTGTTTGTCCAGACCACCCGTACCGGCGCCGCTCTCGAAGCCGACATCATGCCGGCAATTGCCAGCGCCTATGCGCGGCTCAAGCAGTCTGTTGACGCCGGTACCTGGGAGCAGGTTCTCGACGGACTCGAACAGATTGCCAATCCGGGCGGCGGTAGGCCAGGCGACAGCCCGGACGATTCCCCGGCCAGGCGGGACAGCGCACCCGTAGTTTTGCCCGACCTTTGACTCAGCTGTCGGCACTGTCCAGCGTCGTGTAAAAGTCCGCGAGCAGTTCGTACAGCGTGTTGAGTCGGTCACGACCGAATTGCGCTTCGATTTCGGCGTAACGAATCTCGGAGTCCGGACCAACACGATTAAAGACGCGCCGGCCCTTCGCGGTAAGTGCGAGCACCGAACGCCTCTGATCGCGGCTATCGGAGCTGCGCTTGACGAGGCCTTCCTTTTCAAGAAACTGCAGAATCCGGGTCAGACTGGGCGCAAGCAGGTAGCTGCGCCTCGCAAGTTCGCTCGCATCCAGCCGGTCTCCGTCGGCCAAAGCCCGAATCACACGCCATTGTTGTTCGGTCAGACCGTGCTCGCGCAGCATCGGCCGAAACCGCGCCATCGCGGCTTCGCGCGCCCGCAACAGCTCCATCGGTAAGGAATGCCGAAAATCGCGCAGTGTTCCAGCATTGCCCCTGGTGCCGGAATTCGTCATACCGTTTCCGTCACCACGGTATTCGCAAGAACGCCAATGCCGGGAACTTCGACCTCGACGACATCACCGCCTTTTAGGTACTTCGGCGGATCAAAGCGCGCGCCGGCGCCGTTCGGCGTGCCGGTCGCAATGACGTCTCCGGGTTTGAGGTGATAAAACGTCGACAGGTAGCTGATCAGGTATCGGAACGGGAATATCAGGTTTGCGGTGACATCGTTTTGCCGCTCTTCGCCGTTCACCCGCGTCATGATCCGCAATTCACCCATCGGATCAAGCTCGTCAGGCGTAACGAGCCAGGGACCCATGGATCCGGAGCTGGCGAAATTCTTGCCCTGGGTCACATTGAACTTGGCGTGGCGCAGGAAGTCGCGCAACGAGCCCTCGTTCATTATCGTCAGCCCGGCAATGTATTCGTGGGCCTCGTCTTCGGGAATGCGGCGGCCCGCTTGGCCGATGACAATGACGATTTCACCTTCATAGTCGAGCTGGGCCGACTCTGGTGGATCAAGAATCGCCTGCTCGTGTCCGACCAGCGACTCCCTCGTGCGCATGAACACGCTGGGGTACCTTGGGGCCTCCGACCCGTCTTTGTACTCCGCATTGCGATTGGCGTAGTTAACGCCGATACAGATGATCTTCTCCGGATTCGGGACCGTGGGCAGATAGTCGATCTCACCCAGCGAATAGTCGGCATCGGCTGCCGCTGCTTCAATCGCCAGTTCCGCGAGCCGGCCAGCTCGTATGGCGGCGCGCAAATCGTCCAGTTCAGCATGCCTTGCGCCAAGATCGACGACACCCGAGTCGATGACGGCGCCAAAGCCGGCTTGCCCGTTGTTCTCGAAGCTGAGGAACTTCATGCTGCATTCCCGTCCGTAAGTAAGCCGGCGCGTTCCAGTACTGCGTCGAGACGGCGCTCGAGCTCGGGGGTGGCGGGTACCATCGGCAGACGATGCTCATTGCCCGGAATCAAACCCAGTTTCTTCATCATGTACTTCATCGGAATCGGGTTCGTGTCATAAAAAACCGATTGGTTTATCTCGAGCAGCCGCTGATGCAACTCGCGGCCTTTTACCAGGTCGCTGTCCCAGACCGCGTCACACATTCGAGCAAGAATGCCAGGGCGAAGATTGCCAACGGCATTCATCAGCCCGCATGCGCCAATCGTCATCATCGGGAAAGACAGCTCCTCGAGGCCGACAAAGACCCTGAAGTCGTTGCCGAGCGCTGCGAAACATTCGGTAACGAAGCCGAGATCATTGACGGCGTGCTTCATGCCGATAAAGGTATTCGATTTTTCGCGCAGCGCCTTCATCGAGTCCAGCGTGACGTTAACCGCCGTGCGGCCGGGTATGTGATAGATCATCCACGGTGTGTCGTGTTGCCCGGCCAACTTCAGGTAATACTCGACCAGCCCACGTTGTGGTGGGCGAATGTAATAAGGCGTGACGATCAGCAGGGCATCGGCGCCGGCATTTGCCGCGTGCCGCGTCAGCTCCTGCGTTTCGGCCAGCGATTGCGAGCCCGTCGCTGCCACGACCGGAATTCGACCGTCGACGGTCTCGATGGCCAGATCGACAAGGCGATTACGTTCTTTCGTGGTCAGCGTGGAGGGTTCGGCTGTCGTGCCGTTCACCAAAACGCCGTGCGAACCTTCCTTGACCTGATACTCGATAAGGCCAACGTAGGCATCGTAGTCCACCGCGCCATCGCGAATCGGTGTTATGACCGGCGGCATCGAGCCGCGCATGCGCTGCAAATCAGTCATCGTGTCTGTTCCCTGTAACCTGTTCAGATGTATCGCGACTTGACGCCTGCGACACCGGCAGTATACTTAACACGTTAATTAACTTCAAATGGCTTTGGGGCGCGATGCGATGCCACATCAAATCATTGAATACTCAGCGAATCTCGACGCTGATTTCAGCATCGACGAGCTCGTCGCAGCATTGCACCAGAGCGCTGTCGACATTGATGCGCTGCCGATCGGCGGTATCCGGACACGCGCGGTGCGGCGCGATCACTACCGAATTGCCGATGGTCACCCGGACAACGCATTCATCAGCGTGACGCTGCGTATTGCTGCAGGACGATCGCTGGAGGTTCGTCAGCACGCCGGTGCGCAATTATTCAAGACGCTCTCCGATTTTGTCGAGCCAATATTCAATTGTCGGCCGCTATCGCTCTCTTACGAAGTTCAGGAAATAGAAACCGAGGTTCGTTGGAAGCGGAGCAACATCCGCGAGTACCTCGCGCAGCGCGCCGAGCAAGATACCTAATCAAGACCGGCCAGACCGGAGGAAACCAGACATGTCAGAGCTTGACAAGAATTTGCAGAGCATTGAAAAGTTACTGGAGCCACTGCAAGCGGAAACACTGCCACACTTCATCAACGGCAGGCGCGATGCCGGTCGCTCCGGAAAGACGTTTGCCGCTTATACTCCCGTGGACAACAGCACTATCGGCACGATCGCGGCAGGTAATGCCGACGATATCGACGCGGCATGCCAGGCCGCCGAGGCCGCATTCGGGGAATGGCGCGGGCTGCCCGGCAATGTGCGCAAAAAGTTGCTGCACAAAGTTGCCGACGCGATCGTGGACAACGCCAACGACATAGCGCTGGTCGAAAGTTACGACTCAGGTCAACCGCTCAGGTTCATGAGCAAGGCGGCAATCCGTGCTGCGGCAAATTTCCGGTTTTTTGCCGACATGGCGCCAGCTGCACGGGACGGTCAATCACTACCGGCGGACGAGCATATTAACTATTCCATTCGTCAGCCAATTGGTCCGGTCGGCGTCATCACGCCATGGAATACACCATTCATGCTGTCGACCTGGAAGATCGCACCGGCGCTTGCGGCCGGTTGCACAGTCGTGCACAAACCGGCGGAGTGGTCGCCTTACACGGCCATGATGCTGGCGGAGATTGCACACGATGCCGGCCTGCCCGACGGCGTGCTCAACTGCGTGCAGGGGCTGGGCGAGGATGCGGGCAAAACGCTGACCGAGCATCCGGCGATCAAGGCCATAGCTTTCGTCGGTGAATCGACGACGGGCAGTCATATCATGCGCCAGGGGGCCGATACTTTGAAGCGCGTGCACTTTGAACTGGGTGGCAAGAACCCGGTCATCGTATTCGATGATGCAGACCTGGAACGTGCCCTCGACGCGGTCGTATTCATGATTTACAGCCTGAACGGCGAGCGCTGCACATCGTCAAGCCGGCTGCTCGTGCAGGAATCGATTCAAGAGGAGTTCACTGCGAAGCTGGTCGAGCGGATCGGCAGACTCAATGTCGGACACCCGCTGGATCCCGCGACGGAAATAGGACCACTGATCCATCGACGCCATTTCGACAAGGTCTGCAGCTATTTCGAGGCGGCGGTCGAGGATGGCGCGCGGATAGCAGCTGGCGGAAGCGCAATTGACGGGAACGGGAACTTCGTCAGACCGACGTTGTTTACGCAGGCGAGCAATGACATGCGTATCGCACAACAGGAGATTTTCGGTCCGGTGCTGACGGCAATTTCCTTCAAGGATGAAGCCGAGGCACTGGAGATCGCAAACGACAGCCAATACGGCCTCGCTGCTTATGTCTGGACCAACGACATCGGTCGTGGGCATCGTATGGCAAGAAACCTTGACGCGGGCATGATCTGGGTCAATTCTGAGAATAATCGCCATCTGCCGTCACCGTTTGGCGGCATGAAAGCCAGCGGCATCGGTCGCGATGGTGGTGACTACAGCTTCGAGTTTTACATGGAAACGAAGAACATCTGCGTTGCGCTGGGATCTCACAACATTCCTGCGCTGGGTAAGTCATGAGTCTCTATTCTCTGCAGAAATTCTTGTACGAACTCAATCGCGATGAAGCGGTACAGAAGCAATGCAGAGACGACATGGACGCGCTACTCGAGAAATTCGATCTCACCGACGAAGAGCAGACTGCCCTCAGGGATGGAGATATCGGTTTGCTTTACGTACTCGGGGTTAATGGTCAGATACTGATGCACTTTGCCGCCTTTCTCGGTATCGAGTGGTTCGATTACCTCGAACTGATGCGCCAGGGAATCAGGCAACATGGACCTGTGCGTGCGGGTGTTTACGCGATGACGGGCGGTGGAGACAGTTTCACAGAGGAGGACTCACGATAATGAGCCTCGTTTATGCAGGCGTGCTGAGTCATGCACCGGGCATCACGGGCCGTGCCGATCTCGTGAAGAATACCGCCAGGCGAGATGAGTTCTACGGCAAGCTCGATCAGCAGCGTCGGGAAATCGAGGCGACCGGTGCAGAAGCGCTGATCGTCATGGCTGCAGAGCACTTCGCCAACTTCTTTATGAACAATATGCCGGCGTTTTGCATCGGCTTCGGCGAGAAATATTCCGGGCCGATCGAGGATCCCGACTGGCTCGGGATTCCGAAAACGGACGTGCCCGGAGCACCGGATCTCGGCAGGCGTTTGACTCGTGAGATCATGCAAACGGTCGACGTCGCTTATGCAGAGGAATGGAAATTCGATCACGGCATTATGGTGCCGCTGCATTTCCTGACACCGAAATACGACATGCCGATCATTCCCGTGAACATCAACTGCCAGGGCCCACCCCTTACGCCGTTACATCGGGCATGGGCTTTTGGCGAGGCCATACGGCGTGCATGCGACTCTGTTCCCGAAAAGATCGCCCTGGTTGGCACGGGTGGAATTTCACACTGGCCTGCCACACCGGACTCAGGAAAGATCAACGAGGCCTGGGATCGAGATTTTCTCGATCGGCTGATGCGCAATGACAAGCAGGCACTGCTCGATTACACCGACGAAGAAACCTACCGCGATGGCGGGCAGGGGGGCTTCGAGATTCGCACATATATAGCCACTGCCGCTGCCGCTGCCGGACAAGGCGAGTTGCAGTTCTACACGCCGGAGCTACCCATTTTTGCCGTCGGCTGTACCGTCGCGCGCTTTAGTCTGGAGTGAACGGGGTCGCGTGTATGCGGTAGACGGCGAACCAGGTTTCGCCGCCGTCGGCAGAAAATTCGAGTTGCCAATTCCAGCCATCGTCATCGGGTGGAAAGAACGTGATGCGTCGTAACGGGCTGGGAACCGGCGCAACGTAGTGCATAACGATATTGCCCAACGGGTCCTGTTCGGCCTGGATGTGTGAAAATCCGGGTGCTGTATTGATCGCCCAGGCAATGTCCCACCTGTCCGTTTCCGCGTTGTAGGTCCGCAGGTTAGTACCGACATTGCCGTCGGGCGGAAGCCAGAAGTCCTGAATCGCGGTGCCGTCGCCCAGACAGGAGAAGATCCAGCGAGCCCCGGTGCCATCCTGCCAGCCCGAGCCGTCCTGCGACAAACGGCTGTCTTCGATCTTCCAGTCGCCGATGTAGCGCCCGAATTGTGCCAACGGGCCTTGCATGCAGGCTTCGTCACTACCGAACGGCAGATTTGAATCCGCGGCGATGCCGGATGAGGCGATAAGAAGACAACTTGTGGTTATGATCAGATGCCTGACGGCCATGCGTTAGCCCCCAATAGAACGTTCAACCCGGTCTTGGACCGCATACGACACGGAAATACTGCATTAAAATCCTATGACGATGATCCGCACCCCAATTATTCTGCTCACAACACTCGTGCTGTTGACCGGACACCTGCAGCAGCAGGCCTGTGCACATGGCGGCGTTGTCGAGGAAGATGACCTCTGTGTCATCAAGGTCAATTATTTGCGTGGCCATTTCAAAATTTTTCAGCCGCGCAGGACCGGGCATGAGGATTATTGTGAGGATTTGCCCAGCGCTACCGAAACAGTCTTCATCATGGAATATCTTCACGAAAGCCTCGCCGATGCAGCTGTGGACTTTCGCATCATTCACGACGTTACCGGCAAAGGACGATTCGCGAGATGGGAAGATGTTGCTGAAATCGAGGATCTGCAAGGCGCGACGGTCTTCTACCGCGAGCCGAGCATAGATCCCGACGTCCTCTCCGTCGTTCATGAATTCACCGAAGAAGGAGAATACATAGGAATTGTCACGGCAAATGTCGACGGCGAGCATCAGATTTACCGAGCTGTTTTTCCATTCGAAGTTGGTTTTACCGGCTATGGTTACTGGCCGCTTTTCATCGTGTTGTTGCTGGCTATCCAGGTTCAGTATTTCATAATGAGCGGACGTTTCGCCCACTGGCGTGACGGCCGCAAGCCGCGCGATCGGAACATCCGCGCCTCGTCACTGCTGCTCGTGCTGACCGTGCCGATGATGTGGAGCGGAAAATCGAGCGCCGATGCCGCCGGCGAATGGGTATCGGCCAGGGGTATCTACGAGGTCAGCTTCGAAAGTTCGCTGGTACCGATCGAGATCAATCGAATCCACAGCTGGACTCTGCACGTCACAGCGCATGGGCAGGCCGTGACGGACGCCGTGCTATCCGTTGTGGGCGGAATGCCGGCACACGATCACGGTCTGCCGACCAGACCACGCGTCACAGAGGAACTTGGCGACGGCGACTACCGGCTGGAAGGCATGCGATTCCACATGCGCGGCGACTGGGAGGTTGCGATCACCATCGAGGCGGACGGCAAGACTGATACCGTGCTTGTGTTGCTGAGTCTGTGAGGTTTCGACCGGGAAAAGTCCGGATGGTCGGCAGCGGTGTTGTCCTGACGTCGCTGATAGTGCTGATGCTCGCATGGATGCAGTTGCGGCCCGCCGGTCCTGAAACCTGGACAGATGCCGAAATCGATATACTGCGATCGCTATGGATCGAGAGCTTGCCACCGGCACCGCGAGATCCGAGCAACGCAGTGGCGGACGATCCGCTCGCCGCCGAATTCGGACAGCATCTGTTTTTCGAACCGCGATTGAGCGGCACGGGCACTATCTCCTGCGCGACCTGCCATCAGCCAGAGCGGCGGTTTACGGATGGTTTGGCAAAAGGTCAGGGCATAGGCATGTCCAAACGCAATACGCCCAGCATCATCGGCGCCGCACATAGCCCATGGCTCTACTGGGACGGCCGCAAGGACAATCTGTGGTCGCAGGCGCTCTCGCCGCTCGAAGACCCGGCAGAGCACGGCGGCAAACGCGAACAGTACGCCGCATTCATAGCGTCCGAGTCGAGTTACCGTGAGATGTATGAAGCAGTCTTCGGCAAATTTCCTGCCCTGTCGGGCAGCCCCGCCGTCGACGAAGTGTTCACAAATATCGGTAAATCCATTGCTGCCTACGAGCGCCTGCTACTGCCCGGACGTTCGCGATTTGACGACTATGTCGCGGCAGTAGTGGCAGGCGAGCACAAACCGCATGCCGCGTTATTTTCGGATGACGAAGTGATGGGTTTACGCTTGTTCATCGGTGAGGCGAACTGCACGCAGTGTCACAACGGGCCGCTGATGACAAACCACGAGTTTCACAATACGGGCGTCATTTCTTTCCCGGGGGAGGTGCCCGACAAAGGCAGGGTTGCGGGGGTGCGCGAGGTGCTGGCCGACCCGTTCAACTGCCGAGGTGAATTCAGTGACGCGGCTGTAGCCGACTGCGCGGAACTCGAATTCGCTCGCACCGGCGCAGAGCTGATCGGCGCATTTCGCACGCCATCGCTGCGTAACCTCGAGAATACTGCGCCGTACATGCACAAGGGCCAGATCGAAACGCTTGCCGAGGTTCTGCAACACTACAATGAGGCGCCGCTGGCGATGATTGGCCACAACGAGACAAAGCCATTGCGGCTTGGTCGCCGCGAATTGCGGCAGCTCGAGGCATTTCTCGATACGCTGTCGGCACCGCCGGCAACGGCTGATAAATGGTTAACTCGCCCCACCCGCGAGCTTGCGCACAACGGTCGCGAGAACTAGCAGCGCAAGCAGCGGCAAGGTTACGCTGCCGCTCCCGCCAGAGCCGGGGCGCCATTCGACCTGGGCGCGCTGTCCACTTTGCACCTCCTCGCGAAAATCTTCCAGTTCCTGATCCAGGTTGACGATCATGTCATCGGTTGCGGCAACAAAGCCGGAACTGCGCAATTTTCGCAAGTCCTTGCCGCTTTCCAGCAACGTCGCATTTCGCTGGTCATGGTGAATGCCCGGCGCACGAAACAACAATTTGGCTGTTGCCACGTCGAACACGGCCGTGTCGATCATGGTCTGGACTTCGTTTGTGTTTCCCTTGACCGTTAGGACGCCAATGATTGTCCAATACAGCAATGCGCTGTCGCGTTCGCCCGAAAAGGATATTTGGTCATAGGAAACCAGCGCCATGATGTCGACACCGTACAGCGCGGCAACTTGTTGCATGCCCTGAACACCCCTGGCCGTCCTCATATAGGTGTCGGGGATCGTCTCGATCGATTCCACGTAGTCACGATCGCGAAACGCGTCAGCGACGTGTTCCATCAACTGCTGTTTTTCCGCCGCCGAAATGTCTTCACGATTTCGCGATGGTACAAACGCGATGCCGACGCGTACCGGCAGACTGATATAAGGCAGGCTGCCTGTGACGGCAGGTGGTATCTCTCCGTCGGGATACAGATAGTCGACAAGACTGCTCGAGGCCCCTTCACGGGTCTTTTCATGACCGGGCCCGAGCCAAAATGATGCGCAGCCGGACAGCAGAGTGATTAATAGTACGGTAAGGAGAATTCGACATTTCATGTGATCACCTCCGCGTTGAGCATAACAATCACTGAATAGTTATGATGCCGGATGTGGTGCTGAAATCCTGAGGATCCCGTGATGAATTCATGAGGACGATAATCCTCGGCCGAACAGCCTGTGTAACATCAATAAGGGGATGAAATGTCGGCTGCAAGACGCTGGGTCGTGATGATCGTGCTGGGTCTTTCGGGCGGCATCATTTTTCTGCTGCCGTTCCTGCGCGAGGTCTATTACAAGCCGATGATGGCTGCGTTCGGCCTGACGAACACAGAGGCCGGCGTACTGATGAGCGTATTCGGTTTCACGTCGATGATCAGTTACTTTCCCGGTGGCTGGCTTGCCGACCGCGTATCCCCACGCAAGCTGATTACGTCCGCGCTGCTCGTCACCGGCGGCCTCGGCCTGTATTTCTCGACATTTCCCGGTTACACGGTCAGTCTCGTCATCCATGGCTGCTGGGGTGTCGCCATGTCTCTGCTGTTCTGGGGTGCGATGATTCGCGTCACTCGCGGCTGGGCGCCGCCGGATCAGCAGGGCAGGGCGTTTGGCATACTCGAAACGACCCGCGGCTTTGGTGAGATAGGAGCCAGTTCGGTCTTGCTCGCCGTATTTGCCTGGTTGGGCAGCGGCGACAAAGCCTTGTCCGTCGTCATTATTCAGCTTTCCTGCGTCATCATCGGGCTGGGTATTTTGTCCTGGGTAACGATAGAGGACACCAACCAGGTCGATCCTGCCGCCACAAAAGTTGGCCTGGCCGATGTGATTGCAGTACTGAAGATGCCGATCGTATGGTTGATCTCGATCGTTGTGATGATGGCGTATTCCGCCTACTGGACGTCGTTCTATTTCACGCCGTACGTGGATGATGTGTTCTTGATGAGCGCGGCGATTGCCGGCGCCGTCAGCGTCGGCAAGATGTGGTTAAAACCGCTTGCTGCATTGATCGCCGGTTTTGTTGGCGACCGTTTCGGCATCGCGAAATCCACGATCGTCCTGTTCGTGGTGCTGGTCGCGAGCTTTGCGACGTTTTCGTTCTCACCCGCGAGCCCGCATTTGTTCGCAGCAATGCTCGTCAATGTTGCGATCGCGTCGCTGGCGATATTTGCACTCCGCGGCATTTATTTCGCCTTGCTGGAAGAAGGCGGTGTGCCATTGGCCGTTACCGGCACGGCCGGTGGCGTCGTGTCGGCGATCGGTTTTACGCCGGACGTTTTCATGCCGGTGCTCGGTGGCGTCCTGCTTGACCGCTACCCCGGTATCGCGGGTTATCAGTACATTTATCTGACGACGGCCGGGATGTGTAGCGTCGGCATGATCGCGGCAATTGTGATATTCAGGCGCTTCGTCGTTCGGAAAGACAGATCTTGAGGGTGGCCTCGAGAAATTTCCGAAATTTCCGTTCTGCGTCGGCATCGAGAACGTTGATTGCCGAGAGGCCGGTGAGCTTCCTGACCAGGTCGACCGCTGCAGTGGTGCTGGCCGCCGGGCCGGAGACCAGGTCAGGCGTGAGGCCAAACGCCTGTTGCACACCGACGACGGCGTACGGATCTGAAGCACACAAAATGGTGCAACATACCTTGTCACCGAGCTCGTCAATGGCTGCCGCACCGTTATACGGTTCGAGTGGCGACGCTCCGGCCTCGGCGACGAGATAGTCGGGTTCGCGTCCGGCGATCAACTGCAGCAGTGGCCTGATTGCAGCCCGATATTCCTCTTCGGGAGCGATCGTCGAGGGCAGGCCGGCATCGACGAAGTCGTAGATTTCAAAGGCGCCATGCCGTTTGAAGCTCGCGATGTCTTTGTAACGCCCGGCACCGGTCAATTTGGCGCCGATGACCTTGTATCCGGCTGATGACAGCAACTTGCAGGCCAGCCTTCCGGCAAGGGTTTTGCCTGCCGACATCGAGGTGCCGACGAGCAAGATCGTCGGTACGGCAAAACTCGCTGCTTCGCCGGTGATGGCGAAGTCGCGCATCTGTACTTTGCGGTCATTGCGCAGAATGTGACCTCGATAGCGCAGCGAGATCGGCTTGGACAGCAGCGTGGAGAACGACGTAAAGGCGCCGAAAAGCCCGGCATTCGTCAGTGCCTGCATGTTTCCATTTTCAACGCTGGCATAGTCACCGGCGCCCTCCAGTGTGCCGGCGCGCACGCCAAGCGCGCCTATCACCTGGTCGCCAGCCTGTACGGGTAACATCTCGCCCGAACAGGATTCGATGGTATACAACTCACTGCGCGCGCCGAATACCTCGCCAAGCACGTAGTCGCCGCTCGCCCAACCGGCTTTGTCCAGCGGGCGAACATCGTAAGGATTCCGGTCGAAGTCTGCGATGCGAGCCAGCGATGCGAGCAATGTCCGAGTCATGCGGCCAGCTCCGCGAGCAACAACATCGTCAACAGGGCGACGCGCTCGAGCGTCTTGTCGATGTACAGAAACTCGCGTTTCGCGTGTGCGCCATGACCCACGGGTCCGAGGCCATCAAGCGTCGCTGTAAATTGACTCGTTGTATTGCCGTCCGAGCCGCCGCCTACCTTGGCTCGGGTCAGGTTCAGGCCCAATTCGTCGCCGATATTTTTCGCCTGCATCCAGAGCAGCTGATTGCGAGATGTGGGCTCCATGGATGGCCGGCCAATGGCACCCTCGATTCTCAGCCGAACGCCCGGCACTTCGGGTTCAATACCGTGAATCAAGCGCTCGACCTCTTCTCCATCCGCGATCGTCGGGACGCGAACATCGATGACTGCAGTGCTGTGTGCTGCAATCACGTTCGGTTGTATGCCACCGTCGACGGTACCGACGTTGATCGAGATGCCCCTGTCGGCATCGTTCATCGCAAACAGTTTCTGAATTACGTGCGACAATTCGAGGATCGCACTGGCGCCCGCTTCGGGATCCAGACCGGCGTGCGCCGCCTTGCCGTAGACTGTCACGGTGAATCGACCGAGGCCCTTCCGCTCGGTCTTCAGGCTGCCTTGCTCGCCCAGCGCGGGTTCGAGCACGAAAGCGCGTTTGGCGTGATTGGCGAGAAGGCGGATGAACCTTGTCGATGTCCGGCTACCGATTTCTTCATCGGCATTGACGAAGACCAGCGGTGTCATCGCCGGTTCGAGATCGAGTTCGCGCAGTGCTTTCAGTGCAATGACGAGCTGCACGAGGCCGCCTTTCATGTCGAAAACGCCGGGTCCGCGTATGACGTTGCCATCGACGGTGAACGGCCGTTCGCCAATAGTCCCCACCGGCCATACCGTGTCGTAGTGCCCGATTATGAGTTGCGAATCCTGGCCGCGATCGCGCCGTTCGGGCCGTGCAAATACGTGGAGAGGGCCATCTGCCGAACCGATTTCGCGCACCCGGTAACCGACTTCACTAAGGGCCGACATGAAAATATGACGAGCCGGTTTATGAACCGCCGGGTGTGATGAGGGCGACTCCGCCTCAACGAGGCTCTTTAGCAGGTCGATAAGAAATGCGTCCTGTCGTCGAACGTGCTGCAAAATTCGATCGGCGAGCGCACTGGTCATATGGGCGTCATTTTTTCATATGGGCCGGGAAAGGGAATGCATTTGAGCGGTCGATCGTGGCGAATCGTCCAGGCGCCAGATAGGCAAGCAATGGCGAGTCGTGCACGAGTTCCTGATCATCCAGTTCACTCGAGCGCAGAAATTCGGGCTCTGCGTAGGCTGCCACGATTTCACCGGTGATCAGGCAGTTCGGACCGAAGCCGTTGATGGTTTTGAAGTGACGGCATTCGAAATACAGATAGGCCTCCTCGATGAGTTCCGCGTCGACCTCGCGTGCCGCAAACGTCGTAAAGTAGTCGAGCACGGGTTTATGGCCCTCCAGCCGCGGCGAGGCGGCAAGGCTCGAGTACAGCACCTGAGAGGGCTTCGGGTAACTGACGGTAAATTCGCCGTTCCGCTGGATATTGGCGCACGTCGAATGGCTCGGCGAACAGACGAAACCGAAATAGTTTTGCCAACCCATGGGCGTCACCATGTGCTTGGGCGCGAAATCGTGGGAGCCGTCCGGATCGCAGGTTCCGATCAGCACCAGCGGCGCGACCGTGAAGAATCTGTCCCAAACGGGCCTGCTGGTGTCGATGTCCATGAGATGGCTTCTTCCTGTTGCGTTGGGCACAGCGACACCTCCTCATCCTAGGCCTGACTCCAAGCTACGCCGTCACTTCGGGACTGAGAATAGGTAATTGCCGAGCCGATTTCTGGGGCGTATCCAGCCTGAATCGCGACTGTGTCGCGCTTGCAATGGGCGCGGCATCCTGTGATATCGTCGAAAACCAACAGCAATTGCCGAATGCGATGGAATGCGGACTATGCACGGAGACACGAGAAGTATTGACGAACTGATCGCTGGCCAGAAGCGTGGTTACGCGCTGGATCAGAGGTTTTACACGGACCCGACGATTTACGATCTTGAGATCGACCGGATCATAAGCCGGAACTGGATTCTGGCCGGACACCAATCCGAGTTGCCGGAACCGGGGGACTACAAGGTACTCAACGTGGCCAACGAGTCCGCAATTATCGTCCGTGGCAGCGATGGCGATCTGAAAGCGTTCGCGAACGTATGCCGCCACCGTGGATCACTGGTTTGTTTACAAGCTGAGGGCCATGTCAGGAAGTTTTCTTGTCCGTATCACGGCTGGATGTACGACATCGATGGCAATTTGACCGCAGCTCGCAGCATGCCGAGCAGTTTCGACAAGTCCGCTTACGGTCTGAACAAAGTCTCGCTGGAGAATATTCATGGTCTCGTGTTTATCTGCTTTTCCGATGAGCCGCCGAGTGTCGATGCTGCCAGGCGCGACCTGGCCGAGCCGATGGCGATGTTCGATTTCGAAAATCTCAAACTTGCTGCGCACAAGTCGTACGACATTGCTGCCAACTGGAAATTGTCGATCGAGAATTATCAGGAGTGTTACCACTGCGCAACGGCGCATCCCGAGTACGCGCAAATGCACACCCTCATGGTCGATCGCAAGAAGCGTGAACGCCTCCAGGGCCACATGCTGGGCAAAATGGAGGCCTGTGGAATCAGGAATATCGTGGTCGACCACCTAAACACTGATGCGGCGTCCGGTCAGCTGGGATACGCGTATAGTCGCACGGCGTTGTTCGAGGGATATCAGACCGGCAGCAAAGACGGCAAGCCTGTCGCTCCGTTGCTCGGTAATCTCAAGGGCTACGACGGAGGCGCGTCGGACTTTAGCTTAGGTGCTTTCTCATTTCTGCTCGCCTATAGCGACCACGTTGTGTGTTACGTGTTTACACCTGTCGACATGAATAACAGCAAGTGTGATATCTATTGGCTTGTGCGTGGCGATGCGCAGGAGGGGCGGGACTACGACGTTGATGAACTGACCTGGCTTTGGGATGTTACGACCGAGGCCGACAAGACGATCATCGTTAACAATGCAAAAGGAATTCACTCGCGCTATTACAAACCGGGGCCGTTTTCAGAAATGGAAAGCCTCGAACGACAATATGTCGAATGGATCCTGCAAGAGCTTCAGCGTGTCTGAGTTTTTCGCATCGCCATCCAGGCAACGATCAGACCGACAACAACGATCAGAATGAACAACGATGCCAGGGCGTTGATGTCCGGTGTCACGCCGAGTTTGACTTTCGAGAAGATGTACATCGGCAATGTACTGCTGCCCGGTCCGGAGACGAAGCTCGCGATAACGAGGTCATCAAGAGACAACGTGAATGCCAGCAGCCAGCCGGCCACCATGGCAGGCGCGATCAGCGGCAGAGTAATGTCGAATACGACGCGCAATGGGTGTCCACCGAGATCCATGGCCGCCTCTTCCAGTGATTCGTCCATCGCCGCAAGCCTGGACTGAATGATGACAGCGACAAATGCCATGGAAAACGTCGTGTGTGCAATCGTGATCGTCGAAAAGCCGCGCTGACCGGGCCACCCGATGAGGCCATGCAGGCTGACAAAGAACAGCAGTAATGACAGGCCTGTGATGACCTCGGGCATGACGAGTGGCGACGTAATCATCCCGGAAAACAGCGTGCGGCCCTTGAAGCGGCCGAATCGGACAAGAACGAGTCCTGCCATTGTTCCGAGAATCGTCGCAAAGGTTGCGGATGTCGCGGCAATACGCAGACTGAGAAAGGCAGCATCGAGTACCTGGTCATTGCGAAACAACTCGCCGTACCAGCGGGTCGAAAAACCGCCCCACACAGTTGCCAGCTTCGAGTCGTTGAATGAGTAAACCACAACAGAAACAAGCGGGATGTACAGGAACGCATAGCCGAAGGCCAGAACCGCCAGTATGAAGCGCGATTGTTTGTTCACGCTGCTGTCTCCGCCTCACCGGTCTGGCTGCGTTGCAGCATCACGATGGGCACAACGAGCAGTAGCAACAGCACGATCGCGACCGAAGCAGCGAGCGGCCAGTCCCGGTTGACAAAGAATTCATCGAACAGGACCCGGCCAATCAACAATGATTCCGGCCCGCCAAGAAGGTAAGGAATGACGTATTCGCCCATTGCCGGAATGAACACGAGTAGACAGCCGGCGATGACACCTGCCCGTGCCAGTGGCCAGGTGACATCCCAGAAAGCACGAGTGCGCGACGCACCCAAATCCTGTGCCGCTTCGATGAGGTCCAGATCCATGCGCTCGAGCGTGGCGTACAGCGGCAACACCATGAACGGTAAATAGGAATACGTGAGGCCGATGAAGATCGCGAAATCCGTGTACATCATTTGCACAGGCTGATCTATGAGGCCAAGCCACATCAATGCGTTGTTGATCGCACCGTAGTTGTTCAGCAAGCCCATCCAGGCGTAAACGCGCAGCAAGAACGAAATCCAGAACGGCAGCACGATAAGCAACAGCAACAAACTTCGGACCGCAGGCTGCGCGCGCGCAATGCCGTAGGCCATGGGAAAGCCCAGCATCAGGCAAAGGACAGTCGCCGCCCCCGCAAGAAACACGGATTTCAGATAAGTGAACGCGTACAGTTTGTCGGTCAACAGGAACAGAAAATTGTCCAGCGTGACTGACAGGCGTCCCTGTGCGTCGAAGATTGGCGTAAACGGCGGCTGCGCGACGATCGGGTCTGCCAGACTGATTTTCAGGATAATGGCGAATGGCAAGAGGAAGAACACGAACAGCCACAGGTAAGGAATGGCGATAGTGACTCGCCGCCAGGTCTTATCAGTGCGCTGTGGCATAGCCACCGCTCAACTTTCTCCCTTTATGACCACCGCGCTTCGCGGCCGCCAGGAGACCCAAACCTTGTCTTCCCACTCGACGAAACGCTTGGCTGAGCGGCGCTGATTTTGCCAACTGACCTGGATCGTTCTTCCACTCTCCAGGCGGATGCGATACAGCGAGAGGTTACCGAAGTAGCCAAAGTCATCAACCACGCCGTGTGCTCGCACGCCTTCGTGGTCCTCGGGCTCTTCGAAGCTGATGAAGATCTTCTCCGGGCGCACGGCAATACAGACCTGCTGCCCGACATTGACGTGGGTGTTGTCGTCAATCAAGGCGCGCACATCCCCGCCGAGTTCCGGGCAGTCCACCGACATCGCGTTGTCATCGATGCGGCTCACTGTTCCCTCGAACGTGTTGATCGTGCCAATGAAATCGGCCACGAAACGAGAATTCGGGTATTCATAAATTTCCTTGGGCGTGCCGACTTGCAGGAATCGACCCTCGTTCATGACCGCAATGCGAGTCGAGAGCGTCATGGCCTCTTCCTGGTCATGCGTGACCACAACGAAGGTGACACCGAGCTCATCCTGGATGTTCATCAGTTCGAACTGCGTGTGTTCACGCAGTTTCTTGTCGAGCGCTGCGAGCGGTTCGTCGAGCAACAGGACTTTGGGTCGCTTTATCAGGGCCCGTGCCAGCGCCACCCGTTGTCGTTGCCCTCCCGATAGCTGGTCGGGCCTGCGCTTGCGAAAATCGCCGAGTTGCACGAGCCCGACCACATCATCGACACGCTTGATGATCTCCTGCTTCGCGATGCCTTCCTTGCGAAGTCCATAGGCAATGTTCTTCTCCACATTCATGTGCGGGAAGATCGCATAGGACTGGAACATCATATTGACCGGCCGTTCGTAGGGTGGCTGATTGGTCACGTCGACACCGTCGATCTCGATCGTCCCTGATGTGGGTGTCTCGAAACCCGCCATCATTCGCAGCAACGTGGATTTGCCACATCCTGATCCACCGAGAATCGAAAACAACTCACTCTTGCCTATGTCGAGATTGACGCCATCAACAGCGACAAAGTCACCGAAGTGCTTGCTGACATTGCGAATACGAATAAAATCTGCTGGCTTCGTAGGATCTGTCACACGGGTCGTCACCTGTTAAAGGCCAGCTTTCGCGCGAGCAAATGCACGCGTCCGCGGGCGCTCGCGTTTAGGGTCAGCCGGTTTTATCGGATACAGTATTTCCCAGGCCGCCTCGTCAGGGAAAATCGCCGGATTCTGCAATATCTCCGGTGACAGGTATTTCCAGGATGAGCCATTCGCATTGGCATAATTGACCTGATTCGTATTCGCAGCTGCGATATCCGGGCGCAGCATGAAATTGATAAACGTGTAGGCGTTGTCCCTGTTCGGTGCATCGCTGGGAATGTAAAGCCCGTCGACCCAAAGGCCCGAGCCTTCTTTGGGTGCGGTGTAACGAAATTCGATGTCGATGCCGGCTTCCTTGGCTCGCGCGGCTGCGGTCGCGTAGTCGCCGGACCAACTCATTGCCACGCAGACTTCCTGATTAGGCAGATCAGATAACATCTTCTGATTGCTGAAGTAGCGGATGTAGGGCCGCACGAGCTTTATCTGCGCTTCGGCTTTCGCCAGGCTTTCATCGTCCACAGAATTCGGATCGAGGCCGAGATAGGCGAGCACCATCGGAAACAGGTCGGTCGGGCCGTCAAGCAATGACACGCCACAGTCCGCGAGCTTCGAAACGACGTTCGGGTCGAACAGAACGTCGCCGCTGTTCATCGGGTGATTCGGCAGCCGTTTGCGGACCATCTCGACGTTCCAGGCGTAGCCTGTCGTGCCCCAGTGGTAAGGCACGTTGTACTCGGCAACGGCAGGGTATTCGATGCGCTCAATGATGTCGGGATCGAGATGGCGCGTGTTATCGAGGCGTGAGAAGTCGAGTTTTTCGAACACGCCGATCGGCGCCAGGCGTGACGAGAATTGATTGCTGTGCACGACGACATCGTAGCCGCTGCTGCCTGCCAGTAACTTGACGTCGACGACTTCGGACGAGTCGTAAATGTCATAGTTGACTTTGATGCCGGTCTCGGCCTCGAACTGGTCGACAGTCTCCGGCGCAATGTAGTCGGCCCAGTTGTACACGTTGACGACATTGCGGTTGCTGACCGTCTGGTCGGGGTTGTTACTACAGGCGCTCAAAATCAGCGTGGTGCTGATCAGGAAACACAGGACGGCGTTTTTTGTTTTCCTTGTCATGTAGCGTCGATTTGACCACCCATCGCCGCCGCTGACAATTACATATCGTCAAGTCCCCGTTTTATAAGGGATCGGGCGATAATGAGGCGCTGAATCTCGCTGGTTCCTTCCCAAATGCGATCCACGCGAAGCTCCCGAAAGAACCGTTCAGCGACGTTCTCGCGCATATAGCCTCGACCACCGAAAATCTGCACGGCGCGATCAGCGACTCGATTGGCCATCTCGGACACGTACAGCTTTACCATCGAACAGCGGCTGTGAAGTGACTTCACGTCCTCGCCCCGATCATTAGCGCGCGCCGCAGCGTAGGTCATCAGTCTCGAGGCATACAGCTCGGTCACGCTGTCGGCCAGCATGAATTGAATGGCTTGCTTCTCGCTCAGTGGCGCGCCGTCGACAATGCGCGCATTTGCGAACGCCGTTGCTTCTTCAATTAGTCTTGCGGCCGCGCCGCAGCTGCGGGCCCCGATCATCAGGCGCTCGTGCCGAAACCAGGATCGGGTGTAAGCCAGGCCGTCGTCCACTTTGCCCACTCTCTGCGAGGCCGCCACGCGTACGTCTGTGAAGCGATAGGTCGGGTGGTGTGCCGCATAGGTATGACTGAATTTGGGCGTTGCGGTAATTTCGATCCCCTCGGTGCCCTGATCCACGAGAAACAGTGCATCACCGCGTTCGTCGGGGACCTGCGCCTGAAACCAGAAGAAGTCGGCAAGATTGCCGCTGGTGACATACCACTTCTCTCCGTTCAGGACGTAGTCATCACCCGATCTGACTGCCGTGGCCTCCAATCCGGCGACGTCGGAGCCGGGTCCCGCCTCCGTTATTGCGTAGCAGTCTTTCTTTTCGCCACGCATCATTGGTAGTACGTAGCGCTCGATCTGTTCGTCGGTGCAGGCATCAAACATCCACGACTGTGGTTCGGAAAAGCACCAGGACAAGGCATTGGTGACGCGGCCGAGCTGTTCCCATATCGCCACCTGCTCTTCGAGCGTGAGTTCGAGACCGCCGTGCGACTTCGGTACGTCGATCGCAGAAAAGCCCAGCTCGATAGCGCGCTTCTTGTTTCTTGCGCTGACTTCATCGGGCAGCATGCCATCATTGAGTTCAGCCTCAACTTCATGCGGCTGCAGGTATTCGTCGGCGTATTTGCGCGCCTTCGCCTGCCATGCGAGCGCTTTTTCACTGAGTTCAATTTTCACGCTGTTCTCACTGCTTGTAGTGGCGGGGAAACACGCTGCGCAGATAGCTCATCACCGCATTTGTCGCCTTCCGGCGGTCCCAGGTTTGCGGGCTGATCAGGCATGCCTGCCAGAGTCCGTTGGTCATCGACGATAACGCGTCTGCCGCAGTCATTGCGTCGATGTTCTTGTACTTGCCCTCTGCGATGAGTTCGGCGCACAGACCTTCAATCACGCTATCATAGTAACGATCCGACTCATCGCACATGCGGCGATACGTCGGTCGGGATTTGACTTCACCCCAGAACGCAAACCAGACGGCCAGTTTTCGACGGTCACAAATTGATGGCCGGAAATCCAGTTCCAGCAGTGCCAGCAATTTATCCGCGGGGCGGGGGCCGGAGCGGTGCAGTGTCTTGTCGAATTGCTCGCGATATTCGTTTGCCAAACTCGCCAGCGTTTCCTTGAGCAGGTTGTCCTTACTCTCGAAATGCAGGTTCACAATGCCTTGTGAAAGGCCAGCCTCTCTTGCTACATCGCCCAGTGTCGTGCTGCCCATGCCCTTGCGGGCAATGCACTTCATGGTGGCGTCGATAAGCTGGTGGCGCCTTTTTTCGCGAGATGCGGTGCGGCGGGCTGTGGCGGTTGCGGCGATCATCAGACTGCAGATGATGCCATAATTTGAATGAATACTCATTCATTTTTGTGGACGCAGGACGCGCTTCGTGAGACTCTATGCGCCGGAGCATTTGGGGGTTCTATGCGGTCTCTTGCGCGATCCAATCAGCACTTCAGGCGAGCGGTAAAGCGCCTGCCGCTGGGTGTGTCATCGAATTTTCGTTACTGGGGCGACGAGGAAACGATCTACGTCAATCAGGGCAAAGGTGCCCGCATTTGGGACATCGATGGCAATGAATACATCGATTACCGGCTCGCCTACGGCCCGGTTATCCTCGGCTACGCGGATCCACGAGTGGACGAAGCCGCTCGCAAGGGCATGGACGTCGGTGGCGTTTTCGCGCTGTCGACCGAACTCGAATATCAGGTGGCCAGCCGCATCAGCAAAATGGTACCGGCTGCCGAATTGGTGAGGTTTTCGAACTCCGGTACCGAAGCCGTCATGGCCGCCCTGCGAATCGCCAGGGCGGTGACAGGCAAGGATGCGCACATAGCGATCGAAGGCGGCTACCACGGTGTGTTCACCGAAGTGTTGTGGCAATCGAACCTCGATGAGTGGGACCAGACCGGTGCGCCGGAGTTGCTGCCGTATGGTGACGGTGTACCCGAGATCACCAAGCGGCTATTTCATCCGGTGCAGCTAAATGACGCCAATGCGGTCGAAGATGTTCTCAGGAAGCACCACAACAAAATCGGCGCATTCCTGATCGAGCCGATTATGGGTAATTGCTGCGCGATCACGGCCGAAGAACAATATCTGCATGATATTCGTGGTTTGTGTAATCGTTACGACGTCATGTTGATCGTCGACGAAGTGAAAACCGGTTTTCGTGTCGCCAGGGGCGGTGTGCAGGAGCTGTTCGGCTTCAAGGCTGACCTGTGCACGTTTGCCAAGGCGATGGGTAATGGTTATCCGATAGCTGTCGTCGCGGGCCGCGAGGACGTCATGCGCCAGGTCGGCGACGGCGTCGTGCACGGCGGCACGTTTACGGCGCATTCAGTATCGCTCGCGGCGGCCGACAAGACGCTCGAAATCCTGGATGAAACAGATGCACTGCAGAACATTGAACAATATGGACGGAATCTGCAGCAAGGCCTTGGCAAGATTCTCGATGACCGCGGTATCGCACATTGTTTTACCGGGCATCCGGCACTGATGGGAATGTTCTTTGCGGAGAATGCGCCCGGTAACTACAGAGAATGGGCCAGTTCGAACTACGAATTCTATGACACGCTCGCACCGGAATTGCACGAGCAGGGCATTCTCGTCGAGCCGGATTCACGCGAACCGTGGTTTCTGTGTGAAGCACACGATGCACGCTGCCTGGCCGAAACGCTCGCCGGATTCGAGAGGGGAGTTGATATTACAATCAAAAAGATGAGTAATGCCGCATGAAAACATATGACGCCATTGTCGTTGGCGCGGGTCACAATGGATTGACAACGGCAGCGTATCTCGCCAAGGCCGGCCTCGATGTCGTCTGCGTGGAGAAAAACGACTACATCGGCGGGGCGGCGGTCAGCCGCAATTTGTACGAAGACTGGATGTATTCGAATTGCTCGTACGTTTGCAGTTTGCTGCGCCCGGAAATTTACCGCTCGCTGGAACTGCACAAACACGGACTGCAGGTTACGCCGTATGGCGGTTCGGTCACGTTTAAGGAAGACGGCGATTACTACGGCTCGTATCATGATGCCGAGGTCGCGTATCGGGAAATGGCGCGTTTCTCGGTGCATGATGCCGATTCCTACGAGCGCTATTCGGCTGACACGATGCGCCAGTGTCGTTTCATCCGCGACTTCCTGTTGCGCACACCACCTGATCCGACGTCTTTCAAGCCCAGGGACATCCGGGAGCTTATCGAGATTGGTGGCAAGTTCATGGAGATGGGCGAAGATCGTATGTATGAAACGATCCGCTTCTGGACGATGAGTGTTGCCGAATACCTGGGCGAATACTTCGAGACTGACGTCATCAAGGCGGCCATGTCGGGTAGTGGCATCATCGGCACGGCGCTGGGGATCCATTCGCCGGGCACGGCCTACGTGCTGTTGCACCATTACATGGGCGATGTTGACGGCAATGTCGGTACCTGGGGCCTGGCTCGTGGCGGCATGGGCGCCGTATCCAACTCCATAGCCGGCGCTTTTCAGGCTTACGGTGGCGAGTTGCGTACCGAAGCAGGCGTTGACAAATTTATTGTCAGGAACGGGCGCGCAACCGGGGTTGCGCTCGAAAATGGCGAGGAGATCGGCGGCCGCATCGTCGTGTCGGCAATGGATGTCAAACGGACGTTTCTCACGTGCATGGACAAGTCGGACCTGCCCGAAGCATTTCACAAGCGCGTGGAGAACTTCAAGATTCGCGGTTCTTCGGGCAAGTTGAACATCGCGCTCGACGGATTGCCGACGTTCCCGGCTTTGCCCGAGGGCAGTACGCTGTACCACAGTGACATGCACTTCATCGACTCGCTGGAGCGCATGGAGCGCGCATACGATGACTGGAAGGATGGGACCTGGTCCAGGGACCCGTACATCGACATGGTGATTCCGACGTTGATGGATCCAACGATGGCGCCACCGGGCAAGCACTTCATGAGCTGTTTCATACAATATTGTCCGCACAAGCTCGAGGGCAGGGACTGGACCGATCCGGAGCGCGAGGAATTCGCCAGGACGGTCATCGACCAGATCGCAAACTACAGCCCCGATTTCAAGGAGTTGATCCTGCACTACGAGATTCGTACTCCGCAGGACATCGAAGATCAAATCGGTATCACAGAGGGTAATATTTTCCACGGCGAGTTGACGATGGATCAACTGTTGTTCAACCGCCCGGTCCCGGGGTATGCGCAGTATCGCGCGCCGGTCGCGGGAATGTACATGTGCGGGTCGAGCGTGCATCCGGGAGGTGGAGTGATGGCCGCGCCGGGGGCCAACGCTGCGCGGGAAATCCTCGCAGACCTGAAGCGTCCAAACACCGTTCCAGAGAACTTCGGCGATGACTGATAAATACGATGCAATTGTTGTAGGGGGAGGCCACAACGGCCTCGTTTGCTCGGCATTGCTGGCCAGGGCGGGAAAGCAGGTACTGGTGCTCGAAGCCAATGACCAGGTAGGCGGTGCCGCCGTCACGCGTGAATTCGCCGACGGCTACTCGGTGTCGGCTTGTGCGCATTTGTTGTATCAATTGCAGCCAAGCGTGCGCAAGGATCTCAGCCTGAGCCCGAAACTCGCAGCCGAAGACATGACCACAATCGCGCTTGGCGAGAACGGTGAGCATGTTCGGCTGCGAAGAGGCACGGTGCTTGGTGTCAGTGACGCCGATGCCGACAGCTATAGAGGTTTCCACAAGCGCATGTCACGTTTCGCCGACTTGTTACGCACCTACTTCAACAAGACGCCACCGCGGCTCGGTACCAAGGACTTCCAGGATCTGAAGACACTCGGGCGGCTGGGATTCGATCTCCGGCGCCTCGGGAAAACCGAGATGCGGGAGTTTCTGCGACTGATTGGCATCAATATTCATGACGAACTCACCGAGCGGTTTGACAGTCCGTTGCTTAAAGGGGCGCTAAGCCTCGATGCCGTTCTCGGTACGCATCTCGGACCGCGCTCGCCGAATACGATCATGACCTATCTGTATCGACTGGCGGGCGACCACGGTCGCGTTGCATTGCCGGCCGGAGGCATGGGAAGTATCAGCGATGAGCTGGCGCATGTCGCCAGAGAGTCCGGCGTTACAATTCGCACCGGCATGCCGGTTACTCGTATTGTCGTCGGTAACGGTCGTGTGGTCGGTGTCGAAACCGGGAGTGGCGAGCGATTCGACAGCTTGACCGTTATTTCCAATGCAGACCCCAAGCAGACGATCATGCAGCTAGTCGGCGCGCGGCATGTCGAAACAGGCTTTACGCATCGAGTGCATCATCTGCGCATGAAAGGCAATGCCGCCAAATTGCATTTGGCTCTCGACGGACTGCCGGCGATAGATGGACTGTCGAAGAAGGACTATGCCGAACGGATCGTGATCGCGCCCGACGAACACTATGTCGAGCGCGCATTCAATCCAGCCAAGTATGGTGCATGCTCGCCCGAGCCTGTGCTCGAGATGACGTTTCCGAGTTTTCGCGATTCCTCGCTCGCGCCCACCGGCAAGCACGTCATGTCAGCCGTTGTTCAGTATGCGCCATATGACTTCAAAGGCGGCTGGGACGATGCTGCAAGGCAGGCGTTCGAAGCGGCGGCAATCAGGGCGATCGAGCGTTACGCCCCGGATATCGCGCAGCGAATTACTGCGAGCGAGCTGCTGACGCCTGCAGACATCGAACGCGAGTTTCGTATTACCGGTGGGCACTGGCATCACGGTGAGCTGACCCTCGATCAGTTCTTGTTCGTGCGGCCCGTGTGCGGTGCGGCGCAGTATCGCATGCCCGTTGACGGGCTTTATCTTTGTGGCGCAGGTGCACATCCGGGTGGGGGTGTGAGCGGAGCCGCGGGTCGCAATGCGGCGAGAGCCATCCTGAGCCGGGAGAAAGCAGCATGAAAATTCAGGAAGTACATCAAGGCCGATTGCACTCACCGTTCTACTCTCGGCTTTCCGCACTCGACACACTCAATCAGTGGCACGAGTGGAAAGGCTATTCCAGCGCCGACGCACTGTACTGCGAGGACATGGAGTACTTTGCGATTCGCAATGCGACGGCCGTATTCGATCTGACACCGATGACGAAGTACCGCATAACCGGGCCTGATGCACCGGACTACATCGATCGCCTGGTTACGCGCGACATGGGCAAGATCAAACCGGGTCGCGTGGCTTACGCGGTCTGGTGTGATGATCGCGGTCAGGTGATCGACGATGGCACGATCTTTCACCTCAGGGAAGGCGAATACCGTCTGTGCTCGCAGGAACGCCACATGGCATGGCTACAAACCGCAGCGATCGGTTTCGACGTATCGATCGTTCTGGAGACAGCAGACGTTGCGGCGCTCGCCGTTCAGGGCCCGACCTCGTTCACGGTCCTGAGCAAGATGGGGCTGGACGGGCTTGAGGACCTCAAACCATTTGGTCTGATGAATTTCGACTTCGACGGCGCCGACCTGATGGTGTCACGCACAGGCTTTACCGGTGACCTCGGCTACGAGCTGTGGATCGAACCAGGCAAGGCCGAATTACTTTGGGACGCCCTGTTCGAAGCGGGAAAATTGTACGGCATACGCGCGATGGGCACGCATGCACTGGAGTTGGCGCGAATTGAGGCCGGTTATCTCGCGGCATACCAGGACTTTCTGCCGGCGGACGCGACGGTGCGCGCAGGGCGCACGCGCTCGCCGTTGGAGCTCGGGCTCGGCTGGCTCGTCGACTTCAAGAAGCCGAATTTCAATGGCCGGCGGGCCCTTGCCGAAGAAAAACGTCGTGGTTCAACGTGGCGGCTCGTCAAACTCGACATCGAGGGCAATAAGGCAGCACACCATTCCTACATCTTCGCCAAAGAAAAGGGCAACAAGCGGGAAATCGGCTTCGTGACGTCGGCCGCGTGGTCGCCGGTATGCAAGCAGAATATCGCGATTGGCACGGTCCGGATGCCGCACGGTGCCGTGGGCAGCAACGTCTGGGTCGAGATTTATTACCAGCGAGAAATGCACTGGTCACGTGCGATGGCCAGGGCAACCGTCGTCGACAAGCCGTTTTGGTTCCCGCCACGGCGTAGTGCAACGCCGCCGGGTCCTTATTGATCGGACGAACGGTGACACATCGACTCGATCCGCTGCTCCGGCCCCGATCAGTCGCTGTGGTTGGCGCGTCGGCGCGCCATGATTCGCTGGGTGAGTGGTCGCTCAAGAACTTGCTGCGTGGCGGTTATACCGGCGATATTTATCCGATCAACCCGGGTTACAAGGAGCTGCAGGGTGTCCGTTGCTACGCGGGTTTCGACGGCGTTCCGGCAACGCCGGAGCTTGCCATATTCGGTGTTGGCGACCGGAACATCGAAGCGGCGCTCGACAGCGCGCTGGCGGTCGGAATCCGGGCCGCCGTCATCATGTCGCCACTGGTCCTCGACGATGACGGTGCGCCCAATCTCAAAGAACGTCTGCAAAAGAAGATTCGGGATGCCGGGATACTGGTGTGCGGTGCCAATGGCATGGGTTTCTATAATGTTCGTGACCACGTTTGGGCATGTGGATTTGACAGTTGCGATCATCAGGCGCCGGGCAATGTCGCGCTGATCAGCCATTCGGGATCCGGCATGTCCGGTTTAATCGACTGCGATGAGCGCTTGCGGATCAATGTGGCCGTCTCAACGGGTAATGAACTCGGCGTGACAATGGACGAATACCTCGATTTCGTACTCGACCTGCCGGAGACGAATGCGGTCGGCCTGTTCATCGAGACGGCCAGAAATCCGCAGGGGCTCACCGCCGCGCTCGAAAAAGCCGTGCGAAGAAAAATACCGATCGTAGCTCTGAAAGTCGGGCGCACGGACGAAGCGGCCCGGCTAACGGTCTCTCATTCAGGATCGATGGCGGGTGACGACGCGGTGTATGACGCGCTGTTCGACAAATTCGGCGTGCAACGTGTGCGCGACATGGACGAACTCGCAACAACATTGATCCTGTTTGCCGAGCTACAGCCGGTCGGAGCAGGCGGTCTCGTCTCGCTGCATGACTCGGGTGGCGAGCGGCAATTGATGGTCGACCTGGCCGACGAGGCAGGGGTCCCGCTGACTGTTCTCAACGACGAGACAGTCGCCGAGATCGAGAACATCCTCGATCCTGAATTGCCCGCCGTCAACCCGCTCGATGCATGGAGTCGTGGCAGTCCCAATGCCGCCGAACAGATGACGCGAAGCCTCACCGCGATGCTGCGCGATCCGGGCGCAGCACTTGCTGCAGTTGTTCATGACCGTGCACCCGATGGCAAGGTGTACCCCGCCTATTTGAGTTACATGCAGCGTGCGCACGCTGAATCCGGCAAGCCTGTTGTATTGGTCGCCGCGCGTCAGGGCACAGGGTCCGACAAGGCCGTTGTGACGAGTACACATTCTGGTCTGCCGGTTCTCGATGGTGTTCCGCTATTCCTGCGCGGCGCTCGTGCGCTGTTTGCATACAGGGATTTCCTGTCGCGAGACTCTGGCGACGCCATCAGTGTCGATGCTGCCGTGGCGGCGCAATGGTGCCAGCGACTGGGCGATGGCGGGCAGCTCGGAGAGGTGGATTCGCTGCGCTTACTCGCTGACTTCGGTATGACGACTGTCAAAGCCATCGCCGCAGCGGACGAAGAGGAGTTGTTGTCTGCCGCTGTCGATGTTGGCATGCCGCTTATTCTCAAGACCGCGTCACCGGAGGTCGTGCACAAATCCGATCAAGGCGGGGTCGTTCCGGGAATCGGGACCGAGCAACATCTCCGTGAAGCATACCGCGACCTTGCATCACGACTTGGCCCGGAGGTGGTCATTGCTCCCATGGCGGATGACGGTATCGAGATGCTGCTGGGTGCCAGGTCCGACCCACAGTTTGGCCCGGTTGTGCTCATTGCCTGCGGAGGGATTCACGCTGAAGTACTGCAGGACGTAGTCTTCGCGTTGCCGCCGTTCTCGGCGCAACACGCCCGTCGTTGTGTGGATCGGCTGCAACTGCGCGCAATGCTCGATGGTGTGCGCGGCAAACCTGCCGCGGATGTCGATGCTTTTTGCGAAGCTGCGGCAAGATTCTCCGCAATTGTCGATGCGTTGCGACATGTCGTTTTGGAAGTGGACGTCAACCCGGTTATCGTGCACGAGCACGGCTGCACGGCCGTCGATGCTCTCGTGGTCGCAACCTGATGCAGAAGCTACACGTCTATCAGTCGCTATGGGGTATGGAATTGCGCAGCCCGCATGTGCCGGAGCGCAGCCCGGAAGAAAGTTTTCGGATGGTGGCTGACGCGGGCTTCGAAGGTATGTGCATTGACCCGTCGGTGGCCGAAATTCCCGAGATGCGTGCGCTGCATGATCTGTACCTCGAGCATGATCTGCGCTGCATGATCAACGCGTTTCCCGATCACGCGGATCACATGCAGCCGCTGCTCGATTTTGCGAACGAATTCGATGCCTGCATGGTCAACGTCATCAGCGGCGTGATGCCCATCAAGCCCCAGGATGCCGTACCCGTGGTGCAGCGCTGGATGAAAGAAGCCGCTCAGGCCAATATGCCGCTGCTCTTCGAAACCCACCGTGACGGTCTTCTCAACGACATGTATTTCACCTTGCAGTTGATGGATCTCGTACCGGAGATGCGCCTCTGTGCAGACCTCTCGCACTTCGTGGTCGATCGTGAATTGCGCGCGCCTGTACCCGAACGCGACCAGCAGTACATCACCTCGATCCTGGATCGGTCAGACTGTTTTCAGGGTCGCATCGCGTCGCGTGAGCAGGTGCAGGTGGCGATCGATTTCCCACAGCATCGTGAATGGGTCGACATCTTCCGCGGCTGGTGGAGGTACGGCATGCGCGAGTGGCGCCGGCGAAGCGCAGCGGATGCAACCCTCGTCTTTCTTTGTGAGCTTGGTCCCCCACCCTATGCGATTACCGATGGTGAGCAGCGCGAGTTATCCGACCGTTGGGGTGAGTCGTTGCAGATCCGCGACTGGGTGCGTCAAATCTGGGCCGAGCTCGAAGCCGAAGACTAGACATCGATTGTCCTTTCCCGCGTGTATCGGTGCCGGGTGCCCAGCAACAGCCTGCTCCGAGTCGCTGGCCGCCCAAAGAGTCTGCCATCCTGGCCTCTGCCGAATGTTTCTAGTCGATCCAGCCCTTACTTGCTGTCTGTTTCGAATACCAGATCAGGAACGCGCCGACTGCCAGCTGGCTCAACCAACCGATCCATGCCGCGACCGGAAAGTCTGCCATTCCAACAAAGGGAATCTGCGCTACAAGGGCAGCAACCAGCGCCAGGATGAACACATAGACGGCAACGGATTTTCTGAGCAGAAGCAGTATGCATCCGAGCGAACCGCCGAAAACAGCTATGGCAAATGCCCCGGTGCCCCATGCGGGTCGGCTTTCAACTATCGCGCGATACACGTCAGGCATGGAGGCGACGTTCTCTGCATTCATTTGTGAGACGTAGTTCATGCAGCCAATCAGATTGAAGATCAGCCCGACTGCGCCGATCAACCAGAAGCTCCAATGAACACGGACAGCGGCCGTCTCGTCCATCGCATCTCCCTTAATAGTGCTTGTGACAGGATTTTTTAGAGATCGGCGCGAGTTCTTGCTCGTGTCATCATCTTGTCACGAAGTCGGCGCAACGCTTTTCTGCTGTCATTATCAAGGTCCGCGGGCATGGACGCGAACGCCGACAGCATTGCGATGTCGTTCGCCTCGGCCATATTAACGTTCATTAACCGCAATTCTTGCTCGATCTTTTCCATCGTCAGGTTCGACAAGTCGTTCTCCAGGGGTATTAGCGGCTGTGACTATAGGCGCTCGGCCCTGGCAAAACAATGACCCACTTGGCACACTGACGTCATGACGAAAAGATGATCCCGCAATAAACGGGACTAGCTAGCGAGGCTCGGGGACAACGGCTCTAAACCGCGTATTGTCGTGCGATAGATCGGCGCGCCTTTGGCAACCATGATGCCCTCGATTTCCCCATAGAGCGTCGCGTATTTGTAGAAAGGCACGCGTGGAAACAAGTGATGGATGGAATGATAATTCTGAAACAACCATAACCATGTGAGTGGCGTACGCAGTGGTCGCGGGAGGAGGATCGTTGACGTGTCGACATAGCGCCCCTCCTGTTTGTGGGGTCGGTGCACGACGTAAGCAAAGAGATAGAGCAGGACAATCGCGCCAATCAGCCACCCCAGCAGGAACAGCGCCAGGCCTACCGCCCAGTTACCCGCAATCATTACCGCCAGCCTGGGCATCAATGCGGCGGCTGCCTCCAGGCAGAGATACAATTTTTCCTTCGAAGGCGCCTTCGCCCAGCGATTCTTCGAGTAGTAGCCGAACTGACTGATAATCGCCCGCGCCACTGCACGCACCATTGCCGGCAGAGACTTGCGCATTTGTCCGACGTGGAAATCCGGGTCACTGATCTCGTTATTAGTGTGGCGGTGATGCGCCGTATGCTCGTGCCGGTGGGCCGTCAGCGGAATCATGACTATCCATGCTGCCGCATACCCCAGCGCCTTGTTGATCCAGCGCAGCGAGCGGCGATTACCACTGATCGACCCATGGACCGACTCATGCAGAATCGTATAAGCGGAGTAGGTGAGCATCGCCACCATCGGGACCGCCAGCCACAAGGAAAGGACACCGGTGAGCGCCATCGTCACCGTGGCGATGTATGTCAATGCAAGCGCCAGCCCCAGGACCATGGTCGGCCAGGCCACGATGTCCATGTATTGCCTGGCGATGGCAGCTGCTTGCTGATCGAGCGCATCGGCACGTGTCACTGCGCAACTCGGGATACTGAATTGGTCATCGCATGACTATGGGCGAACGGACCGGGCCTTAAGAGAGCAAAACGCGCCAAAAGGGTGTCATAATTCGCCAAACTGGAGAAAATGACCTCATGGATACGATCAGCCCGGTGTACGCCCGCCTGTTGCTGCGCGAACTGGAACGACGCGAGATTGACGTCGCGCCATTGTTTGCCGGTACCTCATTGAGCCAAACCGAGCTATTGCGCGGCGGTGACATCTCCCTGGAGGACTTTTTGCACATTTTGCACACGGGAGACCGATTGCTGGGCGATGACCAGCTCGGTTTGCTGCTGGGTCGAAGCATGCACGTCTTCGCCATGGGGCCGGTGGGCGCAGGGCTGGCCATGGCGCCAAGCTTGCGAGAGGGCCTGCAACTACTGGAGAGTTTCAGCCGTCTGCACGCCACGTATATCGATATCAGCTCGCGTTCGACGACGCGGGGACTGACCGTGACGATACTGTATGGGCACGACACTGGCCACGTGGAGCGATTTCACACCGAAACCGCAATGATGTTGCTGCAGCAATACATGGAAACTTTGGCGGGGGAGCCAGTCGTCGACGCCCGATATCGCCTGGCCATTCCGCAGCCCGGGAACACCGAAATTTTCACACAGGCGTTTCATGGGCATATCAGCTTCGACGCAGGTGACAACGAAGTGGACATTCCCCTCCGCCTTCTGGATCGGTACTCCCCTTATTATCATGCAGAGCTCTGGCGTCAGGCCCAGATGAGCCTTGCCCAAAGCCTGAAGGAGCAGAGCGTAGGCGCAGGAAAATCCTACACACAGCATATTGCTGCGCTACTTCGCAGCAGTCAGCCGCCGCTACCAGAACTCGGTGAGGTCGCGTTCGCTCTCCACATTTCCCAACGCACGCTCAACCGCCGCCTGCAGGCAGAGGACACCAGTTTTCGCCAACTCAAATCACTGGCCCTGGTCAGTCGTGCAAGGCTGTATCTGCGTGACACGAACTACAGCGTCGAATCGATCGCGGAGGAGCTGGGCTACAAGGACGCCGCCAATTTCCGGCGCGCCTTCCGCAAGTGCGAGGGATGCTCGCCCATCGAATATCGACGAAGTCGATTTGGCGCAACAAGCAGCAGTTGATCCAGTATTCCTGCGTTTCCTGTTGAGGATCCTGGATCGCATGCAGCGGGACTTAGCCCGGTCTGTCTGATGCTTCCCAGGTCCAGGGCAGCGGGGATTCACTCAATCAGCAGGACTACTGTGCAGCCAGCCGTGCCATAATTGGCCCAGCGGAAGCGCTCCAGGCTCGGGTAGTCGCGGCAGACTAATCGAGCCTTCGTTTCACTGCCTGTCAGGATAGCGGCAAACGAGGATTGATCGTTGGGTAAAACGGCCCTAATCGTCGACGACTCCAGGACTGCGCGGGTCGTACTGCAAAAAATGCTCGAGACGCACGACCTCGAGGTCGATACCGAGGAATCGGCAGAGGGTGCTCTGAATTACCTGAGCGAGAAGCGGCCCGACATCATCTTCATGGATCACATGATGCCCGGCATGGACGGTTTCGAGGCGGTGTCCGCGATAAAAAATAACCCGGCGACTGCAACCATTCCGATAATGATGTACACCGCGCAGGCGGGAAAAGTCTATGTGGGTCAGGCGCGAGCACTGGGCGCTGTCGGTGTATTGCCGAAAAAGGTCGAACCCGTTGAGGTTTCAAAAGTGCTCGAGAACCTGCGCATTATCGACGGGGGCACAGAACAAGGTGTGCGTGCCGAGGGTTCCGAGCCAACGGACGCGGATGCCGGCGATCCCCGACTCGAGACGTTCGATCGAAACCTGAGGATTCTGATCCAGGACCTTTTGGATCAGCAACGCGCAATGATACGTCGCGATCTGCTTGACAGTCACAAGACGATCGCAGCGCGTGTCGCCGATGAAATCGCTCCACCTGAATCCGATGGTGGCCGCACAAGGCGGGCAGCGCCCATTAGCCATATACCAAACCCGGCACAAGTGATGGTTACCGTACTAGCCGTTATCGCACTGGTTTTTGCATGGTTGTACTGGCACAGCGAACAGCGTTGGCAGGAAATCCAGCAACAGAACGTCAGCCTGCAGCGTTCGCTGGGCGAGCAGCAGGCCCTCGAAAGGGCGGATGCGTTCCGAAATCAGCGACAACTGGATGACTATCAAGAGGCACTGGATGCTGCGTACGCTGTTGCTCTGGACTCTATCGAATGGGCAGCAAACCAGTCCTCGCCGTACGGTTTCGATGAGCTTCCAATGGGTGACTTTCGGCTTTCTTTAATTTCCGAACTGGCCGGTCACCTGGCCGCACTCGATTTTCATGGTCTGGTCAGGATTGAATCGCATGTTGGCAACTTCTGCATGACGTTTTCCGGCCCGGACGGGTATGCCCTCGCAGTCTCGGATCTGCCGGCGTTTCAATGTGATCGAATCGGTTTCGAGCCGGACGAGGCCTATGAACTGGGGCTTCGGCAATCCGTCGCCTTCGCAAACTTTATCAATCTGGCTGACGAACGCACCGGTGGCAGAATCCGCTACGAGATCATATCGTTCGGAAATTCGAGTCCGCTTCTGGATTACCCTTCCACGACCGCGGGGGTGTCAGCTTCGAGCTGGAACGAAATCGCCGCACGCAACAACCGCGTCGGCGTGTCACTCTATCCCGACGCACGCTAACTGCCCGGTATTGATTCAAGGTAATACATCTGTGCTATCAAGGTCGGGGTGCAGTCTTCACGGTTACAGCCTGTCGCGAATCTGATAGTAGAGAATGGCGAGTGCGGCCAGCGGCTTGCTAAACGAATGAGCCCCGGGTAGCAGGACCGGCTTGATGCCGGCAAATACATCAAAGCGCTCGAACGTCCCGCCTATCGCGTCGGCCAGGATCTGCCCGGCTATGTGCGTGACGTTGATGCCGTGTCCCGTATAGCCCTGCGAATAGAATACGTTTGGCGCAAGCCGGCCGATTTGTGGCACACGATGCAAAGGCACGCCGATCCGACCGCCCCACGCATAGTCGATTTCGACGTCTGCGAGTTGCGGGTAGACCTTGAGCATGCGCGGCCGGAGTCCCGTTTCGATAACGGCCGGGTCATCACCGGAGTAATTACAACGGCCGCCGAACAGGAGCCGTTTGTCCGCGCTAAGCCGGTAGTATTCGATGACGAATTTGAGGTCGGAGATGGCAAGGTCAAGCGGGTTCACGCTCGCGAGCTGTTCGTCAGACAGTGGTTGCGTTGCGATGATGTAGCTGTTGACCGGCAACATGACCCGACGAAGCTTGCGCGCGATTCGGTGATAGGCGTTACCGGCGAGAACGACGATGTCAGCCGAGACTGATCCGTGGCCCGTGATCACAGTCGGGCGAGAGCCGTGATCGATGCGCAGCACGGGTGAGTCTTCGTGAATCGTGGCGCCATTCGCCACTGCGGCGTTCGCCTCACCGATGCACAGGTTCAACGGGTGCAAATGGCCATCACCCATATTCACGAGAGCCGCGATGTAGGCATCACTGCCGATGGTCGCGCAGGTCTCTTCCCTGTGCAGTAGCCGATATTCGTGCGGAAAATTGCGTTGCTCGAGGCGCTCCAGTTCTTTTTGCAGTTTGCGAACGTCGCGTGCTTTGATGGCCACGTCGGCATAGCCATGCTTCAGATCGCAGTCGATGCCGTACTGCTCGATACGCTGCCGGATGATGTCATGGCCCGCCCAGCGCATTTCCCAGAGCATGTCGGCGCCGCCAGCGCCCAGTGTCTTCTCGATCCTCGCCTCGCCGGCTATGCCGGCGACCATCTGGCCGCCATTGCGTCCTGAGGCGCCCCAACCGATCTTGTTCGCTTCAACCACATGTACGTCGTAGCCGCGTTCAGCCAGATTCAAGGCTGTTGCGATGCCCGTGAATCCTGCGCCTATGACACAGACATTCGCTCTTTTCGCACCGCGCAATGGCGCGTAGTCGGTTCGCGAATTGGCGCTTGCCACATAGTATGAGTCGATGTGTGGCTCCGAGACCATCGAAGATCAGTCGGTGGGCAGCTTGAATACCAGGCCGCCTTTGACGACGACATCGACGGTTCTCAACAGGGTCAAATCTTCGAGCGGGTTGCCGCGCACGGCAATCAAGTCGCCATATCGTCCGACTTCAACGGCGCCCACATCGGCTGACATAGCCATATGTCGGGCAGCCAGAGAGGAGGCAGATTTGATCGCATCCATGGGCGCCATGCCGCGTTCGGCCATGATGGCAAACTGCCATCCACCCATATCGTGGGGTAATACACCGCCGTCGGTTCCGTAGAGAATCGGAACGCCGAGCACATAGGCTTTCTCAAATACGAGTCGTTGTGCCTCGGTTGTCTCGAAGTTCTTGCGCATGAACTCATCGGGATAACCCTGATCATGTCCGACGTCTTCGGTATACGTTCCGTTGTAGACATCCATCGATAAAGCGACTTTGTGCTCGGCGGCCAATGCGATCGCCTCGTCGTCGAGCAGCGACGCATGTTCGAGTGAATCGACACCGGCGAGAATAGCCTCTTTGCCCGATTGCGCACCGTGCACATGTGCTGTCACCTTGATGCCGGCTTCGTCTGCGACCTGGACGACGGCCGCGATTTCCGCTTGCGTCATCTCCGGTGCTCCAGGAATGCCGCCGAACGCGAACACGGCGCCGGACGCGATGACTTTCAGGAAATCAGCGCCGCCGTCGACAGCGCGCCTGGCTTTCTCACGGAAATCCTCGGGGCCACGTGCGACGCCGGTGCGGGCAGCAGCAGGAATCTCACTCTCGTCATGACCGGGGATCACCAGGTCGCCACCGCCGGCCGGGATGGTCAGAAAGGGTCCGGCTGTCTGGATCCTCGGCCCGATCGCCTCACCCGCATCTATGCGATCACGTGCAGAATAGACAGCGAGAGGGAAGTAGTCGCCAACGTTGCGCACCGTTGTGAATCCGGTCAGCAATGTCGCCCTGGCCGTGCGCAAGCTGAGATCGTGGTGGTCGTCGGTTGTACGGCGGTAGTAGACCGTGAGGTCATTCGCGTCTTCAGGAAGTTCGGCAAGATGAACGTGCGTGTTGAGCAACCCGGGCAGGCACGTATGCTTGCTCAGATCCAGATACGAGATATCGCCGGCTGCACTTGCGTCGCCATCGCCGATGCGTTCGAATCGACCATTGCGAATGATGACGAGTTGCATGGCGCGAACCTCGTCGCTCAGCCCGTCGATCAGATTGCCGCAGCGAATCGCAATGCTGCCACTGTCGGGAGCAAATGGTGCTTCGGTGACCGCGAGCGGCGGCGGTGTGCCGTCGCAGCCGATCAGGATGCACAGCAAGGGGAAACCGCGCGGAATTAGCGAGAACTTCATATGAAACATAGTGACACAAACGCTCCGGATCTCGCAGCACTACTGGCTACCGGCCGGCCGATATTGCTCGATGGCGGACTCGCGACACAGTGCGAGGCCATGGGCTGTAGTATCGACGATGAGCTCTGGTCTGCCGGATTATTGACATCAAATCCACGTGCAATTGTCGATGCCAGTCGCGCGTACCTGGATGCCGGCGCAGAGATCATTGTTACGGCCAGCTATCAGGCCAGCAGGACAGGTTTTGTGGCTGCGGGCCTGTCTATTGCCGATGCCGATGCCCTCATCCTGAGTTCGGTCGCGCTCGCGGCGCAGGCTCGTGAAGAATTCTTGCTGGATAACCCCGATACTGATCACGTTCCGCTTATCGCAGCAAGTATCGGGCCGTACGGTGCCGTACTCCACGACGGTTCGGAGTACACGGGCCGCTATGATATCTCCGCCGACGAACTGCGTGACTTTCACCGTGAGCGCATCGAGCTGCTCGACCAGAGCGAGGCGGACCTGCTGGCCTGCGAAACGATACCGTCGGCTGACGAAGCGCTCGTGCTCTGCGAGTTGCTGAGCAAAACACAGAAACGATGCTGGGTGAGTTTCTGCTGTTGTGACGAGCAACGCATCAGTGACGGGACGCTGATCGCCGATGCGGCAGGGTTGTTCCGGGATCACCCCACGGTGATCGCCGTCGGCGTTAATTGTACGGCGCCGCGTTTTGTCCTGCCGATTATCGGGATTCTCAAGTCGGCCGCGCCCGAAAAATCGATCGTCGTGTACCCGAACTCGGGTGAGACCTACCATGCCGATGACAACTCCTGGTCCGGCACTGCGACAGCGTTACAGTGCAAGCAGTCGGCACAGGAGTGGATCGAGGCGGGCGCAAATCTCGTTGGCGGGTGTTGCCGCATCGGCCCGGACCAGATTGCCGCAATGGCTCAGTGTGCAGCATTGAAAAGGTAGAATAGCCGCCATGCGAAAATTAGCATTTGCCGCTCTGTTCATTACCTTGGGCGGTATTGGCTGCGCGCCGACTCCGACCGCCCCGGAACCCGATACAGTTGTCATATCCGTTGTGGGTACCAACGATGTGCATGGCGAGCTGATTCCGCAGCCCTTTCGTGGTGGGATAACGACGTTTTCCGCTTATATCGCTGCGCTGCGAGACGCTCGTGCCAACGATGGTGCCGTGCTGCTCGTCGATGCGGGCGATATGTGGCAAGGCACGCTCGAGTCGAACCTGTCGGAAGGCGCTGCCGTCGTCGGGGCCTACAATGCTCTTGGCTACGCAGCGGCGGCGATTGGTAATCACGAGTTCGATTTCGGTCCTGCGGGGCCAAAGTCCATTCCCGAGGCCGAACGAGATGAGCCGCAAGGCGCGCTTCGGCAGAGAGCATCCGAGGCAGATTTTCCGTTGCTGGCGGCAAACCTGATCGATACGTCAACAGACGAAATGGTCATTTGGGACAATGTCCAGGCATTGACGATGGTCCGACGGGCGGGCATCGATATCGGCATCATTGGTGTGCTGACCGAGCGGCTCCTGGAAACGACGATTGTTGCCAATACGGCGGGCATCGATGTTGCACCAATTGCCGATTCCGTCACGGCCAGGGCCAGATTCCTGCGCAAGGCCGGTGCAGCTCTGGTCGTCGTCGTTGCGCATGCTGGCGGCCGTTGCGAGATATTCGATGATCCACTCGATTTATCGTCGTGTGATTTGTCGGGCGAAATCATGCGCGTCGCCAACGAGATACCTCAGGGACTCGTTGACCACATCGTTGCGGGCCATGTGCATCAGGGCATCGCGCACGAAGTCAATGGCATCGCCATCACAGCAAGCTATTCCAATTCACGGGCGTTCAGCCGAGTCGACTTTACGCTCGATCGCACCACAAGGCGCGTCGTCGACCGTCGCATTTTTCCGCCGCAGGCCAACTGCCGCAAGGTGCCGGACAAAAACGGTCATTGCAGTTTTGAAGACGACAGTACGCGCGCTCGTGCCACGTACGAAGGTCGCGATCTCGTGCCGATGCCCGAAGTCGTTGCGGTCGCAGAGAATGCGGCCGCGGTTGCGGCGAAATTTCAGGCTGAGCCTATCGGTGTGTACCTCGAAACGCCGATGACGCTGCATGACCGGCCCGAATCGGCTCTTGGCAATCTGATGACCGATGCGGTGCTAGAGTCGAGCGCGGCAGACATTTCAATACACAATGTGTACGGCGGTATTCGTGCGGAGTTGCCAGAAGGCGAGCTGACCTACGGCAGCCTGTTTCGTATGTTCCCGTTCGACAATCGCATTGCGATCGTGGAGTTAAGCGGCGCCGAGCTTCGCAAACTCATCGCGAACCAGGCACACAATACAGGGCGATACGCCGGATTTTCCGGCATGCGCGTATTTATCGACTGTAGCGACGCGCAGATGTCGGTGAGGATGGTTCGATCGAATGGTAGCGAGATCAGCGACACCGAGTCACTGAAGGTTGTCGCAAACGACTTTCTGCTGCTTGGTGGCGACGGCATATTTACGCCCGTGATTCCGCCCCGGGGCTTCGACATTCCGTACGGCACGCCGCTGGTTCGCGATGTGCTGGTCGAATGGTTCAAAACACGCGGCGGGCGCATGCACGCCGATGAATTTCATAATCCGGCGAGTCGGCGCTGGAATTTACCGGAGCCGATGCCGGGAGCTTGTAGTTACTCAGCCGAGTGAGCGCAGTATCGTGTGCGCGGCATTGTATCCCGGTGCGCCTGTGACACCACCACCCGGGTGTGTTCCGGCTCCGCAAAGATACAGTCCGATGATGGGTGTCGCGTACTGAGCCCATTCGGGCAATGGACGCATGAAGAACATCTGCTGCAGCGATATGTCGCCGTGGAAGATGTTTCCCTCGGTGATGCCGAAGGTCTGCTCGAGATCGCGGGGCGTAAAAACCTTGCGGGCAACGACGGCTTTCGGAACGTTGGGCGCATACTGACCGATCAGCTCCGTTACTCTGTCGCCGAGGGCCTCGCGCTGCTCGTCCCAACTGCCGTTCCCTGGTTGGTAGGGCAGATACTGTACGAAACAGGTCAGCATGTGCCGGCCTTCGGGGGCCAGCGTATCGTCGGCGTTTGATGCAACCACACAGTCAACCCAGAGTCTTTTCGGCAGTGCGCCGCGGCGCGATGCATTGTAGTTGTCTTCAGCTTCCTGCAGCGTGGGTATCAGGGTAAACAGCGAGCGCTGCAATTTCGTGCGATTCGCAGGCATGCCATTGACTTGCGGTTCTTCGGACAACACGAAATTGACCTTGCCGGCAGGTCCGTCCATGCGGATGTTTTGCACATCGCGCCGAAAATCGCTGCTCAGTGCGGCGGCATCGATCAGTTGCAGGAAGGTACGTTTCGGGTCCGCGTTCGACACGACGATACCTGAATCCAACACGTCACCTGTCTCCAGTGTCACACCGGAAACCCGGCCGCTGCTCGAATTGATGCTCTGCACGGCTGCGCCAGTACGTATCTCGACACCAAGATCTGCGCACGCGGCCCCCATGGCCTGCGTTACGGCGCCCATGCCACCGATGACGTGGCCCTGCCAGGCTTGCTGCCCGGCATCACCGCCGCTCAGCAGGTGAAACAACAGGCCCATTGCGGTGCCGGGCTGGTAGGGTCCTCCATGCTTGCCGTAAAGGCTGTTGGACAGGATCAGCCGTTTGAGTTTGTCGGACTCGAAGCGCTGATCGAGGAAATCACCGAGTGATCCGGTCAAAAAGCGCGTGAGTCCACTGATTTCCTTGCCGGACATGCCGCGAAAACGACGATAGAGTCGCCACATCTCGCTGATTCTGCGGAGGCCCCTGGCATGCACATCGGGCGGGGCTTCCAGAAAGAATGGTTGCAGGTACGCGGCCAGCCGTTTGAGTTCCTTTTCGGCCGTGAAAAATGCGTCGATGTCGTTCGGCGCAATGCGTTCGAGCTCCCGGTGCATTGACGTCTCGTCAGACCACCAGCCGACAACATCGCCATCGGCAAAAGCCGCTTGCACACCCGGGTCGCATGCGATCATCCTGAGGCCGTAAGAACCCAGTTTCAGATCGCGAATGATCGTTGGCCTGAGCATGCTGGCGATGTAGGATGCGGTGGACACGCGGCAACCCGGAGCGAGCTGCGCGTCGACTTCTTCGGTTACAGCGCAGCCGCCAACGACATCGCGTCGCTCGAGCATCAGAACGCGCTTGCCGGCCCGAGCCAGGTAGGCAGCGGCAGTCAGGCCGTTGTGGCCGGCACCAACGATAATCACGTCGTATTGCATACGGGCGCCCAAGCGGGTTGAATGAACAAGAATACAAGCTTTCGTGGAATTGCACTCACTTGACAATCAGACTACCAAAACTGGTGGCGACATCCGTCGTCCGTGGCAGCCAGCAGGGCGAAAGCCACGGCGGCATATTCACGATCGACTTCGAAACTCGGGAGTGCCGGCAGCACGTAGACTGGAACACCGGTGAAATCGACTTCGAAGGCCGTGGTGCGGACCGCGGACTGCGGGGGATCGCCTTCGACGGTGACGATATCCTGGTCGCCGCCAGCGACGAACTATTTCGCTACGACCGGCAGTTTCGAATTCGCGGCTCGTTCAGAAACCGGTATCTGAAGCATTGCCACGAAATCAGCCGCATGGACCGCACCTTGTTCCTGACCTCGACCGGCTTCGACAGCTTGCTGGCCTTCGATCTGGATAAGAATGACTATATCTGGGGCATGCAGTTACGACGGGAGTTCAAAGGCTGGAGTGGCGGTCGGTTCGATCCGCGGACAGCGGTCGGGCCGGAGCCGAGCAACAATTTCCATATCAACATGGTGCATGTCGATGCCACCGGCATGTACCTCAGCGGCTTGAAGACCAGGGCCATGTTGCATGTGAACAGCAAATTCGAGGTCAACGAAATTTGTAACATCCCGACGGGAGCCCACAATGCGCAACCGTTCCGCGGCGGCGTGTTGTTGAACGACACGGCCAGCGACCATGTTCGATTCGTTGCTCGTGATGGGTCGAATCTCGCGTTCAAGATACTGCATTACGCTGATGAGCATATCGAATTCGCCGGCATCGACGATTCGAAAATTGCCCGCCAGGGATTCGGCCGCGGATTGTGTGTGGTCGATGACCGTTTCATCGCGGGCGGATCATCACCATCAACGATCACACTCTACGACATCGACAGCAACGACACCGTTGCCGCGGTTAATCTGACCATGGATATTCGCAACGCGATCCACGGCCTCGAGCCGTGGCCCTACCAGGAATAGACTGGCGCAAAGAAAAAGGGTCAGAGCCCCTGGGCTCTGACCCTTTTTCGATACCTGATACGACGGGTTATTCCCAGCGTCGGTAAAAGCGGATCCCGTACTCACGCGGCCGGATCACCGCCGTACGCTGGCGACCGAAGAACGGTTCGAAGTCCGTGATGTCGTGATACAGCTGACCGCGCTCGTCCGTCAGATTGTTGACGAACAGGTTGGCCTCCCACACATCGCCAACCACGCCGAACTTCAGGCTCGCATAGTTGTAGGCTTCCTGCTTCATCTGCGGCGTTCCGCCACCCGACTCCCTCAGCGTCAGGTCCGCGAGTGCGACCGGAGCTGTCGCCTGCACCTGATTCAGCGAATCCCCGACATGGCTGAACTGAACCTGGATGAAGCCTTCCCGTGAGCCGGCAATCTGCATTGGCCAGTTGTACTGAGCGTACGCGGAGCCCTTGAATTCCGGTGCAAACGGCAGCTTGGATCCCTTGCCGACGTCGGCAACCTCCACAGCCGTAATATCCTTGTTGATCTCTGCGCTCAGGAATGTTGCGTTGAAGCGCAGCGACAACCGGTCGGTCGGCAAGGCCTCGATCTGGAATTCGAAGCCGTCGGAGCTTGCGCTGCCGGCATTGAGAACGCCTTTCTGCCAAGGCTGACCGCAGGGTGGCGTTGGATCGTCAGCACAGGGAACCTGCGACGGATCGACCACCTCCAGCTGATAATCATCCCAGCTTTGGAAAAAGGCCTGTGCGCTGACGCTCAGACGGCCGCTTGCAAACATGCCTTTCAGGCCGAGTTCGTAGTTCTTGAGGAAGTCTGCACCGTATGCCTGCGGCAACTTGGGGGCACCACGGTTACGATTGACACCGCCGGCGCGGAAACCCTCCGAATACAAACCGTAGACCATGACGTCGTCGTTGATGTTGTATTGCAGTGACAACTTCACGGCGATGTCATCGTCTGACGAGTTGATAAAGTTGAAGCCCGTGTCGGCAGGATTGTCGCTGTCGTTGGGATTACACGGCGCATCCGTGATCAGGCAGCCGAACTTGGCGGGCGCTGTGCCGTCCACATTCTGGGTGGCGGGTGTCAGCCGGCCGCCCGGATTCTGGACGGAATAGATCTTGGTCTGCTCCACGTCAAACCAGCGAGCGCCGGCGGTTAACGAAAGCGCATCCGTCAGGTGGAAAGTCGCCTCGCCGAAGACAGCGAGGGTTTCCCAGTCCGTATCGTCACCGGAGAACCACCACGAGTCGGTTGGCGCCGCGCCGACGTTCCAGCCTTGCGGAATGTAGTAGTTAGGGTCTTCACCGGGCCCGGGGTCCTCTTTTGGCACCAGGAGCAGGCTATAGGGGTTGTTCCAGTTCGCAAATGCCTGCGAATTCCGATAACCGCCCTGATTCGTTACGAAGGTATCGAAATCCCATTCTTCGTGCCGGTCCTCGTAAAACACGCCGGCAACCCACTCGACTCTGTCTCCTGAGTAGGACAGGCGGAATTCCTGACTGAACGAGGTGTTCTCCTGATCGTTGACCAGAAAGCCGACGGGGTCGTTGTAGAAGTAGTAGGCGCCTGCCGGCTGAAAACAATAGATGTTGTAGGCCCGCGTGAAGTAGTAACACCACTGGCCGAAATAGGCGGCGTACTCGGTGGTGTCCTGAGCATACTGGCTGTCGCGTGTGAAATAGGCGGTCGCAGACGTAAACTTGAGTTTGTCATTGATCGAGCCGTCGATCGTCAGCGCAACCTGCGTCCAGTCATCTTCAAATGTGTCCGGATGAAAGGCGATCAGTTCGAGGTCACCTATTGTCGGGTCATAACTGTTTTCGGCATCGGACTCGACACTCTGCGTGGCCAGGCCGAGCATCGCGCTCCAGTCGTCGTTGATGAACCATTTGGCCGACGCACGGCCACCGGAAATGGTCGTTTCATTCCAGTCGTCCTCGACCGCGTTCGTGTTCAGTTCTGGCCCGTCGACCGCGCATTTGTCGTAGAACTCGCAGTTGCCTGTCGTGCCGAGCACATTGTCGATGAAGCCGCCTTCGGTGGCGGAGAAGCCAACAAGCCGGATTGCAAACTGATCGTCCGCGAGCGGGATGTTGACCATGCCCGAGATGTCGTAACTTCCCTCGCCCTCACTCATACCCTTCAGACTGGCGTCGACAAAAGCCTCGAATTTGGATGGGTCCGGCTTGTTGGTGACAATGCGCAGCGTTCCGGACTGTGAACTCGAGCCGAACAGGGTCCCCTGCGGTCCGCTCAGGGCCTCGACCCGTTCAATATCAACGAGCCGCACGTCGACGGCGGCGCCCTGCGTTACGGGTTGCTCGTCGAGATAGACGGCCGCTGATTGGGAAACAATGAACGTATCCGGCGCATCGGCGATGCCGCGGAAGAAAACCTTGCCCTGTCCGATCTGGTTACCGAAATACGTCAGGCTGGGGGTGAACTTGGCGTAGTCCTCGATGTTGAACAGGTTCTGGTTACGAATGGCCTCGGTATCGAAGGCCTGAATGCTGCCTGCGAGATCCATGATGCTGACTTCGCCACGTTTGGTCGCCGTGACGGTGATCTCCTCGATGCCGGCGGACTGTTGTTGCGCGAAAGCCGGAGATGCACCGACGGCCGCGGCAACCGCTGCGCCGATGGTTGTGCTGTAGTGAATACCGCTGAACTGAGTTGGACCAGACTTCTGCTGTTTGGACATCGATTTCCCCCGGAGTACGTATTAGTACTTACTTCAGGCGATCATAGAGGATGGCGGGTCCACATTCAATTAAGAATCTCGGGTCTCTGTTCCTCAGGAAGCTTCCGTAGCAGGGGTTCCAGCACTTCGATCAATGGCCCGAGATGCGGCTCGAAGCGGCGCCAGGAGTTGACGGATCCGGCGTAAATAGGCTGCCGGACCTGCTCGGAACTCGCGGTTATGACGGCGCGGTCAGTTTCGTAAAATCTGAGGCATTCGTCTTCCCAGGGCAGCTCGCAATACTCGATCAGCCGCCGGGTCTGCTTGTCCTGATCGGCGACCATGTTCTCGTAGTCAACGTCCAGCACTTTGCCCGGCAGAATCTCGTGCCAGTAGTCCATCAGACGCTGGTATTCCAGATAATATTCACCGAGTTCAACGAGGTCGTAGGTGAACGACTGGCCCTTGTAGAACAACTGTTTAAAACACCCCATGCAACTGTCGAGCGGATGCCGGCGGGCGTTGACGATTTTTGCATTGGGGAGGATCAGCGCGATCAGACCAACGCTCGCGAAGTTATTCGGCATCTTGTCGGTAAAAAACGGGCTTGCGGCGCGGTAACGGCTGGTCGACTCGATGTATTGCTGCCCAAGTGTTGCAAGTTCTTTGCCGTAATGTCGCAGGGCCTGCGGGTAGTTCTTACCTTCAGGCTTCTGCTGGTTGATCGTGCGTATCACTCGCGGCAGGTCGGGCAACTCGTGGGTTCCATCAACCTGGGAGTGGCTGGCGAGGATCTGTTCGACCAGCGTCGACCCGGATCGGGGCAGACCAACGATGAATATGGGTGAATTATCCGGATGGCCATTGCCTTCATTTTGCTGCAGAAGCCCGGGAGTAATGGTCTCGATGATCTGGTCGTGGACGAATTCTGTCTGCACCGGGTCGTAATTCTCGTTCGGCCGGCGCAAGCGGTTGCCGCGGTCGTAGCACTTGAATGCCAGGTCGAAATCGCCGCGATCCTCATAGGCCTTGCCCAGCGAATAATTGAAATTGACACGCGTTTCATCGAGTAATTTCTCGTCAGCGACATTGCGCTCCATCGTGGCGATCTCGTCGTCACTAAAACGAAACGTCTTGAGGTTTGCGAGACTCCAGTAAGCCTCGCCGAATGCCGGGAAAGCCTTGATGCAGTCGCGATAGGTGTCGATTGCCTCCTCCTGACGACCGATTGTCTTCAGCGAGTGGCCGAGACCAGCCAGGGCGCCACCATGATCCGGCTGTTTTTCGAGGGCGATCTTGAATGCGTCCACCGCGTCTTCGAATTTTCCGGATTTGTTCAGCAGGTTGCCGAGCAGCATGCGCGGATGTGGCAGGTCGGGCCGGAGTTTGATGGCCTGCTGGAGCGCATCATGACACTCCTTGAGTTCGTCCGTTTCCATCAGTTCTCGAGCGAGGTCAATCCACGCGCCGAAAAACTGCGGTTCCAGCTTCACGGCATTGCGCAGCATCCGCACGGCGAGCTTATGCTTGCCCAGTTCCGCCCCGATAGTACCCAGCAGGCGCGTCGCGTTCACGTTGGTGGGGTCTTTTCGAAGAATGTCACGACAGATAATCTCTGCCTTGCCATATTCGCCGGCGCGTTGATGTTCGACCGCGATGACGAGTTCCTTGCGGTCCGGGTCGAGTTCGAAGGATTCATCGAGAGCCTGCTTTGCCTCGTCCATGCGCCCCAGGGACTTGAACGCCATGCTCAGATCCCGGTGGGCGACGGCACTTCCGGGAGTCAGCTCGATGACGCGCCTGTAACTTTCAATGGCTTCGTCGCCACGTCCCTGGGCAATCAGGGCATTGGCCAACTCACGATGTGCCTTGGGAATGTCCGGCCATCTGGAAATCACGTCTCGGAGTTCTTTTTCGGCCAGTGCGAACTCGTTCTGTCGAACCAGTATCGTGCCGAACAATACGCGCATCTTGTCGTCCTGCGGCTGCTCCAGCAGTGCATCCCGACACAGGTCGGCCGCCAACTGAAATTCGCTGCCACGCAGGAAGCCGAGGGCACGATCGAATGTTTCTTGCTGTGAGCTACCGTTACTGATAGTGAAATCCTCGCCTATCGGGCTCGAACACTGACGAAGCAGTTTAGCGTCAATCGCCCCCTGGAAAAATCCTCCGTGAGTAATTCTGGTGCAGAGATGCTCGCGCTGTGCGGTAAATCGCCGGAGTAAAAGATGAAGCGGTTGAAGCGGGCGGGAATCTCGAGGCACAGCTCCGCGATTTCGTTACTTTCGGTCATGTAGCGGGCAGGCTGCCGGTAGGTCGCAAAATGTTCCTGTAGAAAGGCCGACGCACGCTTCGGATCTTCGAGCTCCAGCGCGGTTGCTTCTTCAATGAGTTTTTGCTCCTTCCAGCGGTAAAAGCCGGTGCCGCCCAATGCCTCGTCCTCGAACAAATAGACCAATCCAGCGTAATTACGGCGATCGGGCCGTTCGCGCGGGTCCGTGTGACAGAGGCGCTGCAAATTTGACAGCTCGTCCGGCTGCAGTGTCGCCATCGACAGGTAGGCGGCTGTCTTGATACCGCCGCGCAAGAAGGAAAACCGGCGGCTCATTTCCGAGCGTACGTATCGGTTAATCTCTGCCATCGACTCTTCGGCCACGTCGAACAGGAGGCCCGGATAGCTGTCGGCGGGAACTGAAAACGCATCCGCATTCTCGATCGCGAATGCGACGACGGACTGCGGGTCTTTGAGAAAATCATCGATGACGACGCAACTGTGAGCATCGGTAACGCGTTCAATGCGGACATCCGCAGCGGCATTGACTTCGATTCCCGGGAGTGACATCACGGCCGACTGTTTGACGTTCAACGGTCGGCTCGCGAGCGAATTCCCGACGCATGAATCGCTGCCGGAATGCTTTCGGCCTTGCCCGGCGTCAGCAACGCGACGCCGGCAAGGCCGGGAATGTCCGCCACTTCCTGCAGCAGCTCGGCGCAAACCTGCACGCCTTCAGCCTCGGGGTCTGCGGCGCGCTCAAGTCTCTGCACCAGCGCGGCGGGAATCACGGAATCCGGACGGGCTTTGCGCAGTTCGCGAGCCGCGTCTGCCGAGGGCAGCACGGCTAATCCGACCAGTACCTGGATTCGCCAGGTGAGTTTCGATGCGACGATTCTGGACATGTAAGCACGCAACAGATCCGGATCCATGCACAATTGCAGCTGAATGAACTGGGCTCCGGCGTCGACCTTCGACGTCAACTTTTCCGGTTCCCAGTCATCGGCCGGATCGAATGCCGTGGCGACCGTGCCGAGGTACAATTCTGGCGCGCCGGCTGGTTTCGTGTCCCCGAAAACCGCTTCATCCCGAATCGCGGCGGCTGTCGCAATGAGGTCAATCGCGCCGACGTCGAATACGCCGGTTGAGCGCGGCCGATGATCCGCCGGGAAGTTCGTGCCGCGCAGCATCAACAAATTGCTGGCGCCGAGCGCCTGTGCGCCGAGTATGTCGCTTTGTAATGCAATACGATTGCGGTCCCGGCAATTCATCTGAATGACTGGATCGATACCGTTCTGCAACAGCAAGGCAGCGACGGCGATGTTGGATATGTGCGGACGGGCGTGTCGGTGATCGGGAATCTGGATCGCGTCCGTCACCGCGGCAAGCGCACGCGCCTGCTCGGTGATCGACTTCGGGCCCTGGCGCGGACTGAGCGAAAGTTCGGCTGTCAGCGTCAGCTCCTCGGATCGCAAGGCATCTCTGAGCGTCTTCAATAGCACCTAGCTTGACTGTACGGCGAGCGGGCCTGGCGGCACGTAGTCGAAGATGAACGTGATGCGGTCTTCCTTGCCCTTGTTCATCACGCTGTGCTGTTTCTGGTTATTGAGTTCATATGCCTGACCGACCTGGAACTGGTACGGACGGCCGTCGATCATGAACCGCACTCGCGAATTGGTCGTTATCGGCACGTGAATTCTGTGTCCGCAATGGAACGATGGATGCTGGTCGACATGCGGCGTGATTTTTCCACCGGCGAGCAACTTCGCGGCCATCGCACGGATGATGGTGCCGCCTTTGGGATAGTGCTTTTCAATAATTTCGTGCATCACGGGCACGGCGACGTCGGCGAGCCGGTCCCAGCCCGGCTCCTTGCGCACTTCGGCGTCCGGCCACCCTGATCCGTCTGTGAAAACGAGCACGATCGATTGCGTCTCGAGATGGACGTCATAGGACTGCTGGCGATACTCATCTTCGTGCCATGCGGCCTCGTCCTGCGCGAGGATGGCCTCACGCAAAGCGCTCGTATCGATTTCGCCTAATTCGCGAAGCGGGGCATCAATATCCATAGTTGTGCATACTTGAAATATCTTTCGAGACTCTACCGATATGTTTGACGCCGCACCAGCCGATCTTGTTGCGAAGACCTGGACAGGTCCGATGGAGCCGCCTGCGGACATACCCGCATCGGCCGACGTGGTGATCATCGGCGGCGGCATCGTCGGCGTTTCGACCGCCTGGTTTCTCTCCAGGCAGGGTGTCAACGTGGTGCTCTGTGAAAAGGGTCATATTGCCGGCGAGCAATCCGGCCGCAATTGGGGTTGGGTGCGGCAGCAGGCCCGCGACACGCGCGAGATGCCGATGATCGTGGAGAGCCTGAATATCTGGCGTGGACTGGCCGCGGAGATCGGTGAGGACGTCGGCTACGCGCAAACGGGTTGTCTGTTCACGGCAAGCAGCGAGGAACAACTCGAGGGGTACGCGAAATGGCTCGAGACGGCAGCCGAGTACGGCCTCGATACTCGAGTACTGTCCAGCACCGAACTGAAGCAGCATGTTCGCGGCGCCGCCGTTTCGTGGAAGGGCGGGCTATACACAGCGAGTGACGGGCGTGCAGAGCCCCATAAAGCGGCACCTGCGATTTCGCGTGCGGCCACCCGAAATGGTGCGACCATACTGACCGCCTGTGCGGTGCGTGGTATCGACACGGAAGCCGGGCGGGTGTCGGCGGTGATGACCGAGCACGGCAGGATCAGGACATCGATCGTCCTTTGCGCTGCCGGCGCCTGGACGGCGCTGTTTTGCCGCTCGCTCGGCGTCGCCGTGCCGCAACTCAAAGTGCGTGGCACGGTTGTCCGCACGGCGCCGGCTGCAAGCGTGCTGGACGGCAATGTTTTTGATGACCGAATCGGCATCCGGCGTCGGCAGGACGGCGGTTACTCGGTCGCACACGGCACCCTGCTCGATCATCCGATCACGCCGTCGACGTTTCGTTACGCGTTCAAGTTCCTGCCGGCGCTGCGACTCGAGCACAAGGGCCTGCGGCTATCGATCGGTCGTAACTTCATTGACGAATGGCGGACGCCGAAGACCTGGGCGCTCGATGAGACGTCGCCGTTCGAGAAGATGCGAGTCCTGAATCCCGAGCCGAATCCGCGCGCCGTCAAGGGCATTCGCAGAAATATCGATACCGTTTTTCCGCAACTGGCCGGAACGGAAATCGTCGAGGCATGGGCCGGTATGGTCGAGACGTCGCCTGATGTGGTGCCGATTATTGAGGAAACGGCCAGTATTCCCGGGTTTCATATCGCGACCGGATTCAGCGGCCACGGCTTCGGTATCGGGCCGGGCGCTGGCAAAGCGATTGCGGCCATGCTCACGGGGAATGATGTCGGTATCCCGCTTGACCAATTTCGCCTGAGTCGGTTCTTCGATGGCACGCCAATACGGCCACAGTCGTCCGTCTGACAATCCATTACAAAGACTTCGGCGTCATTCGCTGTCCGCCAGCCCCTCGCGCGGAAACAACCGTTGTGCGAAGCGGCTCATCACAGCGAGGTCGTCGGGATCCTCCGCGAATGCAGCAACAAGAAATCTACGCCGGGTCGTCTGCGTATCGTTCATCGGATGTGTCTCCGTTATTATGGCAGCGATCACACTCACTACAGCAGGTGCGACGAGCTGATGAATCTTACGGGTTATCCAGAGGGCTACTACGCAGCAACCGCGGTTGGAGTATTTGAGCATCCGCAGCTTGCTGGTGCCGAGCGCGCCGATGTCTGCGTCATTGGCGGCGGCTATACCGGACTCTCTGCAGCGTTGAATCTGGCGGAGCAAGGATTCGACGTCGTGCTGCTCGAAGCCGAGCGCATCGGTTTTGGCGCATCGGGGCGTAATGGCGGACTGATCGGCAGTGGGCAACGCAAGGATGCGCTGGAAATGGAACAGCAGTTCGGTTTCGAGCGGTCACGACAGCTGTGGGACATTGCGGAGGCCGCAAAAACAGAGATTCGCGAACGCGTCGCGAAACATGATATCGCCTGTGACTTGCAGTATGGCCAGATAGAGGGTGTACACAAGAAGAGCTATACGGGACATGCCGAAAAATATGCGGCTGCCCTGGCTGAGCGATATGACTACCCGTATGCGCGGGCGCTGAGTCGCGAAGAGACGCGTGCTCTTGTCGCAACCGACGACTTTCTCGAGGGTTTGTACGACGCCAAGGCGATGTCGCTGCACCCACTTAACTATGCACTGGGACTGGCTGAGGCTGCGCGTGCAGCAGGCGTGCGTATATTCGAGAACTCTCGTGTCACCCGTTATACGAGGGATGATCCTTCCGTGGTGTCAACGCAGCGCGGGCAGGTCGAGGCGTCGTTCATTGTGCTTGGCTGTAACGGATACCTTGGCAGACTCGAGCCCCGAGTAGCCGGGAAGATCATGCCGATCAACAACTTCATGCTCGCGACCGAACCACTTGGCGAGACGCGGGCGCGCGAATTAATCGCGGACCGGATCTGCGTGCATGACACGCGCTTTGTTGTGGATTACTTCCGCACGTCGGAAGATCACCGCCTGTTGTTCGGTGGCGGCGAAAACTATCGCAGCGGTTTCCCAGCGGACATCGCCGCATTCGTCCGACCCTACATGCTCAGGTTATTTCCACAACTCGACGATGTGCGCGTCGACTATGCCTGGGGCGGAACCTTGTCGGTTACGGTCAATCGCTTGCCGCATCTCGGCCGCCTGGAGCCCAACCTGTTTTTCGCCCAGGGGTATTCGGGACACGGTGTCGCAATATCGAACTTTGCGGGCAAGCTTATCGCGGAAGCAATCGGCGGAACTGCCACTCGTTTCGATGTTATGGCGAGCCTGCCGACCTACACGTTTCCTGGTGGCACGCTATTGCGTTACCCGGGCATGTTGCTCGGCATGCTTTATTATTCCCTCAAAGACAAGCTCTAAAGCGGACGATCACGGACAAGACGCCCTGGCCATCTCAGTCCCTGTGGGTGTCCGGGTAGGTCAGGTTCAACATGTATTCGGCCGCTTTGGTGACAGCTGCTTCGTCTAACGTGGCGTCGCCGCCTTTCGCGGGCATTTCCCCAAAGCCAGTCCTGGCGTGCTCAAAAAGAACGGCTTCCCACAGCCACGAGCGTCCGTCCCAGGCCTCCTGGTCACCGGTCCTGGGTGCGCCGTCAAGCCCCTGTTCGTGGCAGTACGCGCAGTTTTCATCGTAGGCCTTTTTCCCCGACAGCCAAACAGGATCATTCGACGCCGCACTCGCCGGGTCGGGCGGCATTTGTGGCACCGAATCCTGAGCTGTTGGTCCGCAGCTGGCGAGCAATACTGCGAACACGAGCAATTCAAGACGTTGATTCATTGGACCACCTCCTTAGCCTACAGTATGTTTGCGCATCGACCATTGCAACCGTGGAAGCTGCGTACCAGCTACAATAAAACGGAGTTTTAAATTGTGACCGAAAAAACCAATAAGCAAATCAGACTCGCAAGCCGCCCATCTGGATGGGTTACTGCCGAGAACTTCAGCGTTAGCGAGGAAGCTATTCCCAGGCCGGCCGATGGCGAGGTGCTGGTGCGCAACATCTACATGTCCGTCGACCCGTACATGCGCGGACGAATGAACGACGTCAGATCCTATATTCCGCCGTTCCGGATTGGAGAGGTATTGCAGGCCGGTGTCGTCTCACAGGTTGTGGAAAGCAGGTTCGATGGCCTGCAGGAGGGCGACCTGGTCACAGGGATGCTGGGCTGGGAGAACTATTCCGTCAGTGACGGCCGCCTGTTGCGCCAGATTCCGTCGGGGCCTGCGCCATTGTCCTACCATCTGGGCATTCTCGGCATGCCGGGCATGACCGCATATGTCGGTTTGATGAAAATCGCTGCAGCGAAAAAGGGCGATAATGTCTTCGTCACCGCCGCATCCGGTGCGGTCGGCAGTGTCGTGGGACAGCTGGCCAGTATTCACGGCTGTCACGTTGCCGGCAGCGCGGGAAGCGACGAAAAAGTCGCTTTGCTCAAGGATGAGTTCGGCTACAACACGGCGTTTAATTACAAAACCAGTGATTCGCTTCCCGACAGTGTGCGAGCAGCGTGTCCCAAAGGTATTGATGTACTGTTCGAAAATGTTGGCGGAGAAATCTTCGAAGCGGCGCTTTGGAGCATGCGTGATTATGGCCGCATAGCGCTATGCGGCATGATCGCCGATTACAACCTCGATGAACCGCAGCCGGGCCCGCGCGGAATGATGCTCATCGTTGGCCGGCGCCTCACTATTCGAGGCTTTATCGTCAGTGATCATCCGAAATGGTGTGACGAGTATGTTCGCAAGGCCATCGGCTGGTTGAAGGAAGGCAAGCTCAACTATCGCGAGTCTGTCGCCGAAGGCATCGAGAATGCGCCGCAGGCATTCATCGACATGCTGAAGGGCCGAAACACCGGCAAGCAAATTGTGCAGCTGGCAGATCTCGACTAGGAAACTGATGTGATCGCCGACATAAACATCGCGGTTGTCACGGGCGGCGGTCATGGCATCGGGCGCGCACTTTGTCGCCGGCTGCATGATGACGGCGCCATTGTCGTCGTGGCCGATCTGGACCTGGCTGCAGCAGAAGAAGTTGCTGCAGAAATGCAAGGCATCGCGATCGGTGTCGATGTCGCAGACGAGACTGCTGTTGCTGCTCTGGTTGAACGCGTAGAAAACGACATCGGCGAGATCGACCTGTTCGTCTCGAATGCAGGCGTTGGGTTCGGCGATGCAGATGATAATGCTGCGTCGAAGCACGGCGGTATGCACGCCAGCGATGACCGTTGGGAAGCGTGCTGGCAAGTCAATGTCATGGCGCATGTTTACGCGGCGCGGGCCTTGCTGCCACGTATGCTGGGCCGGGGCGGTGGCTATCTCGTCAACGTCGCGTCGGCGGCGGGTCTGTTGGCACAGATCGGCGATGCCGCGTACACGGCGACGAAACATGCCGCCGTCGGCTTCGCGGAATCACTCGCCATTACGCATGGCGATGCGGGCATCCGCGTCTCGGTAGTTTGTCCGCAAGCCGTTGCCACGCGCATGATCGGCATCGAAGACGACTCGGATACGACGGAAGGCGGTTTTGGTGGCAACGAAGTTGACGGCATACTCTCTGCGCGGGAAGTGGCCGATTGCGTCGTCGACGGCCTTGCTGCAGGTCGGTTCATGATCTTGCCGCATCCGCAAGCCAGAGACTATTTTCAACGCAAGGCTGCCGACCACGATCGCTGGATTCGCGGTATGCAGCGCTTCCGCCGCAGGCTTGCAGGAGAGCAGCAATGATCAAAACCGGAGCGGACTATATCGAGAGCCTGCGCGGCCGCAATCTGAGCGTCTACCTGCTTGGCGAGACAATCGACGAACCGGTCGACCATCCGATCATTCGGCCGTCGATCAACGCGGTTGCCGAGACATACGACCTGGCCGTGCGCAGCCCGGAACTCGGCACGGCGGTGTCGCCGTATACGGGAGAACGCATCAATCGGTTTTTGCATATTGCCGAAAGTCCCGAGGACCTCGTCATGCAGAACAAGATGCAGCGGCGCCTCGGTCAGTTGACGGGCACCTGTTTTCAGCGCTGCGTGGGCATGGATGCGCTCAATTCCTTGCATTCTGTGACGTTCGAAATCGACGAGGCACACGGCACCAGCTACCACAAGCGCTTCCTCGAATTTGTCAGGATGGCGCAGCAGCAGGGCTTCGTTATCGGCGGCGCAATGACCGACGTCAAAGGTGATCGAAGTAAAGCGCCGCATGAGCAGGATGATCCCGATATGTTCGTGCGGGTAAGCAAACGCAGCGATGAGGGCGTTTACATTCGCGGTGCCAAAGCTCACCAGACAGGCTGTATCAATTCTCACTGGATGATCGTGATGCCGACCTTGCGGCTCGGACCTGACGACAAGGAATTCGCCATCATTGGTGCTTTGCCGGTCGACGCCGACGGCATCACTTATCTATACGGCAGGCAATCCTGTGACACGCGCGCCATGGAAGGCGGCGACATCGATGCTGGCAACGCAAAGTTTTCAGGCCAGGAAGCGATGGTTATCTTCGATGACGTCTTCATTCCCAATAGGCATATCTTCATGGACGGCGAATACGACTTTGCGGCAATGCTCGTCGAACGCTTCACCTGCTATCACCGCCGCAGCTACGTCTGCAAATCCGGGGTCGGCGATGCGCTGATCGGTGCCGCAGCGACCATTGCCGACTACAACGGCGTCGAGAAGGCTTCGCACATCCGCGACAAGCTCGTCGAAATGACACACCTCAACGAGACCATCTACAGCACGGGCATCGCGTCCAGTTACCAGGCCTCCGAGATGAAGTCGGGCGTGTACATGAACGACGACATGATCGCCAACGTCTGCAAGCATCATGTGACGAAAATGCCCTACGAGATCGGCCGCCTCGCGCAGGATCTGGCTGGTGGCATCATGGTGACGGCGCCGTCCGGGAAGGAACTGGATCATCCCGAGATTGGCGACCTCGTTCGCAAATATCTGCAGGGCCGCAAGGAAATTGCGGCAGAAGACAGGCTGCGAATCGTGCGGCTGATCGAGAATATGACGATGGGCCGCAACGCGGTCGGCTATCTGACCGAATCCATGCACGGTGCAGGTTCACCGCAGGCGCAGCGTATCCAGATCGCGCGGCAGATGCAGCTGGAATTCAAGAAACAGCTTGCGAAGACGCTGGCCGGTATTTCGGCGGAGTCCTCGGAGGAAATCTCCGACGAGCTGTCGGGGTACATGGAAAAAGTGTTTGCATCGGCGAGCCGGTCGCCGCAGAACCAGGCCCGGCACGCGTGTCTTTCTCGCGACAGCGAGGAGTAACCGCAGTGGCATTCGGCAGGCTCGGCCCGAGTGCGTCGCCGGTCTCCCATCTGTACACCCCACAATTCCACTCGATTCTCTTTCAGGGTAGAAACCTGATCGATAGCTGAAGGCCGCAAGCCGGGTGTCACCGGCGCGACATAGCCTGGCGCTTCTACTTGCTACGCTGTCCGGAGAATAGGGCATCGGCGAATCAGCGGTGCGCAATAACCCAACATCTTGGCTCCCAAGGGGGAAATAAAGGATGGACACATTACGACGCGGTCTGGCGGTCTTGCTGGGAATTACGGTCGGCTTTTCGGCAATCGGCACTCATGCGCAGGAACTTGCCTTCGACGAGATTATCGTCACGGCGCAAAAGCGAGAGCAAAGCCTGCAGGAGGTGCCGATTTCTGTCTCGGTTCTGTCCGGCGACAAGATCGAAGAGGCCGGCATCGACAACCTCGACGACCTGGCGCTGTATGTCCCGAACTTCAGTAAAGGCGAATCGGGCGGTGGAGCCATCGTGCAGATGCGCGGTATCGCCACGGGCGCGAACCCGGCGTACGAGCAATCCGTCACAATGTACATGGACGATATTTCGCTGGCTCGCGCCCCGCTGGCGCGCATGCCGCTGATGGATCTGGAACGGGTCGAGGTTCTGCGCGGCCCGCAAAACGTCTTGTTCGGCAAGAACGCCATTGCCGGCGCGTTATCGCTGGTTACGGCGAAACCGACCGACGCATTCGAAGGAAGCCTTGCCCTGCGCTATGGGGATTACGATGACGGTGAAGCCATTGCCGTGTTGTCTGGGCCGCTCTCCGATACCTTGCGCGGGCGTCTTGCGGTGCGCTACGCCGAATACGGCGGTTATTATGAGAATGCAAGCAGCGGCAAAGATGAAGAGCGACGCGAAGAAACGGCAATTCGTGGCACCCTGGCCTGGGAAGTCGGCGAGGACGCCGAGGCAATCTTCAAGTATGAACACAACACCATCGATAGCGACGGCCAGGCGCAGGAGCTTGTTTTCGGCTACGATTCCCTGATTCCGGGCTTTGAAGGGCTCGATTACACGGAGACCGTGGCACAGTTCCAGGCCTACTATAATCTCGGATTCATCCCGGCGAATCCGGCCTTCCCACCGCCCATCGATGTTGGCAGCGACGACATCAGCATGGACCGTGTTCGCCGTTCGACCTATGACGCTTACCAGGACCTGGATCTCAATAAAGTCCAGCTGACCTTCAACCAGAACTTCGACAACTTCACGTTTACGTCCGTAACCGGCTATATCGACTACGCGGAGGACCGGCTGGCCGCCGGCGCGTTCGGTGGCATCGATATCAGCACCGTTCTGCTGACTGAGGAGTATGAGCAACTCAGCCAGGAAATTCGCTTCACATCGGATACCGATGGAACATTCCAGTGGATTGCCGGCGCCTTCTTCCAGACCTGGGAACTCGACGCCGCAGGGACAACGTTCATCGATGAAGACAATGTTGTGGTTCTGGCCGGCCTGACCCTCGGCCCGACTGTAGCGGGGCTCGAATCCGTTGCAAACATCGCTGGCACGCTGGATTACACGGGTGAAAGCACTTCGTACGCGGCGTTCGGCCAGTTTACCTGGAATGTCTCGGACTCTGCGCGCTTAACGCTGGGCGGCCGTTACACGCGTGAAACCAAGAGAGCCAGGCGCGTCAACGATTCCATCAACCAGCTGACCGGCGCGCCCGATTTCACCCAGATGATATTCGCCTCGTGCTTTCAGGGGATCGACTACAACTCACTCGGGGAACTCAATCAGCTGGTACCGCTGCCCGGCTGTGATCCAACTCAACCGCCGGCTTTCGGCAATTACAACACCCATGACATCGTGGGCGATCGCACGGAGAATTTTTTCACACCTTCAATCACCCTTGAGTTCGATGTCGGCGACAGCAACCTGCTGTATGTCACGGGCTCCACGGGTTTCAAGGCTGGCGGATTCGACTCGAGAGGAGCAGCAATTGCGGACTGGGAATTCGAAGACGAGGAAGTGACCGGTTACGAGATCGGCCTCAAGAGTTCATTTGCCGGCGGCAGAGGGCAAACCAGCATCGCGTACTTCGATTCGGACTATGACGACCTGCAGGTCACGACATTTGATGGCGTTGCACGCTTCGCCGTTGGCAACGCCGCCGAGTACTCCGCCAAGGGTATCGAGGCAGACGGCCGCTGGCGCGCCACGGAAAACTTTACCCTGGCAGGTTCGCTGGCCTGGATCGACGCCGGGTTTGTCGACTACGAAGGCGCGACCTGTAATGCCAGGTTTGCGCTGCTCAACCCGGTGGAGGCCGCTGATGGCTGTTCTCGCACGGGCGTATCGCCGAGCAACACGCCTGAATGGTCAGGCAATCTTGTTGCAGATTGGATATTGCCCGTGTCCGATAGCATGGACTTTCGGGCGACGCTCGACGTAAATTACGAGGACGACTATGACACCGAACCCACGAAGGAAGTCGGCCTGGTTCAGGATGCCTACACGAAGTACAACCTGCGCCTTGCCCTCGAAGCGGATAACTGGACCTTTGCCGTGCTCGGCAAAAACCTGAGCGATGAGGACGTGCTCGAGTTCAGCGGGATCGAAGCCTTGTCCGGGTCGTTCTGGGCAGCGCCCGTTTACTACGGCTACCTGCAGCCGCCACGCACGATTTCCGCGCAGTTCGATTATCGCTTCTAGGCAGGACATGAGCGTGGCGCCCGGGAACGGGCGCCACGCTTTTCATTTTCAGGCATGACGACTACTCACAGCGCCGAATCGGACATCCAGTCCGGGCGTCTATCAGTCGGCATCAAATCCGCTTACGGCTTCGGCTCCGTTGCCTATGGCGTCAACAACGGCGGCTTCGACTATTTCCTGCTGCTGTTCTACAGCCAGGTCATCGGACTCGACGCACGCCTTGTCGGCATCGCCATCATCGCGGCGCTGGTCATCGATGCCGTGAGCGATCCCATCGTTGGCTACTGGTCGGACAACCTGCGTTCGCGCTGGGGCAGGCGGCACCCGTTCATGCTGGCCGCGGCCTTGCCCGTTGCGCTGAGCTACTTCCTGCTGTGGAATCCGCCCCAGGGCTGGTCGCAAACCGGCGTATTCTGGTATCTGTTGCTGTTGTCCGTCGTCATCCGCACGGCAATGACGTTTTACGAGACTCCCAGCGCGGCATTGGTGCCGGAGCTGACAGACGACTACGTCGAACGCAGCTCGCTGATCAGCTATCGGTCATATTTCGGCTGGACCGGTGGCAACGCGATGACCGTGCTGATGTTCTTTTTTCTCTTTCCGGTGATGGCGACCGATACGATAGCCGACGGGCGATTCAACCGGGACAGCTACGAGTTGATGGGCATCATCGCATCCGTATTGATCTTCACGTCCATACTCGTGTCGGTTATCGGCACGCGCTCCCGCATCAAATACCTCAAGCAGCCGCCGCCACCGCGACGCATCACGCTCGCGACCGTGTTCCGCGAGATTTTCGAGTCGCTGGCCAATCGTTCGTTCGTGGCGTTGTTCATCGCCGCCCTGCTCGGCGCACTGGCGACCGGACTGGCGGCGTCGCTGGCTTTCTACTTCTACACCTACTTCTGGGAGTTTTCGTCTGTCGAAACCGGCCTCATCACGATGGGTGTTTTCATCGCCGCGATCATCGGCTTCGTGCTGGCGCCAATCGTAACCCGACGCATTGGTAAGAAGATGGGTGCGATGATCATCGGCCTGATCGCCTTCCTTGGCGCACCGCTGCCGATCATGCTGCGTCTCTTCGATGTGTTGCCGGAAAACGGCACACCCTTCGTCTTCTGGTTCGTCTTCACGGCCGGTGTCATCGACCTCGGGCTGATCATTTGTTTCCAGATTCTGTACACGTCGATGATGGCCGACCTCGTCGAACAGAGCGAATTGAAAACGGGGCGCCGCTCCGAAGGCATTTTCTTCTCATCGATTACATTCATCCGCAAGAGCGTGCAGGGCTTCGGCCTGTTGCTCGCGTCTTTTGTGCTGCATCTGGCGCAGTTCCCCGCCGGCGCGACAGTGGCTCAGGTTTCGGCTGACGCCGTGTGGCGATTGGGTGCCTACTACGTGCCGACGATACTCGTGATCTGGTTGTTGATGATGGCCGTGATTTCCAGGTATCGACTCGACCGCGCCGGCCATGAGGAAAACCTGCGCAAGCTGGCGCTCAGCCGGACGGCGGATTGAGCGGCTACGGTCACGGTTGCCCGACCATAGACAGTCGTGACGAGAGAGCGTCGCGCCACGACTCTCCTGCGTCCCAGTCACCGTCGAGCACACTGATAGTGACAAAACCGCGAGCAAACAAATGCCAGTCCGTGTCATCGCTGTCTGTCACCGCCGGCGTCATCCCTCTTATTCTGATTTCGAGCTGCCCGCTTACCCCGGTTTCCTCGTAGTCAATCTGAACTCCGGAAGTCCGTGCTGCCTGCAGCACCCGAATTCCCCGGATCTGTTCGGGGGCAGCCGCGGGATAATTGATGTTTAGCAATGTGTGCTCGGGCAGTAAATCGCCTTTGTCGGTGGGCGCTTTCTGCAAGTCGCCAATCAGCTTGACGCTCAGTTCGGCGGCACCGGCGAATGCTTGCAGAGTACTGGGAAAAGGCGCCGGCTCGGCGTCTCGCTCCGACAGATCGACGCCAACCGAAACTGCGATCGCCGGGATTCCCACATACATCGCAACGGTTGCAGCGCCGACAGTACCCGAGTTGATGGCATAACCCAGGTTCTGCCCGAAGTTGGCGCCCGACACCACGAGATCCGGTGATTCATCTCCCATAATGTGGAGCAGCCCGATCAGCACTGAATCCGCCGGCGAGCCGTCAACGGACCATACGCCTGCCGATTGCTCTTTGTAGTCAAGCGTACCCTGAGTCGTCACGCGCGCTCCGCTGCCGCTTTGATCCTGCAAAGGCGCCACCAGGATCACGTCGTGCCCGGCCGCAACGAGGGCCGCCCGGAGAGCCTGGATGCCTGGCGCATCGTAACCGTCGTCATTGGTAAGCAGAATGCGCAGCGCCGTTGTCTCGCTGCTTACCTGCTGAGTCGCACAGCCAGGCGCAGCCAGGCTGGCAGTTACAACTGCGAGAAGCAGCACTCGATTAATGAATCCGGCAATTCTCATATATGCACCTTGATGGTTGACGCTTAGCTCAGGTTGGCACCCTGCCATATCGTCCAGGCGCCTATCAGCAGAAATCCTACACCCGCCACGTACGAAAGGTGCCGGGGATTGACGTACTGCGCGATGATGCCACCGGCGACAACGCCGATCGCGGACGCCAGCACCAGGGCTGCCGAGGCGCCGACAAATACCGCGATCAGATTACCGGGCGACCTGGAGGCAAAGAGCAGCGTGGCAAGCTGCGTCTTGTCGCCAAGTTCAGCGAGAAATACGATCCCAAAGACCGTTGCCAATAACTTCAAGTCCATATCATCGATGCCCCTGCTGGTTTCTGACAATTACTTTCATCCGTTAGCGAACACTTTATCCGCATAACTCCGGACAGGGTCAAGTCGACGCGTTGGGGATGCGCTGCACAGGCGCGGTGGGTGGCCTTGCGGTAAGCTCGATACTCCGGACTCGTAACACTGATCGTGCAGCCCATTGCCCTGGACATTGCCCGCATTACTCGACCTTATTTGATGCGCAGACAGTAACTTGAACGCCAGAAAATCCAAAGCGGACATCAGAATTGCCAGGCGGCTGACCTTGCCCTGCGGGGCTGGGGTAAGGAACCGTCTGTGCAAAGCCGCGATGACAGAAGGTCTGGCCGATGCCGGCAACCGGGCGACAGAACGGCATGTCACGCTGTATCGCCGCTGGGCCGAGGGCGGCGCAGGACTGCTGCTCACGGGCAACGTGCAGGTCGACCGTCGCTATCTTGAACGGGCCGGCAATATCGTTATCGATGGGCCGCAGGACGAGGGGCAACTGACGGCGCTCGAGATGCTGGCGAAAGCGGGCACAGCAGACGATACGCATCTCTGGATGCAGATAAGCCACGCGGGGCGGCAAACGCCAAAATTGATTGCCGCGGAGCCGGTAGGGCCGTCCGACATCCCGGTTGCGCTACCCGGCGGACGTTTTGGCAAGCCGCGCGCGCTGACCGGTGACGAGATTCGAGACGTCATCGGGCGATTTGCGTTCGCAGCGGGCGTCGCGCAGCAGACCGGCTTCACTGGCGTGCAGATCCACAGCGCCCACGGCTACCTGTTGTCCGAGTTTCTCTCGCCGCGAGTGAACCTGCGCGACGATGAGTGGGGCGGCTCGCTGCAAAACCGATCCCGATTATTGCTGGAAACGGTGCGCGCAGTGCGCACCAGTGTCGGCCCGGAATTTCCGCTTGCAGTAAAACTGAATTCCGCTGATTTTCAAAAAGGTGGCTTCACCTTCGAGGATTGTCTGCGCGTGATTGAAATGCTGAACGAGGAAGGGCTCGATCTGCTTGAAATTTCCGGTGGCAATTACGAGCAACCGAGATTGCTGGGCATCGCGGGTCTGGAGCCTGTCTTCGAGCAAAAGGTACGGGCCAGCACAAGGGCACGGGAAGCGTATTTCTTCGATTATGCAGTCGCCGCGCGGCGGGTTGCGAAGATGCCGCTGATGGTGACGGGCGGCTTTCGATCGGTACAGGGCATGAATGAGGCGTTGGCAGAGGGCGACATCGACGTGATCGGTCTGGCTCGACCCTTGTGCGTCGACCCGGATTTTCCCGCGAAAATCCTCTCTGGTGAGATCGAACAGGCTGCGAATGCAGAGAAGAACATGCGTATTGGCCCCGGCGTGCTGGGACCGAACTCCCCCATTGCAGTAATCAAGGCGATCAATGGCTTTGCCCGCATTGGCTGGTATTACGAGCAGATTTACCGGCTGGCGGACGGACTGGATCCCGACCCTTCAATGAGCGCGTTGCGGGCCCTGCTCGCCTATGACAGGACGGAGAAAGTCAAGGCGCGGCAACTGCAGCGCTAGTTTCTGGCGATGCCTGGTTGGCGGATGTCAGTGGAGCTGATCCAGTGGCGCGGCGTAGATTCGCTCGAACACGGCGACCATGCGCGTTTCAATTTCGACAAGAAAGTGATCCGTGTCCGGAATCTCCCTGAAGGTCCGATAGCCCTTTTCCAGGAATTCCTGCAGCGCGCCAAACCCGGCGGCATGAGCAGGAGCGCGCATGGCACGAAGGGTCATCCCGATCATGGGCACCTTGACGAGTGATTTGAGTGTCCTGCCCAATCCTGTGACCAGGTGCACGAGCTCCACACATTCGTCCAGGGAACTGGCCTTGCGGCAAGCGACGCAATAGACAGATTCTGTTATCCGGTCCGGAAGCTCGTCGCCGACAAGCAGGCATCGACAAATCGCGATGTTAATTTGCAGGACGCGGGCGTTCATCTCCGCGGCCGACGCAATGGTCGCCAGGCCGCCGGGCGGAAGCAGCCGGGTGATCGCCGGAGCGGCGCGTTCCAGATCACGGTCGCGCTCGGAAATGCCGACACCCGCCAGGTCGCTCATGGTGAAATCGATTGCGTTCGCATAGCCCTCCCGCGCATGCAGGTCGCTGAAATAAGGAAGCAGGTATTCGAGCTGCCAATTCGCAAAGCGCTCGTAGTTCCTCAGGAGGCGTGCGTCATCCAGGTATTCACGATGCAGTTGGTTGCTTCGCCGGATGTTCTGGCGGAACCGTATCGCCGCCGCCTTGCGCCCGGATCGCGACATGACGTCATTCGGTGTCGGATCCGAATTCAACCACGGCGGGATCGATTCGGATTTCCGACAGACTCTGGGCCCGGTTCTCCGATACGGACCGATGCGTGCCGTTCAGCGGCGCGTACACTTCCAGGCTTGCCTGCAGCAACCGCCCCTGGTGTAACGCTGTCACTTCATCACTGTTCAAACCGGCGCGATGCACCATCCAGTCCTTGTAGTCGGCCCGAGCTGCTTTTGCGCCACGTCCGCCTCTACCCGGGCCGCCAAGAAAGAATGACTCCGGTTGCAGTCGTTCTGCGACAGTAGCAATGAGCTGACCGTCGACATACAACAGGGATTCTCCACGCGCAGCGTAATGCGAAAGCGTCACATGATGCCAGCCACGAGCCACCGATCCCACGGGGGACGAAATGAGGTTACCGCTGGACGCACGATAGCCGATGCTGCCATCGGAGATGCTCAGGGTCGCCGCAAACCGATTGCCGCCTGGCGTTAGCTGCATCGATTCGGTGTCCCACTCAAATTCCCCATAGGAGCGGCGAAATACAGAAACAGCGTAATCAAGAGTCTGGCCATTGACAGTTGCGATGATGCCGTCTTTAGCAGGCCGTATCATGAAGGTGAGTGCAAACGAGCGCATCGTATCGTCGACATCAAACGACATCGGCACAGCAACATTACGGCGCACACGCACAAATCCACGCGCATCCGATCTCACGGGAACTGGTTTGCCCGCCTCGAGTGCGGCAAACAACGACGGGACAAACGCGTGCAGCATCTCGGTGTGACCCGCTGCATTGGGGTGCAGTGGATCGCCCCAGAACCCACGCGCCCAGCGACCTTCGCCATCGTCAATAGCACCAAGCAGATTGACGCTCGGTACATCCCAGGAATTGATCAGCAGATTCATGCGTCGCGTGTAAGCGTATTCACGCTCGGAAAAATCGCTGCGGGCGTACGCCAGTGTAACGACTGGCGTGATCCCTGCCGCGCGCGCGCGGGAAATCAGACGCTGCAGGCCGCTGGCAAACTGTGTGTAGATTGCGTCTGCTTCCTTACTGGTCGAGGTGCATCCACGAGTCTGGCCCAATCGACACTGGGCTATTCCTTCATTGCCCAGCGAAAGGCCAATAAGGACATACGCGGGATCGACCGTCGTGAGGTACTCGGTATCGGGGTCCGGAGCTTCACCGGGCTCGAATCGCGACCTTATCGTGACCGTACTGTCGCCGCCGCGGGACTGATTGAATAATACCCAACCGCGAGGCTCCAGCAGCGTTTCGAGTCGTCCGGCATAGCCTCCTCGCTGCGATTCATCACCCGCGCCGTTTGCAACCGACGAGCCCCACACGGCGATTCGCCTGGCGCTTTCTGATTCATTGCTTGCCGTCTGGGCTGTGACGAGCGGTGCCGGCAGTAATGCGACGACGGTGACAACAAGGCTGCGTGGGATTCTCATTGATAGACGGATGTGACGTTAGGCAATTTGTTTCGCCGCTCGTTCCTCGGCGTAAGCCGATTTTAGCGCGTCAAACGACTCTTGCAGACACAATGCGTAAAACGCGGGATCGGGCATCTTTTCACGACAGCAAATAATAGCAATGGTCAGCTTTTTGCAGTAGCTCGTTACGGCATGGAACAGGCCATTGCCATCGGCGCACAGGCCCAAACCAAAGGAGTTGATGTGCTCAGCGCCATTACTGTACACCGGCGTGCGGGAGCCGGGTACCTTGCTGATGACGAACTGTGATCTACCGTCGATGGCCGCGAACCCGGTAAGAAAAGTCCCCGTTGATTGGCACTTCGAACAAGCGCTTCCGCAGGTAGGGGGCGAGGTGAGCGCGGGTTTGCGTCGCCTTGATGATGCGCTTGCAGCGCACGATTACTGAACAGGAAACCCGGACCGCCGACTGAAGGTCCGGTTTGATCCATGTCCGTGTGCCACCTGACTACGCGGCTTCTTCTTCGTCGCCGGGCGGCGTGTAGATCGCCTTGATCTCGTCCTGCAGGTCATCCCAGGCCTGCCTGTTTTCTTCGTACATTTTCTTCAGCTCTTCGCGCACGGCGTCTTCGTACGCAATATTGGCCTCGAACGCCTGATTAAAAGTCTGCGATTCGCCGATCTCTTTCAGACTCGAAACACGAGCTTCAGACAAGGCTGCAAATGAGGCTACATTACGCTTGACGAGGTCATCGAAATATTTGCTCTGTGCGCTCCATGCGGCAGTGTTGCTCTTGATCGCGGCATCCAGCAAGTCCTTGATCTTGTCAGGGGTCATGTCGTCCATCTTGGTAACTCCGGTTAGGTTGTGTGTACTCGACATTGGCCCAATCTACGGCAGCAACGCGGCTGTGTCTGTCACTCCGGGGACAGGCTCTTGTCACGCAGGAGACAGGTAAGAATGCCTGTCAGGCTTTGTATCTGGCGACGCGATTCACCTCGGGCCATCATCCGAAGATGACCCGACCCATCGACCAGCCACTGGATATTGGCGGTACTTCGGCTGCATTCAAACGATAGTTGAGCAGGATCAGATCTGAGGACCTTGAACTCACTGGCCCGCACCGACCCGAGAAAGCCGCCTATTGATCGGTTTGGATGCGAGGCTGTTCGACTGGACCAGCGGCCTCGACAGGCTCAGATGGGAATCCGGAATCCTCGGGAGGTAACACGCCCGGCGCATGGATACGCCATGGGCCGAGGATGTCATCCGCGCAGGCCACAAGCAGACCACGGCCGTCGCAGCAATGGCCAGTAATGCCAGCAGGATCATTGGCAAGAGTCTTACGACCGTGTGTCGTCAGGTGCTTTCGGGCTTCATGTCATGGATCGCTTGCAGAATTCGGCTGTGCTCATTCTGGTCGATCGGATAGGTGCGAATAATCAAGGCGCTGGATAGCAGCACGATCATCATCATCGGCCCCGCGAAAACTGCGAAGTCGACCAGGATATCCGCGGGAACATCGCCGACCGCGGCGCCCTTCGGGAATTCGATGACATCCAGGCCAATGCCTGCGACAAGCGCTCCGAACCCAAAACTGGCTTTTTGTGCGAAGGAGCTGGCTGAAAAGAACAGCCCTTCCTCGCGACGACCCGTATCGAGCTCGTGCTGGTCGATTGTGTCGCTGAGCATGGAATCCATAATAATGTATAAGCCGACGAAGAAGATCTGTGACACGCCGTTCATCAGAAAAACGAATGTAAGTCGGGCGTCGACGCTCATCGGCTCCAGGATGCCGAGCAGGAATGCCGTTTGTGTCGAGAAGCCGAACACCGAGCCCCAGAACAGGCAAAGCATCATCGATTTCTTCTTGTCAAAGACTTGCGACATTTGTTTGACGGCCGGTGGTCCCAGCAGCACACCCAAAATCGGCGACGCAGCGGCGATGGCGAGCTGATCCGGAGAAAAGCCGAACAGATAGGTGCCGGTGTAAATGATCAGCGTCTGGGTGACACCGACGATAGTCGTAAAAACGAGCATGGTCAGGAAGAGCTTCCTGAATGCGAATTGTCGCAATGTCTGAAAGACGGTGACAAAACCCCATACCGGATGTACCGCATCAGGGTTCGGGATCGGATCCGACAACATCGGTATTGTCGAGCGAGTCGCGAGAATTGACCAAAGCATGGCCAGTGTGCCCAGAGTGCCTGCAAATACGGCAAAGCCCGGATAACTCGCCGCGTTCAGCATCCCGTTTGCATAGGCCTCGCTCGGCGGAAAGAATATTATCAGGCCGACCATCGATACAAACAGGCCACCGCCCATCTGGAAGAACATACGGTATCCGATCAGCGCGGTTCGCTCGTGGTAGTCACGGACTATTTCTGCGCCCAGTGACAGGTGTGGGACGAAGAAGAACGTGAGCAAGACGCGCACCAGGATGGCGAACCCAAGTAGCCACGCAAACAGTCCTGGCTCATCCAGTCCGGCCGGCGGAGCAAACAGCAGATAAAGCGCAACTCCGAATGGCGCTGCGCCGATCAGCATGAACGGATGGCGGCGGCCCCAGCGAGACTTGAAACGATCAGACATCTGGCCGACCATGGGATCCGTGATCGCGTCTATGAGCAGCGCCAGTAGCGAGGCCATGCCCGCCAGGCTGCCCGGTACCCCAAGTACCTGGTTGTAATAGAAAAACAGGAATATGCTGAACGCGGTGTTTTTCACACCCGTGCCGATCTGGCCGATGCCGTAGCCCAGTTTCATCGCTGTTCGCATACGTCTGGATCCGCCTGTCGAGACTGTTTATTCCTGGTTATCTGATCTGCAACAGTACACGGCGATACATCGGGCAGCTGTCGCGGCCGCGACCAGCGCTCAGTTATCGTCGTCCTTGAGTTCCATCTCCTGAACCAGCGCGTTCATGTCCCGAATCAGGTAGCGACTGCCCTGCATCTCGACGATGCCCCGCTCGCGCCATTCGCCGAGAATCTTGTTGATTCGCTGACGCGAGCCCAGACTGAGTTGCGCGAGGTCGTTCTGGCTGAGGTGCACGTCAAGATACAGCTTGCCGTCGCTTTGTGTGCCGTGTTTTTCGATAAGCTCCACAAACCAGCCAGCCAGCCGGGCCCGGAGCGGATAAAAAGCCATGCCCTGTAATAACAAGACAATTCCGGACAGGCGGAACATGTAGTCGGTAAACAAGTGCTTGAATATTCCCGGATGCTGTTCGGCCAGGTCGAGCACCAGGTTGCGCGGCAATGTCAGTACCGTCGTGGTTTCATTGATCTGGGCATCCAGTCGTGCCGGGTTGTCGCCGGACAAGAATTCTCCCCCGAGCCAGGTGCCGGGATCATAGTCGGTTACGGCGTATTCCTGACCAATTGCGCTGGTCAGCAACATTCGTACGCGGCCTGACAGAATGCAGTAGATCTCGGTGCTTTTTTCACCGGTCGTATAAAGGTAGCTGTGCTTGCGGTAGGAGCGAATCCGGGCGGCCTCGACGAGGCGTTGACGTGCCTTGGCAGGAAGGTCGGCGAACCAGGGCGAGCGCGCAATGATCCCGACGATATCGTAATCTCGAGTGTCTGCATTCATCGCCATCTTCGAAAGAACCGTCTGCGATGATGGTGGACCACAACCCAAAGCAGTTCAAGGGCTTATGCTCCTGGTTCACTGACTCATCAAGACGATGATTGCAGCGGCACGGTTCCGATCTGATCGTTCTGCGCGATTGATGATGTCGAATCGATCATCGTGTTTCAGTCATTCAGGTTTGCGCCACCATCATCCATTTTCCGGGGACGGCGCCAGTAGTTGTATTGTGGTGTCCACTCGGTTGCACTGAGCCCGGCCATGCCGAGCAGGTTCCAGATTGAGCAATACAAATCCCCGGGGCCGAACACTGCGGCATTCTTTCGCCTGATGCGACTTCCTTCGCGTTCATACACCACGGCGCCGGGCGTATTGTTCTCTCCCTGCATGACGGTCTGTTCCTGGATGTATTGGCCACCGCCGTGGGAGGCGAGGCGAAAGCGCCAATTGCGGGAGTTCGCAAATGTGCGCTGTACATCCGGCGGATCCTTCGACACGAGGACAACGGCCATCACCGATTCGAGGTGCGGCAGGAAGCCGTTGAAACCGTCGGCCCAAAGTGTGCAATAGCGACAACCCTGGCCCATATTGTGAATCATGAGCAATCGATCGCTGTCGCCGAACAGATCGAGTAACGTGACGTTACCATCCAGTGTTGAAAACGTGTAGTTCTCAACTTCATCTCCGGAGTGGGTCTTGCGAAGCTCGTTGAGCTTGATCGTTAGCTCATACAATTGCTTCTCGATTCTTGAAATTTCATCGCTCACTGTGTCACCCCGCCGCGAAAAGAGTGAAAATTACGTGCTCGTTGATCATAGAGTTGACGCGGCCGATCCACAAGATCAGACAAACGTGAGCCAGCGCAAGTCATGCGTGGGAACGCCAGTGTAAATTCGCAGCTATGTCACTGCACAAATCACGAGGCGGTTGGCCGTCAACGAGTCGTTGTCTCGCGCTCGTTGTGATTGTGTGGCTGGCGGCGTGCGATTCCGGATCGTCTGCGTCCTATGGTGGTTCGCGACTTCAATTCGGGCAAGAGACGAACGCGACCGCTGTTAACGCGCTGGGAGAGCCGGTCGCACTGGCACATTTCCCGGACCAGTACGTCTGGGTCGATTATGCAGCCGAGTGGTGCTCATCGTGCCAGCCTCAGTCGAATGCAATCCGGTCGCTTGCAAAAGAAGCTCCCGAGGGAGTCGCATTTGTGACTGTTATGACGAGCGAACCCGAAGCCTACGGACATCCCGCAACGCGGGAGACAGCCGCGCGCTGGGCAAAACGATTGTCGCTCGACCCCAAACATGTGCTTGCTGCCGACCTTACGAGTCTCCAACTGCCGCAGCACGCGCTGTTCGCTCCTGACGGACGGGAGTTGTTTCGCCATATAGGCAGAATGTCAGCCGCAGAAATACGCGAGGTTCTCGCGGTCGAGCGCAGGAGACGCTGAAGCTGGCGAACGGGCGCAGCCAGGCATGCGAGCGCCTGACATGCCGCCGGGATGACGCGGATCAATTGGTAGAAAAACCATCTTCAGGTTCGCCTGTAGCTTGCCTCGTAGAGGACCTTCCAGTCTTGTCCATCTGGAGACATCTCCATCATCCCCTGCATGACTTCGGGGGTCGAGAAGTCGGAGGTCATGCGTGCGTGCATTCCTGGCCCGCCGTGGGCGAGTGTGAGGATGTCGCCGTCGAATCCACCCACAAATACTTCCGGAGGTGAGCCCATACAGTCGAACCAGTGGAGGGAGTAGTGACCCTCCTTTGGGTCGTAAGTGTAGACACCGTGGCCGGTAAACGTGATTGCGCCGTCTCGCTCTTGCTCGTAATCGGCAAGCAGGGCGAATCCCCCGAGGCTGAGCGTGTGGTTGTTTCTTCCGATCGCGACTCCGCCTTTTGGATCCCACTGGGAAGGATGCATGATCTCCTCTCCTACCCAGGATCCGGCCAGCTTCTCAAGGAGGAGGTGACCAGGCGATGGCTTTGGCATGTTCATGGGTTACTCCTTACGATCCGTTGAATCTCATTGTATGACAAGAGATGGTCGATGCCGGGAGCATCGCTCGTGCTATCTTTTATTGTCGCTGCCGGACTGGAGTTTCTGTCTGTGGGCAGTGAGATCCAAGGAAGCGAAATCGACGAATGTCCGCTGGTCCCGATATTTACGCCTCCACCGCCGGATACTCCGTAGCCAATCGCATAATTAAAGCGCGGGGAGGTCGGCGCCCACCCCGCGGTTCGTTTCCCCACCGAGAGTGTCTGACGATATCGAA